>JAVMKH010000150.1:0-16571 GCA_031732935.1 Candidatus Contendibacter sp.
CCGTCAACAAGAATGCCGTGCCCAACGATCCGCAGTCGCCGTTCGTGACCAGCGGCATCCGCATCGGCTCGCCGGCGATCACCACGCGCGGGTTCAAGGAACGCGAGTGCCGCGAACTGACCGGCTGGATGTGCGACATCCTCGACGGTCTCGACAACGACGCGGTCATCGACCGGGTACGCGGCCAGGTCGCCGAACTCTGCGCCCGCTTCCCGGTGTACGGTTGATCCCCCCGGCAGGCGCGCGAGGCGGCGACGATGCATTGCCCGTTTTGCGGAACACCCGATACCCGGGTCATCGATTCGCGGCTGTCGGCGGAAGGCGACAAGGTCCGCCGCCGCCGCGAATGCCCGTATTGCAACGCCCGCTTCACCACCTACGAGGTGGCTGAACTGTTGATGCCACCGGTGGTGAAACGCGATGGTCGCCGCGAGCCGTTTTTGGAGGAAAAGCTGCGCACCGGTTTGTTGCGAGCGTTGGAAAAGTGCCCGGTGAGCGCCGAACGGATCGAGGAAACCGTCCTGCGCATCAAGAACCGCGCCCGCGCTAGCGGCGAGCGGGAACTGAGCAGCCAACGCCTCGGCGAATGGGTCATGGACGAGTTGCGCGATCTGGATCAGGTCGCCTATGTTCGTTTCGCCTCGGTCTATCGCAGCTTCCAGGACGTCAATGCCTTCCGGCTCGAAATCGAACGCTTGCAAGGCGCGTCGTCCGATCCGGCGGACGCCAAGTAATGCCCGACCCTCTCATCCTCAACCCCTCTTCACTTGAGGGCGAGGGAAGCGAATGGCGACCCGACGACTACCGTCACATGGCGCGTGCCTTGGTGTTGGCCCGGCGCGGCTTGTGCCACACCGATCCCAACCCGTGCGTGGGTTGCGTGCTGGTCAAGGACGGAATCGTCGTCGGCGAAGGCTGGCACGCCCGCGCCGGCGAAGCCCATGCCGAGATCAACGCGCTGGATGCGGCCGGCGAACGGGCGCACGGCGCGACTGCGTATGTCACCCTGGAACCCTGCTGCCATCAGGGCCGTACCCCACCCTGCACCGACGCCCTGCTCAAAGCTGGGATCGGCCGGTTGGTGGCGGCCATGTCCGACCCGAATCCCCAGGTTGCCGGCAAGGGCTTCATGATCCTGCGGGAGGCCGGCGTCGTGGTGGAATGCGGCTTGCTGGAAACGGAAGCGCGGGCGCTGAATCCTGGCTTCATCCAGCGCATGATCCAAGGCCGACCCTTTGTCCGCCTCAAGCTGGCCATGAGCCTGGACGGACGCACCGCGCTAGCCTCGGGCGAAAGCCAATGGCTGACCGGCGAGGCCGCGCGGCAAGACGTACAGCGATTGCGCGCGCGCGCCTCGGCGATTCTGACTGGCGTCGGGACGGTGCTGGCCGACGATCCCAGTCTCAACATTCGCCTGCCGGAAGCGACCCGCCAGCCGCTGCGGGTAATTCTCGACACCGAACTGCGCACGCCGCCCACTGCCCAAACCTTGCGGCTGCCGGGTCAAGTGCTGATTTTCACCGCCGTCGCCGACCCCGCCGCGCATGAACCGCTACGGGCGGCAGGGGCGGAAATGGTCATTTTGCCGCGCGCCGAACGGGGGTTGGATTTGCTCGCCGTCATGGCCGAACTGGCCCGCCGCGAGTGCAACGAGGTCCATGTGGAATGCGGTTCGACCTTGGCCGGCGCGTTGCTGTGGGCGGGGCTGGTGGATGAACTGGTGATCTACATGGCGCCGCTGTTGCTCGGCGACAAGGCGCGCGGGTTGTTTCAGTTGCCGAAATTGACGCGGATGAACGAACGGTGGGAGTTGGAGATTGTGGAAACGCGGGCAGTGGAGAGGGATTGGCGACTGACATTGCGGCCCACAGACTTTCGGAAGATGATTCGAAAAAATTTGTAGCCCTCGCTTCCAGAATTCCGCCATTTTCATCGATTTCAAACAGGCGACATAATCCATGCGCCGCATATTTTTCATCGCGTTTTCGCTGGTTGCGCTTTTGTTCTTAGCATCGCTGGGTGCCGGCGAGCTGCTTTCTTCACCCGCCAACAGGCCCATCGGGAAGCCGCCACCGGATTTATCGCTAGAACCGGTCGAGTTGCCAACCCGAAACGGCGAGCAAGTGGTGGGCTGGTTCACTCGCGGTAATCCAGGTTCCGGTGGTGTTCTGCTGCTCCACGGTATACACGCCGACCGCACGCAAATGTTGGATCGCGCCAAGTTTCTGCGCAAACAAGGCCACTCGGTGCTTCTGATAGACTTGCCGGCGCACGGGGAAAGCAGCGGGGATCGAATTTCGTTCGGCGCCCGGGAAGGGTATGGCGTGGCAACGGCTCTGCGCTATTTGAGGCAAACACTCCGCGGCGAAAAAATCGCGGTCATCGGCTTATCGCTCGGTGCGGCGGCATTCGTTCTTTCTGGCGCCAAGCCCGATCCCGATGCGGTGGTTTTGGAATCGATGTATCCGACTATTCAGGAGGCCACCGCCAACCGGCTCGTATTGAAGTTCGGACCATTCGGTAACTTCCTTACCCCCCTGCTGCTGTGGCAATTACCGCTCAGGCTTGGCATATCGGTAAACGACCTCCAACCAATAGCGGCGATTTCTTCTCTATCCGCTCCGGTTCTAATTGCCGCTGGCGAGAATGACCGCCATACCACGCTGGCCGAAACCCAGCGGATATTTGACGCCGCTCGCCCGCCCAAGGAGCTTTGGATCGTCAAGGGCGCGGCCCACGTCAATCTGCACAACTTTGCTCCAGAAGCCTATGAGTCCAGAATTTCAAGTTTTCTCGCCAAGTATCTGAAAAAATTAGACTCTAAAAGCAACCTTAGCCCAACCGATCCGGCAACTTTGGAGTCGGGAGGTTAATACGCTCACATTGACCGTCCCGAGTATCGCATTGACAATGTCAAGAAAATCATGGGCATCTTGACCAAGATGCGTCAAGAAGTTTAAAAGCCCGCGCGGCTGCGGCGACCAACGGGCCAATTTCATACTCCCACCGCCTTTTTCGAGACCCCACCATGTTCACTGGCATCATCACCGCCGTTGGCACCATCACCGCGCTCCAGCCGCGCGGCGGCGATGTCCGCCTGCGCATCGCCACCGGCAAGCTGGATTTAAACGATGTGCAACTCGGCGATAGCATCGCCGTCAGCGGTGTCTGCCTGACCGCCGTCGAACTGCCCGGTGACGGCTTCTGGGCCGATGTCTCGCGCGAGACCCTGGAACGCACCATCCTCGGCGCGGCCCAACCCGGTACGCCGGTCAACCTGGAAAAGGCGCTGACCCCCACCACCCGGCTCGGCGGCCACCTGGTCAGCGGTCATGTGGACGGTATTGGCGTGATCACTGAATGGCGCCCCGACGGTCGTTCCTGGCGGCTACGCATTCAAGCTCCAGACGAACTGGCCCGCTACATCGCCGAAAAAGGCTCGATCTGCGTGGACGGAATCAGCCTCACCGTCAACCGGGTGGACGGCCCGGCGTTCGAACTCAACATCGTTCCGCACACCCTGGCGGAAACCACCCTCGCCGCCTGCGCGGTTGGACGACGAGTCAATTTGGAAGTGGACCTGATCGCCCGTTATCTGGAGCGGTTGCTACTGGGCGACCGCGCCGCGCGCCCGGCCAGCGGCGGTCTCACCGAGGCGCTGCTGCGCGAACACGGGTTTTGGAGCTAAACGATGGCGCTCGATACCATTGACGAAATTCTTGCCGACCTGCGGCAAGGCAAGATGGTCATCATCATGGACGACGAAGACCGGGAAAACGAAGGCGACCTGCTGATGGCCGCCTCGCTGGCGCGCCCCGAGGACATCAACTTCATGGCCCGCTACGGGCGTGGCCTGATCTGCCTGACCCTGACCCGCGAACGCTGCCAGCAACTGCGCCTGCCACTGATGGTGCAGGACAACGCCACGCCCTTCTCCACCAACTTCACCGTCTCCATCGAAGCCGCCCAGGGCGTCACCACCGGCATCTCCGCCTACGATCGCGCTCATACCGTCCGCACCGCCGTCCGCCCCGACGCCAAGCCCGAGGATCTGGTACAGCCCGGCCACATCTTCCCGTTGATGGCCCAACCCGGCGGCGTCCTAACCCGCGCCGGTCACACCGAGGCCGGTTGCGACCTGACCCGGCTGGCCGGGCTGGAACCGGCGGCGGTGATCGTCGAAATCCTTAATGAGGACGGCGGGATGGCGCGACGGCCTGAATTGGAGGCTTTCGCCGAACACCACGGCATCAAAATCGGCACGATCGCCGACCTGATCCGCTATCGAATGCAGAACGAGAAAACCGTCGAGCGGGTCGCCGACACCCTCATGGACACCGAATTTGGCCCGTTTCGGGTCCTGACCTATCAGGACCTGGTCGGTCGGCAGGTGCATTTCGCGCTGGTCAAGGGTGAGATTCATACCCAGGACCCGATCATGGTGCGAGTTCACGTTCAGCATCTGTTGAACGACCTGCTGACTTTGCGCCTGCCCGATGGCGGCTGGCCGCTGCGCGACGCTTTGAGGCGGGTGGCGAACGAGCCGGCGGGAGTGCTAGTGTTTCTGAATCGGACCGAGGAGCCGGCGGCCCTGATTCGGCGGATGCGCGGCTATCAGTTCGGCTCGACCGAGGCGCCGCGTCCCGCTGACTCGTCGGCGGAATTACGCACCTACGGCATCGGCGCGCAAATCCTGATCGACATCGGGGTACGCCGCATGCGCGTGTTGGGCGCGCCTCGGCGCATCACCGGTCTGTCCGGCTTCAATCTGGAAGTCGTCGCGTATGTTTCCTGAATTTCCCCTATCCCCATCTGTCGTGGAATCCCCCATGCACTCCATCACCACCATCGAAGGCGATTTCACCCCGCCCCAAGACGCCCGCTTCGCCCTGGCGGCGGCGCGGTTCAACAGCTTTATCGTGCAAAGCTTGGTCAACGGCGCGGTGGACGCCCTGCGCCGGCATGGCGTGCCCGAGACCGGCATCGACCTGGTCTGGACGCCGGGTTCCTTCGAACTGCCGCTGGCGGCGCAACGGCTGGCCGCCAGCGAGCGTTACGACGGCATCGTCGCCCTGGGCGCGGTAATCCGCGGCGGTACTCCGCACTTCGAATATGTCGCCAGCGAATGCGTCAAGGGATTAGCCAGCGTGGCGCTGGAATACGATATTCCGGTCGGCTTCGGCGTGCTGACCGTGGACACCATCGACCAGGCGGTGGAACGGGCTGGAACCAAGGCTGGCAACAAGGGCGCCGAGGCGGCGCTGTCGGTGCTGGAAATGGTCAGCCTGCTGCGCCGGCTGGAAGCGTGAGCCGTGGTGGGTCAAAGTCGCAAATCCCAGTCCGGCAAGCGCGCCTGGGCGCGGCGCTGCGCGGCACAGGCCTTGTACGAGTGGCAAATCACCGGCCAGGACCCCGCCCGAATCACGGCGCAATTCCTAGCCGACGAGGATTTGCGCAAGGCCGATTCGGATTATTTCCAGGAACTGGTGCGGCAGGTGCCGACGCGGGTGGCGGAAATCGACGCCGCGCTGGAGCCATTCCTGGACCGGCCGTTGGCGCGGGTGGACCCGGTGGAGCGCGCCATCTTGCGGATCGGCGGCTATGAGCTGATATGGCGCCCGGACATCGCCTACCGGATCGTCATCAACGAAGCGGTGGAACTGGCCAAGCTGTTCGGCGCGGAACAGGGTCATCGCTACGTCAACGGGGTTCTCGACAAGCTAGCCCGCGCGATCCGGTCGGCGGAATTCGCCGCTCCAACCTGAGCGCGGGCGATTCCCTGCTGAAACTCCCCAATTTAATACCACTGTTTAAGGACGAAATCCTCATGGCGAGACCGATCACCATCACCCAGGAAATCTTCCAGGTGGGCGGTCAAGGGTTGACCGCCCCCGAGGATGCCGCCATTTATCTGATCAACTTCGATGGTCACGCCGCGCTGGTGGACGCCGGCGCCGGTCGCGGTCAGAAGCGGTTGCTCGCCCACCTCGCTACCTTGGGCGTGCGACCCGAGCAAATCGAATATCTGCTGTTGACCCATTGCCATTACGATCACACCGGCGGCGCCCGCGACCTGCGCGAGATGCTGGGTTGTCCGGTCGTTGCCCACGAACTGGACGCCGATTTCCTGGAGCGCGGCGATAATGAGGTCACGGCAGCCAGTTGGTATGGCTCCAAGCTCTATCCCTGCCCGGTGGACCGCCGGCTGAGCGGCGCGCGAGAGACGCTGCCGTTGGGCGGACGATCCATCACCGCCCTCCACATCCCCGGCCATTCCCCCGGTTCCCTGGCGTATCTGACCGAATCCGAGGGTCAAATCGTGGTGTTCGGCCAGGATGTGCATGGGCCGCTGGACTTGCGGCTACACTCGAACCGGGCCGATTATCGGGCTTCGCTCGAACAACTGCTGGTGCTGGAGGCCGATATCCTGTGCGAGGGCCATTACGGCATCTTTCGGGGCAAGGCGGCGGTGGCCGAATTCATCCAGTCGTTCCTGGTCCCATGAAAACCCAACGTTTTGAGAGAGGACATCATGGACTACGCCATCGGCACCCTCCTGTGCGCCACCGATCTCGATCCACGCAGTTCCGAAGTCCTGCGACACGCCGCCGGACTCGCCCACCGCTTTGGCGCCCGGCTGCACATCCTCCACGTCATCGAGCCGCTGAGCGATTTCGCCCGGTTCTGGATCAACGCCACCGTTCCCGAGGAAGCGCGCCAGGCGCACGACACCGAAGTCCACGCTAGCGCCCACCGGGCCCTGCGGCAACGGCTGGATGCGTACTGCCTGGAGGCGCTGGAAAATCACGCCGAACGCTTGATCACTGATATCCAGATCATCGAGGGACCGCCCGCCCGCGTCATCCTGGAACAAGCCCGGCGAGTCCGTGCGGAATTGATCGTCCTCGGCTCGCACGGGCATTCCGCCATCGGCGAGGCGGTGTTGGGTTCAGTGGCGCACAAGGTCACCATGAAGGCCACCGCGCCGGTGCTGCTGGTACCGATCGGGCATGGGGGGTAGGGCCGTAGCGCGGGTTAGCGGCAGCGTAACCCGCCTATCAGTCATGTTGGCGGCGCCACCTCCGACGATGAAAGTCGGTGCTTTCATGGCAACTGGGCAACGTCATTTAATTATGCAAAAAAGTCCTTATAAATCAAGATGTATTGAATTGTTGTCCAGGTGGCGGCTTGGGTTAGGATACAAACTCCGCCGCTCGCTGGTTCGCGGTTACGTCGGGTTATTTTGGGGATGAGTTTTCTGTTCCAGTAGGGCGACCAGTTCCTTCCGTTTTTTGGCGCGGGCGAATTCCAATGGGGTTTGGCCATCGTGTGACTTCAGCGCCAGATCGGCTCCCGCTTCGATAATCACCTTGGCGGTTTCGAGGTGATTTTGCCAAATCGCATCATGCAAGGCCGTATAACCGTTGTAGGGTCCTTGTTTATTGATATCGATTCGATACGCGATCAGCAGTCGCGCCGCTTCAGTTCGGCCGGCGTAAGCGGCGGCATGGAGGGCGGTGGCCTTCATGCCCGGATCGACGGCGGTCACATCGGCGCCGACTTCCAGCAAGGCCTGGACAATCTCGGTATGACCTTCGTAAGCCGCCATGATCAAGGGGACATCGCCACTGGCGTCGGGAGCATTGATATCGACGCCCTGCTGAATGAGTTCTTTTAGGCGGGCCAGGTCATTGCGCTTGACCGCGTTCATTAGTGTGGTCATGTGGATTCTCTGCTCCAAAGTGTCGGTGGTTCTTCTTGGAAGGGCAAAATTTCCTGCCCACGGAATTTTATTTGGTGCATTCCGTATTGCCCGCGTTTGGGTGATTAACGGTGCAAGTAGGTGGCGCCGGTAGACGTCGGCTCAGGTGCGGGTTAGGCCATTCTGAAAAACGAGAGGACGGACGACGAACCACGGCTTCCGCCCGACAAGCCGAAGCAAGACGGCCATGACGGAACCGATACCACGGTTGCTTGGATGGTGGTTGACGAGCGATTACCACGAGAAACACTGTAACCGTGGGCCGCGAGTCTGGTACAACCGGAGGAGCGGGGGGTCGAACCCGCTCGTGATTCATTGAATTTGGTGGCCAGGGTCGGAATCGAACCAACGACACGCGGATTTTCAGACCCCACCACCTGATAAAGAGCAAATAAAATCAGCCGCTTGTAATGCCTGTCACAGCACAAGCCCAAAGAAAATTCACCTTGATCAAGGTAGCACAAAGCAGTCCTGCACCAAATCAGCACCATTACCGACATAACGCCTCGCACGGCACCCCGTCCTTATCCCCATCCAGCCGCAACACCCCGCACCGGGTCAGGTAGTCTCGCGCCTCGTCGCACGAGGCCATTTGCCCGCAGCTCCACTTGACGCATTCGCCGGCCCACACCCCGCGCCGTTCGCGTTGCGCTTCCGCTTCCACCGCAACCAGTTCGGAATCCTGGCCGTACTGGCGATACACCACCGCCAAGCCACGGGCCACCAACTCACGATTTACGTCCATTTCGGTGAAGTTCCCACCGGGTTGCTTCACCAGGACCCGGCCCACCGTCCGACCGTAACGATCCACGGCCAGCACCATAACCCGCACTTCATGATCCAGCGCCAGCGCAACCAGCGCCTCCCGACTCTGGGCGCTGAACGGCTGGTTGCGCTCCGGCGCGTCGATCCCCGCCAGCCGTATCTTGACTTGTCGGTTACCCTCCACCCGCACCGTCAAGGTATCGCCATCGGCCACGCCCACTACCCAGCCCGCAAGGGTTTCCGCCGAGGCGGGAATTCCCGCAGCGACCAGGGCCAGGACAAGCAGCAGGAATCCGCTACCCGCAATCCGCCCGACCATCCTCTATCCTCGATTGCGCCAGCGAATCAACAAGCGCCTGCAATGCGCAGCGCTGTTTTGGCGGCAACGCTTCGATCTCCTGCGCTAGACGTAAGGAACTTGGATTTGGAGTAAATGCGTCAGCCCCACGATCCATCAACCCAATTTCCAACCCAAGCGCCTGCTCGATCCGCCGCGCGATTTCCTCACCCATCTCCCGCACGCCGGTTACCAGATGGCTAACTTGCGCCACGGATAACCCAACCGCATCGGCAAAATGCCGCTGCGTGGGATAGTTCGCCAGCAAGCGCCTCAAATTTTCCCGCCGCCGCTGCTGGTACACGACCAAGTAATCCATTGCAAAACTCTATCAGCGGATAGATAAACGAACAAATATCAGAAGATATTTGATATAAATATCTCTTGATATATAATTCCAGCATGGACATTAAAACCTATATCAAGCAAAGCCGCGGAAAACACGCCCGCGAACTCGCAAGCAAAGCAGGTACCAGCGTCGGCTACCTACGCCTGATGAGCTACGGACTGCGCACCCCATCAGCGGAAATGGCAATCCGGCTAGAAAAAGCCAGCGAAGGGGCGATCCTCGCCCGCGAGTTACGGCCTGACCTGCCATGGCCGAGCACCGAAGCAGCCTGATTTTCTCCATGGTGGTTATTCCCCGGCGGGACCCCTCACGACCGCCGGAGCTTCTTCAGGAGCCCACATGCCGACGAACTGCCCGTTGAAGTGCCTGGAGTCGATCAAGCTGCACCTGCCGGAGGAATTGAAGCGCGACCTTCAGGACCTGGCCATGCAGGACGACCGGCCCGTTTCGGAATACATCCGCGTCGTCCTCGTCCAGCACGTCTACGGCGCGAAGGCCAAGCTACCCACCATCAGCACCGCTGACCAGGCGCGCTAAGACTCGGAGCGACCCGATGAACATCAACACCGCCACGCTCAATCATCCCAAGGTCATCAAGCTCAAGCGGCGCTTGGGGTCGGACGCTGTGTTATCGCTGTTCACCCTCTGGGCATGGGCGGAACAGGAGCGCCCGGACGGAATCCTCAGCGACCTAGACGAAGAGGACATCGCCATAGCCGCCGATTGGGACGGCGACGACCGCTTCTTTGTAACCGCCCTGATCGAATTGCGGTTGCTGGATTGGGACGGGAAAACACTCGTCCTATCGCACTGGCCAGGGTCCAGGACCGGCCAGCCGACCCAAGAACCCCAGGACCAGGCGCGCATCGAGCAGGCGCGCAACGCCGCCCGCGCCCGATGGGAGAAGGGAAAAAGTGTAACGCCCATGCTCAGCGATGCTCAGCATGAATCAGCATGTGCTCAGCATCATGCGCAGCATGATGCGGTACTACGTACTGTTGTAGGTAGTTGTAGTAATACCACCACCACCCAAAACCCCTCCTCCTCCACGTCCGGCGAGGGTGAAAATCCAGGCTGTAACGCGGAAGAGAGTGAACTGGTGTACCCACCCGGGTTGAGCGGATACCAGCGCCAGCAAGCCGAGACTCTCGTGCAGTCCCAAGGCCCGCTCGCTCAACCCCTGCTCGACGAACTCGCGGCGGCGATCAAGGCCGGCAAGATTCGCAGCAGCCCAATTGCCTACCTTCGCGCCCTGGTCAACCGCGCCCAAGAGGGCAGATTCCAGCCCGACACCGGGCACCGCATTGCACAAGACCGCGAGCGCCGCGCCCAAGCCGAAGCGGCCGTTGCCGCCGCCGAGGCAAGACCCCCCACCAGCAGCCTACCCCCCACACGACCCGAGCGCCCGCCGCGCAGCCCGGAAGGCATGAGACGCATCGCGGGACATCTCGCCGACCTCAAGGCAGCGCTAGCCGGAAGACAGCCCACGCCTGAACCCACAGCCCCAACGGATCAACCCGAACAGGAGACCGCCTAGATGCGACACGGCCGCTCAAGAAGAAAGCCAGGAAAGACCCGGAAGACGCGCAAGCCGCAGCAGGCCGAGAAGCGCAAGCCAAAAGCGGAGCGGATCAAGGCCAGCATCGCGTTTCAGGCACCCGAACACGACCTGACATGCGGACGGATCGGATGCGAAAACCCGGCAGCCTGGCGGCCCGAGATCACGTTCGAAGCCGAGAACGACGAAGGGCGAAAGAGGGGCATGCTGATCATGAACGTGGAGGTCTGCGACGAACACCGGGACCCGGACCTATCGCTCTACATCAACGACGCGGGTTGGGATGCCCTAGAAAAGCACCTGGACGAGATCGACAAGGCAAAGCCCGACCGAACCAGCGCGCGGGTTGAATTTGCACGAATTCAAGGTGAGCGACGATTCAGCCATGAAGCCAATATCCATCGGATTCATTGAAGCGGCGAGGTTAGCCAGGATGCAACAGGACATCAGGCCAAAAGCCACCCCAGCAGACCGTAGCCGTTGCCCGCATTGCGAGCAGGAAACAGCGGTCTTTGTCGTGTCGTGCGATGGACACGTCATCGATACCCACCGCTGCCGAGACCATGGCGATGTAGTACCGGGCCAGTACCCGAAGCCCGACCACTGCCAGGAAACCCCGCCGCGCAGGTCCGAAGACCCAGGGATTTACGTGGTCGCGGCCGACAATGTCTGGGATGGGGAAGGGCCATGAACACGATCATTCCCTTTCACCGGCCCAAGCGCATCGACCGTATCGACCCCCTCGTTGGCGTCATCGCCGGTAGCCAGGTGTTCAACGGCACGACCGGCCCAATCCTGGAAATCCGGTTCGTCGCGGCCCTCAACAGCATCGACCCGGAGCAACGGAAACTCCTCCCCCGGATGCTCGAATCCGGCAACTTCACCGTCATAACCCTGGAACAAGACCGATGAAAAACTTTGAACGGTGCATCGAAATCATCCTGGCGGAAGAAGGGGGACTGGTCGAGAACCCCAAAGACCCCGGCGGCCTGACGAAGTACGGCATATCCGCGCGCGCCTACCCCCATATCAACATCCGAGGATTGACCCGCGATGACGCCAAGGCCATCTACAAGCGCGACTACTGGACGCCCATCAAAGGCGACGAACTCCCGGACGGCCTAGACCTGCTACTCCTGGACTGCGCTGTTAACCAAGGCACAGGCACCGCTATCAAACTTCTCCAGGAAGCCGTTAAAGAGAAAACTGACGGCGTTCTAGGGGTGCTAACCCTGGACGCGGCGAAACGCAATCCAGGCCGAGCCATCGCCGAGTTTTGCGCGCTTCGCGCCTGGCGCTACGAGATCAACCGCAACGAGGAAACGTTCGGCAAAGGCTGGTTTCGTCGCTTGTTTCGGGTATTCATTCTGGCGTGGGCACTTAAGCAATCTGGCGTGAGCACTTAAGTTCGACGAGGCGAGGAACAAATGAACAAGGTTGTGATGATCTTCACCGCGTTGAACGCTTACCGGAAAGCGCGCGGGCAAGAAACGACGACCCTACGCGGGGTCATCGCCGGAGCCCTGGCGGCTGGTGCCATCGCCGGACTTTGGTGGATGGGCGCGGACTTGAGCGCCGATCAAGTCGGCCTAGTCATGAGCGCGGTTTACGGAGTGGATACGGTCCTGAAGATCGTTCTACCAGATCGACTAGAGCGAGGAACCCATGAGAAACCAAACGCTGCTCAAAATATCGGCGGCCCTGATCCTAATAGGTCTGATCGTGATCGGGATAACGCTGACGACAGGATGCAGCGGATGCCGGCCGACGGCGGACCCCGCGAGGATTCAGGCGATGACCCAGCGCCACAGCCTGACAGCTTCGGACCTGGCGACGGCGGTAGCGCTTGAGTGCAAACGCCAGTTTTAACCATCCACAACGGGGAGAAAAACCAATGAACAACGAGTTACCCGAGGACGATGACGAACAAACGCTGCTGGCGCGCCGGAAGATGGACCGCATCCAGGCCGACCGCCTGACCGCCATCAGCGGCACGCTTGCAAGGTTGCAGGAGCTTTTTGATAAGCGCATCGAGGAAATTGCAGAGATTCAGAGGATCCAAGCCGCCCTAATCGAACGAATCGCGGGGATTAACGAACGATTCGCGGCCCACGACCGGCAAGAGAACGAAGACCGGGTCGAACTGCTGGGCGTCCTGAAGACGGTAACCGAAACCCTGGCGGTCTACGGCCAGGAGATCAAGGCCCACGGGGAAGCTATCGGCACCCTCAAGCAATGGGACATGCTCATCGCAATGGCGGTCGCGGCGGTGGCGACCAGCGGGGTTTGGTGGATCATCCAGCACCTACAAGCGATGGCGGCGAAATGACATGGCCAAGGTCAAGGGTCCGTTGTTCAGTCTGGCGGCGAGCGGCCCCTTCCGGGGAATGGAGTTTCGCACCGGCGGTGGTGAAACCACCGTAGCAGCCCCGCGCGAGATTCAAGCGCAGCGGCGACCCGCCCAAGTGGCGCAGAACCAGCGCTTTAAGACCGCCCTAAGCGCGTGGTCAGCGCTGGATCAGGAAGAGAAAGCGGGCTGGATTGCGGCGGCCACCGGCACCGGCATGAGCGGTTACAAGTTCTACGTCTCTGAATACCTGAATCAAAACATCATCCCCCCCAACCAGCCGCAACGGCTATGAAGTGGGATCAAATCACCGATCCAGCGGCCACTCTCCAATTGTTGACCGGCGACGATTGGGGACCGTGGCTAGTTGAAACCCTCGATGGCGCGCAGTCATCGATCCTCCTCTCCCTGTACATGCTGTCGCATCACTGGCGGGTGCCCAGCCGGTTCAAGCTCGACTTGCTAGACACCTTGGCGCGCGCGGCGCGCCGTGGGCTTCAGTGTCGGGGAATCCTGGCCAGTAGCGAGACGATCACCTCCCGCCATCCCTTCAACGAAGGCGCGGCCCGAACCCTGATTGATGCCGGGTGGAGTATCCGCGGAATGCGGCAACGCCTGTTGCACGAGAAAACGATCCTCATCGACCGCCGCATGGTCATCATCGGGTCGCACAACATCAGCAAGGCCAGCCTGGCCACCAATCACGATACCAGCATAGCGATTGCATCCCAGCCGCTAGCGGAGCAAGCGTGGCGCGTCTTCTGGGAACGCTGGCGCGTTGCGACCCCGTGGGGGACCTGAACATGGCGAAAACCAAGGTAATGAACGTCCCGGCGGGAATGATCGACCAGTTCCTAAAGACGCTGGTGCCCTCAAAGAACCGGACGCAGATCCGACTACGGCCAGGGGTCCGCGTCGCGGAACAGCGCAAGGAACCCAGCTACACCACGCGGTTTTGCGCGTTCGCCGCGTCCTGGATCACCTTGAAGGCGACGGCAAACGCCTCAAAGTCGGAAGAGAGCGAACTGTATTCCAAGATTTGGGCGGACCTGAGAAACGGGGTTTTCGACCCCGTCTATTGGCAGGAGCTAAGCCCCATCAGCGACGTAACCGAGTACGCAACGCCCAAGGTGGACCCCTACGACCGGCTCTTGAATACGAACTACGAAGACGCCGCCCACAAGCCCAGCATATGCACCTTCAAGGACATCTCGAAAACCTACAACACCCCAATGGACGACGGCACATCGGATCACCCCGCGCCGGGCTGGGCGGGCACCACCATCGACACGATTTGGCAGGACATCTACCACGCCCAGCGGAAATTGGTCTACGCGCTGCCCAGGAGCATGACCGAAAATGACTTTCAGCCCATTGCAATCCACGTCGTTATGGACATCACGGCCAACGCCACAAGCCGAGGGAACCGCAACTGGTTCGCGTTCGCCATCGAGCGGTATCTCCACCAGTCCATACTCCCCGTCAGCGGCACAAAAGGCGCGGTAACGCACTGGAACCCCGAGGATTGGTACAAGTTCAAGCTGCCGGCCGAGGGCACGGGACCATGGGATGCCACCGTCAGGCGCGAGATATTGGACGGAGCGGACAGCAAGCTGCACGTCATGTCCGATAAGGATATGAACCGGCTCACGCTACGCGTTGCAACCCCGCCCTCGTTGGGCATGTACGGCAGCCGCAACGACGAGGTTCGAGTCATCCACCACGAGACCATCAAGGTCTATTGGGCGAAATAGCATGGCCAAGATCACCAGACCCCTGTTTTCCGACGAGGCGCGCGGCTCAGTTGCCGGGCTAGGTAGTTTCCGCATGGGCGCGCACGGCCCACAGTTCATCGCCCCGCCCAAGACGCGGAAAGCGGAAGCCCAGCCCCGGCCCGCGATCCGCGACCAGTTCGCCGAGGCAAAAGCGGCTCACAGCGCCATCGTGCCGGAACGCATCAACGTCAACGGCGACTGGCGCAACATCCGGTTGCCCCGCTGGCCGGAATTCTGGCGTCAGTGGCTAATTGACCACCCATAGGACGCGGCCATGTGGACCCCACCCAAGTCCAGGAATCAGCAGCCAGGAATCCGTATCGGAAGCTCGAAATTCAAGGCGTCAAAGCCGATGAAGAGCCACGGGCCGAAGAAGCCGAAGCCGCCCAAGGTGGACCGGCAGAAGAAAAAGAACTGCCATCAGCAAGCCTATCGGGAATGGTTGCGACTCCTTCCACGGGACAAAATGACAGGGGCATACAATTGGGACCCCCGGATTCACCCCAGCTTTGCGGACTTCAAGAAACGGTATTACGCCAACCATCCCGAGTGCAGGTAACACGCCATGAAGCCCATCCACGAAATCACCGTTGCCGTGCGCGGCAAGGTCGGCAACCAGGTTTATCAACGAGTCGGCAAAGGGCGCGGCAACCTGGACACCCCCGGCCGCCACGGCTTGCAGTTGCGCCGGCATGTCATCCCCACCAACTACCAGACGGAAGCGCAACAGCGGAACCGCCGCCGGCTAGCGGCGGCGACGGCCGCATGGCAAGCGCTCACCATGGACGAGTGGAATACCTGGAACACCAGGTCGAAAAAGTCCAAGCGCAGCGGGTTCAACCTGTTCGTGAAACAGTTTTGCCGGGTCCACCCGGTTTCGGAGTTCTGATGGCCAAGACGCAAGGCCCGTTGATGAGCCTCACGGCCGCTGGCAATTGGGGCAAGGGCGCGCTGCAATTCCGCCAGGGCAAACGCGGCACGCATGCCTATCGCCCGGCGAACCCGGGCGAAGTCAACCAGCAGCCGCCCAGCGTCGAACAGGCGGCGAACCGGGCAGCCTACGCGGTCATCATGAGCGCTTGGCGACAGCTTCCACCGGCGGAACGCATCGCCCACAACCAAGAGGCAGCGGCAGCGGGAGAACCGCTATCAGGCTGGAACGGGTATTTCCGCGCGATCCGAAGCAACCGACCTATCGCCACGGCCGCGTTGATGACGGATGCCGGCGAGCTCGTCACCACGGACGACGGCCAAGCCATCGTCGAGGGGTAAACCACCATGCCGCGACTTTCCGAAATCGAGGACCAGGCCACGTCGCCGGCCGACGAGGACCGGTTTCTTGTGGTCGTGGGGGGAACTCTGGTGGTGAATCGTCGGGACGACCTGTTCCGCAACCAACGAACCACCGCTGTCGAGACAACAGGCACCTTGCAGGAAGGCGAGTCGGCAACAGTCCGGTTCACCGTGCCGACCAGCGTTGAAATTCTCGCGGTGGAATCCAGCGGACCCGCGCGGGTCCGGCTCTACAGCAGCGCGGATGCCTTGACGGCCGACGCGGCGCGGCCACGCACCACGCGGCCGACGCCGGGAATTGGGTTGATCCTGGAAACCGTGCATGAAGCAGCGAGTACGGTTGTACTCGACCCGCACGCCCACGGCTCAAACATGGAGAACCCCG
>JAVMKH010000151.1:0-3189 GCA_031732935.1 Candidatus Contendibacter sp.
TTTCGCAAGGCGCGCCTAACCCACCCTACGACTTACAGCAAAATGAGAATTGCTGAAAAACCGGGTCTGTTTTGGATTTTTCACTAAGTTTGTGTTACACTAACTCCGTGTAACCCTGCTAAATCCCGAACCATGAAAAATATCACCATTACCCTCGAACCCGAGGTGATCCGTTGGGTACGGATCAAAGCCGCCGAGCAGGAGATCAGCATCTCACGTTACGTGGGCGAACTGCTCAAGGAAATGATGGAGGCGAGCCCGCAGTACGAACACGCCAGGCGGCAGTACCTCGCCCTGCCCCCCAAACCGCTGGGCAACCCGGACGAGCCCTTACCCAAGCGGGAAGCGATCTATGACCGCGCTGTACTTCGCTGATACCAATTTGCTGATCCATGCCCGCGACCCGCGGCGCGACCCCGTCAAACACCAACGCGCCCGCCAGTGGTTGGAACAGCTCTGGCGTGACCGAAGCGGCCGGCTCAGCACCCAAGTTTTGAACGAATATTATGCGGTGGTCACGCAAAAGTTGACGCCCGCCCTCTCGCCCGACGAAGCCCAGATCGAAATCCGTACCTTCTTTGCCTGGCGCCCGCACGTCCTCGACACCGCCACGATCGAGCAGGCTTGGCAGGTGCAGGGGCGCTATCGCTTCAATTGGTGGGATGCGCTCATCGTCGCCGCCGCCCAGCTCAGCGGCTGTGGCCAATTGCTGACGGAAGGCTTACAGGCCGACCAGAACCTGGATGGTTTGGTCGTTGTCGATCCGTTCGCGCCTTGAATCGCCACGCCGAGTGGCTGGTTGGAAGAGACCGTGATACCCAATGAACAGCCAGGTGGGCGATGCTCGCTTGACCTGGCTCCCTGGCAATTCGGCTGGTGGACATCAAGGCCCTGCTCGGCCACGAGAGCGTCGCCACCATCCAGATCGACACCAACGTCGGGCAGGAGCAGATGGAGCAGGTGGTGAATCAGCTGTAGGCGCCAGGATCGTTCGATGCCAACGAGCTTACCACCGGGGTAGCGGTACAACGGGTGTCATCACCGCCGGCTGTCGATAGCCGACCCGAGGTGGCCCGTAGTCACCGTGGGAACCTTGATGGTGCACTCGGTAAGCGTTTTCGTTGTCACCCTGGTAGTCGCCGAGACGCGCACGGCAACGAGCCGGAACCGTATGAAGCGACGGCCCTCGATAGCTCTGATATTATGCAGCGCGCGAGACTGGCGGATAGGAGCAAGGCGAGATGAGCAGAGCAGCGCAGCGTATTAATGGTCGAGTAATGGTCGAGTGAAGGTTAAAACGTTTGGGGAACTTAAAAGCACCGGATGGAAGGAGTGGACGGAGTGTGCTTTTGAAATATGCATTATTCGATAAAACGACAATTTCTATCACCCAGAGAATAACTATGCAAATCAAATTTATGGCCGCTATATTTACAAGTCTGTTCGTTATCTCAAATGCAGTTATCGCTGAAGAGTGCAGTAGTCGATCAGAAGATTCAGTTTTTATTATGGATTGCCTTTCAGCGCGTTATAAAGCAGCAGATCAAGAATTAAACGCGATATACAGTGAAGCAATGAAATCGCTTTCAAGCGATGGAAAGAAAAAACTTAAAGAAAGTCAAGAAGCATGGCTTAAATATCGTGATGCCAGTCTTGCATTTATAACGGAAGTCAATAGAAACACAGGGTCTACCGGTAATTTTATAATTGAGGATTACAGAGCAACTCTTGTGAAAAAAAGAGCTTCAGAATTGAAGTATATACTTAGCGGCCCTGATGCAGGCCCAGCCGAATGGTAACACGATCAGACGCGATCAGAACGGCAGCGGTTACAAACCTCCACGGCAAATCCCGTTCCCCGCGCTCGACTGAGTCGCTACAGGTAACGGCGGGCAGGTGAACTCCGTGGGTCCGGCAGTTTATGCCCGAACCCGTTCTGTTACGGTCCATACCTTTGCAGCCAGTCACCCCACGGCAGGTTGCGCGCTTCGTCATTGGCGCGCCGCCGTTCGGGGCCAATCGGTACTTGGTGGGGGTCGCGATGCAGGGTCAATCCGGCGCGTGCCCGGCCGATATAGAGCACGTTGACGTAGACCCCCAAGTAACCCCGGCACACCGGAACGGCCTCCGGATCGGGCAGGAGCCGGCAGCGCTGGAGGGCGGCTTCTTCCAACATCGGGCCGAAGGCAGCCACCAGATGCGTTTCGGGATCGCCCCGCCAGCGCAGGCCGGGCGGGCGAAAGGAGTGCTTGTAGAACTGCGCGCCCCGCAGGTTGGCGGGAACCGTGAGGTCGGTGGTCGGTATCGCCGCGCATCGTGCGAGCGCCGCCCGCGCCGCCGCGGCGCATTCGCTCAAGATCGCTGGGTCGGCGGCGACGCCGACCGTCGCCGGTTCGGTGCCCAGGTCGCGGCGCCCCCAGCCGGGCGGGTCGTCCACCTCCTGCCGGACCCGGTTGACGATGGCGATCCCTTGGGCGACGCGCGCCTGATGGATCAACGCCCCCCGCAGCGATCCCTGTTCCCGGAACCCGCTGGTGGCGTTGTAGATGATGTTGCGGAGTTGTTCCTCGCCGGGCATGGTCCACGACATGACGGTTCCTCCCCTCGCTTGCGTGGCCGCCGGGCATGGGTGGGGGTGGTTGTCCCAAGGGCATGTCGGCGGTTTATGTGCTTGCCCTTACTGAGGTTAGACCGCGCAGGATGCCCTTTTCCTGCGCCGCTTCCAGCCACTGCGGGAACTCGTTCGGCAGCCGGTCGTAGAGTTCCCCAGGCGCTCGCACCGCATTCCGGTCTGGCTGGAGAAAGACGAGCAGCAGCGGCTGGAAGCGACGGTGAAGCGCACCGATGATTTGCCCGACAACATCTTCGGCCAGAAACGGGAGCACGTCGCCCCCGTCCGCCGCGGCTACAAACTGTTGTTCACGCTGCTGCTCAACAGCGGCTTGCGAATTTCCGAGGCGCTGGGTTTGAAAGTGCAGGATGTGCGGTTGCAGGACGGCGCCGCCAAGTCGGTGCGCGTCATCGGCAAGGGCAACCGCGAGCGGATCGTGCCGCTGCCCGAGGACTTCGGCCAGGTATTGGGGTTCTGGCTGAAAGACCGGCCGCGCGGCGAGTTCGCCTTCGCCCAGCATCCCGCCCACCCCGCAGGCGGCCCGCGCCTACTTCCGCCGCCTGCGGCAACGGGCGCAC
>JAVMKH010000152.1:0-80714 GCA_031732935.1 Candidatus Contendibacter sp.
TTCGCCCCACAAAGTCGGCACGGTGGACACGCGCAAATCGATTTCCTTGCCCTGCGCCCGCAACTGAATCCGCCCGTCCTGCGGCAAGCGCCGCTCGGCGATGTTCAGCTTGGCCATGATCTTGATGCGGGAGATGACCGCCGCCGACAGCCGCGAGGGCGGCGACTCCACCTCGCGCAGCACGCCGTCCACCCGGTAGCGGACCTTGAGCCGATTTTCGAACGGTTCGATGTGAATGTCCGAGGCCCGCGATTCCACCGCGCGGGCGATCATGAGGTTGACTAGGCGAATGACCGGCGCTTCGCTGGCCAAATCCTTGAGGTGCTGGATCTGCTCCTCGTCGGTCAGATTGTCGGCCAGGCCGATGGCGTCGACAATCTGGCCCATCGCCGAGCGACCACCGCCGTACAGCCGCTCGAAAGCGGCGTCGAGTTCCGAGGGAATGCCCACGCGCGGCGTGATGCTCTTGCCGGTCGCCAGCCGCAACGCCGCCAGCACGTAATCGTCGGCCGGGTTGGACATCGCCACCGTCAACCCCTGGTCGTCCTCGAACAGGGGGATGATCCGCGACTCCTTGAGAAAGCGCGGCGAAACCCCGCCGTTGGTCGCCGGGGTTTCGGGATAGTCGCCGGGCCGAACCAGCGGCAGGCTCAAGTGCGCGGCGAGCGCCTCGGCCAGGTCGCGCTCCGACACCAGCCCCAGCTTGACGAGCAGGGTATCCAGTCCCTCGCCGGTGCCTTCCCGCACCCGCCGGGCGCGCTGCAAATCGGTGTCGGCCAGTTTTTGGCGCTCGACCAGTAATTCGCCAAGATCGATGGACATAAATTTCAGGACCGGAGTCAGGCACCGGACGCTAACAACGCTGCCAACCCCGCTTGCCACGAACGCGGCTGGATGCCGAATCGGGCGGCCAGCCTGGCGCAATCCAGCACCGAATTGACGGGCCGGGCCGAGGGCAGGGGATAGTCAGCGGTGGCGATGGCGGTGATGGTTTGAACGGATAGCGGCTCGCGCTGGCGAGCCATTTCGACGATCGCGCTGGCGAAGCCGTGCCAGGTGGTGGCCGGTTCGCCGCGATAGTGATAGACGCCCCAGGCGTCGCGGGCGTCGATTTCGGCCACGCGCCCCGCCAGTTCCAGCAGGACATCGGCGATGTCGCCGGCAAAGGTCGGGCAGCCGTACTGATCGGCGACCACCCGCAGTTCCTCGCGCTCCCGCGCCAGCCGCAAGATGGTCTTGACGAAGTTGTGGCCGTGAACGCCGAACACCCAGCTCACCCGCAAGATCAGGTGGCGAGGCAGCAACCGGCGCACCGCTTCGTCGCCGGCCAGTTTGCTGGCGCCGTACACGCCCAGCGGTCCGGTCGAATCGTCCTCGACGTAGGGACCGGGCTTGGCGCCGTCGTACACGTAGTCGGTGGAAATATGCAGCAACGGGATTTTCAGACGGGCGCAGACGGCGGCCAGATGGGCGGGGCCGTCGCGGTTGACGGCGAACGCCAGCGCCGGTTCCTGTTCCGCCTTGTCCACGGCGGTGTAGGCCGCCGTGTTGATCACCACGTCCATGCCGAGGGTAGCCAACGTCCGATTCACGGCGTCGGCGTCTGCGATGTCCAGTTCGGCCACGTCCCAAGCCAGCACGTCATGGCCGAGCGCGGCAGCGCGCCGGGTCAGTTCCCAACCGACCTGGCCTTGAGCGCCGATGATCAGAATCCGCATCACTCAGCCCTCGTAAACCGGCAAATCCTCGGGACGCCGCGCGTTCAACCGGGGATTTTGCTGGTCCTTGGCCGACAGCGAAACCTCCCGCAGCGGCCATTCGATGCCGATCGCCGGGTCGTCCCAAGCGATGCCGCGCTCCGACGGGGGATGGTAGTAATCGGTGCATTTGTAGAAAAAGTCCGCCTCGTCCGACACCACGCAAAACCCGTGCGCGAAACCTGGCGGGATATACAGTTGCCGATGATCGATGTCGTCCAGGATGCAGCCGTACCAGCGGCCGAAGCTCGGCGAACCCGGACGAATGTCCACCGCCACGTCGAACACCGCCCCGCGCGTCACCCAGACCAGCTTGCCCTGGGGCTGGATCAATTGATAGTGCAGACCGCGCAGCACGCCTCGGCGGGAGCGGGAATGGTTATCCTGAACGAAGCGTTCGGGCAGGCCGGCCTCGCGGTAGCGGGCCGCCTGCCAGGTTTCCATGAAAAACCCTCGCGCGTCGCCGAACGCTTTCGGCTCCAGCAGCAGCACGCCGGGCAGGCCGGTTTCGATCACCCTCACGATGCGATTCTCCGATCCAGCAGTTCCAACAGGTATTGACCGTAGCCGCTCTTGGCCAGCGGCTCGGCCAGGCGCGTCAATTGGGCGTCGTCGATCAATCCCATCCGCCAGGCCACTTCCTCGGGACAAGCGACCTTCAAACCCTGCCGTTGTTCCACCACCTGCACGAAATGAGCCGCCGCCAACAGCGATTCGTGGGTGCCGGTATCCAGCCAGGCGTAGCCGCGCCCCAGCACCTCGACGTTCAACGCGCCGCGTTCCAGATAGACCTTGTTGACATCGGTAATTTCCAGTTCGCCGCGCGGCGAGGGGCGGATGTTCTTGGCGACGTTTACCACATCGTTGTCGTAAAAATACAAGCCAGTCACCGCGTAATGGGATTTGGGCTTCTTCGGCTTTTCCTCGATATCCATCGCCCGGCCGTTGGCGTCGAAGCTGACCACGCCATAGCGTTCCGGGTCGCGCACGTAATAGCCGAACACCGTGGCCCCCCGCTCGCGGCCGGCGGCCCGGCGCAACACCGCCGACAGCCCTTGCCCATAATAAATGTTGTCGCCGAGGATCAGGCAGGCCGGATCGCGCCCGATGAATGTCTCACCGATCAGGAAGGCTTGCGCCAATCCGTCGGGGCTAGGCTGGACCGCGTATTGGAAGTTCACGCCCCACTGACTGCCATCGCCCAGTAGGGTTTGGTACGCCTCCTGGTCGCGCGGGGTGGTGATGACGAGAATGTCCCGAATCGCCGCCAGCAACAGGGTGGCGATTGGGTAATAGATCATCGGCTTGTCGTAGACCGGCATGAGTTGCTTGCTGACCGTGAGCGTCAGCGGGTGTAGCCGGGTGCCGGAACCGCCGGCGAGAATGATACCTTTGTAGGCCATGGCGTGTGGGTGGCGAATGGGTAGCGTCGGGATCGAAAACGCGATTCTAAAGATATTTTCCGGGGGGTGTACTGTTTTCGTCCCAGTTCTCGTCCACTACCGTGGCCACCGCTTCCAGCTAGGGTTGCGTGGTGCCCACCAGCAATCTTGTCGTGTTCGCGCGAGTGCTGGGTCTGGATATACTTACACCGTCGTCCGCTTGACGGAACGGTTGGCGCGCGGGCGGTATCGATCGGAGTATCGTAAGCGCTTGGGTGGCGTAAGTCGGGTAAAAAGATAAAGGCCATCCGCTCAACGCTTGAGGTGGTCCTGGCGGCGCCTAGTCATCAGCGAGTTCGAACTCAAACAGTTTCAGGAACTGAAAATCGAGATGCAAGCCAATTTCTGGTAGCAGACCACATCGGCATTACTTACCGCATCTCGTTTCTATTTTCCGGGAACAATTCAAGGCTCGGTCTTTTTCCGCACCAAATCTGCACAATTCTTTCATCATTCGCCCATCATCCCACCAGCGGGACTGGTTAGGCTGACTTCGTCTATTCAGCCGAAGGAGCTTCGCCATGCGACACAGCTTGTTCATTAAAATCAGCCTAATTTTCCTGATCACCATTTTTCTCGCCATCGGCTTGACCCGAATTGGCTTCCTGATTAACGAGCGTGCCGCACGCCGCGACGAAGTTGTGGCGGGCATTGCCGCCGCTACCGCCAGCAATCAAACCCTGATCGGACCAGTGTTGGTCATTCCCTACACCCGCATCGCCAGAACCCAAAAGCCCAGTGAGAAAGACGAAACCAAAATGATCGAAGTCGAACAGCGTTATTCTGACCAGATCTATTTGTTGCCGGTCGAACTGGGCGTTCAAACCAACCTGAACACCGAGCAAATTCGGCGCAGCCTTTACCATGCCGTGGTCTTCAACGCCACCATCGCGTTCAAGGGCCGTTTCGCCGGCGAAGGTGGCCTGCTGAAACCCAAGCCCAACGAGCAGATCACCATCGGCGATCCACGCTTGATCGCCGGGATCAGCGATCCACGTGGCATCCTGCGGGCGCCGGTGCTGGCTTGGCGAGATCAGCGCCTCGACTTTCTGCCCGGCACCACCGAGCAAAAAATGCCCAACGGCATTCAAGCCCATATTCACGACATCAACCCCCAAGCGCCTTGGTCCGCCGAGTTTTCGTTCACGCTCGACCTGCGCGGCACCCAAACCTTCGACCTCGGGCCGGTGGGCGACACCACCCACATCAGCGTCCGGGGCAACTGGCCGCATCCCAGCTTCCAAGGGCAGTTTCTGCCCGAAACCCGCGAAGTAACCGAAAGCGGTTTCTCCGCCACTTGGTCTACCACTCGCTTGGCTACCAACATGACCCATCAACTGTTCCAGTATTTGCGCAATGATCGGCCGCTGAACACACTGATCGGCGTGCGTTTCATGGACCCGACCGATAGCTACGTCCAGACCGATCGCGCCATCAAATACGGGCTTTTGTTCGTCGGCCTGACTTTTGTCGCCTTCTTCCTGTTCGAGATCCTCAAGCGACTAGCGATCCATCCCTTGCAATACGGGTTGGCCGGCGCGGCGCTGGTACTGTTCTATTTGCTGCTGCTAGCCTTTTCCGAACACCTCGATTTCACGCTCTCCTACGCCATCGCCACCCTCAGCTCCGCGGCGCTGCTAGCCTACTATCTGGCCCATGTCCTACACGATGCGCGTTGGGGCATCGGCTTTGGAGGGCTGATCGGCGCGGTGTTCGGGTTGATGTATGTCCTGATCAGTCTGGAGGATCATGCCTTGTTGGCCGGTTCGGTCAGCCTGTTCGGCTGCTTGGCGCTGGCGATGGTACTGACCCGCAAGGTGGATTGGTATCAATTGGGGGACGCGCTGGGTGGGCGCCGCGCCAAGAGCACGAACGGCGGCGCGATCTTGGTCGATCCTGCCGGGGTTGAGAGACTGTCCGAAAACCCCTCGTCGGCATCTACTCAACCCAAATAGCACAGCGCGAACGGAATCATGTCGGTCAGCGGCTTTGCTTTTGTTCGCGCTCCCAAGCTCCAGCGCGGGAGCGCCGTTTGGGTCATTGGAGCGTCGTTTGAGACGGAGCTTTCAGAGACGTTCTTGGACAGCCTTTTGTGAGCTAACTCGTTGAAAAAACCTTTACCCCCAGCCCCTCTCCCAAAGGGCGAGGGGAGTTTTTGGACAGCTTTTCAAGGTGGAGCGTGGGAGTCTGGTCAGAGGGAGTTATTACAGGGCCTCCCAGCCAGCTTTCATCGCCGACCGGGTTTCCGTCGCCCATCCGATTTGGGCCGAGGGCGTCCTCCCGCCGCCGGCTGATAGGGATTCTCGCCGCCGCGAAATTCGACCCGAATCGGCGTGCCCCACAGATTCAGTCGCTTGCGGTAAACCCCGGCTAGATAGCGCCGGTAGGCCTCGGGCACGTGCTCGGTCCGGTTGCCGTGAATGATAATCATGGGTGGATTGTGTCCACCCTGATGGGCGTAGCGCAGCTTGATGCTGTGGCCATGAACCAGCGGTGGCTGGTGGGCGGCCAATGCGCCTTCCAGAATTCGGGTCAGTTCCGGCGTGGATAGTTTGCGGGTGGCGGCGGTGTAGGCTTCCCGCACCGAACCGAGCAGTTCGCCGACCCCGGTGCCGTGCAGGGCGGAAATGAAGTGGATCTTGGCGAAGTCGAGAAAGCCCAACCGCCAGTCCAGGTCGCGCTTGACCTGGGCGCGAATGTCGGGATCGAGGCGATCCCACTTGTTGACCGCCAGCGCCAGCGCCCGGCCGCTGTCCAGAATCAGGCCCAGCAGGCTGGCGTCCTGGTCGCTGACGCCCTGGCGGGCATCCAGCACCAGCACGACCACATGGGATTGCTCGATGGCTTGCAGCGCCTTGATGACGCTGAACTTCTCCACCGCCTCGCTGACTCGCGACCGGCGGCGCACCCCGGCGGTGTCCACCAGAATATAACGTTGTCCGTCGCGCTCGAACGGCGCGGCCACGCTGTCGCGGGTGGTGCCGGGCAGATCGCAAGCCAGCATTCGTTCCTCGCCCAGCAGGCGGTTGACCAGGGTCGATTTGCCGACGTTGGGCCGACCCACCACCGCCAGCCGGATAACGCCCTCCGGTTCCTCCGGCGCCGCTTCATCGGCTTCGACCGTGACCGGCAGGGCGGCGAACACCGCCTCCATCAGCGTTTCGACGCCCTGGTTGTGAACGGCGGCGATGACGTGCAGATGCTCCAAGCCGAGGGCGTGAAAGTCGGCGCTGAGCAGATGCGGATCGCGATGCTCGGCCTTGTTGATCACCAGATGCACCGGCTTGCCAGCGCGGCGCAACTGGCCGGCGATCTCTTCGTCCGCCACCGTCAGCCCGGCGCGGCCATCCACCAGCAACAACACGGCGTCGGCTTCCTCGATGGCTCGCCACGCCTGCCGCGCCACCAGTCCGCTTAGTCCTTCCTCGTCGCCGGTCAGACCGCCGGTATCGACCACCACATAGGGACACGGGCCACGCCGGCCGATGCCGTACTGGCGGTCGCGGGTCAGACCGGGCAAATCCGCCACCAGCGCGTCGCGGGTGCGGGTCAGGGAATTGAACAGGGTGGATTTACCGACGTTCGGTCGGCCGACCAGGGCGATCACGGGGAGCATGGCGAAGGTATCGTGAGAAACGGAGTTAGAGCAGGGTGGTTTCGGTCAATCGCGCCAGCGCCTCGCGGTATTTGGCGACGGTGCGGGCGACGATGTCCGGCGGCAGTTCCGGTCCCGGCGGCTGCTTGTCCCAGTCCAGCGTTTCCAGATAATCGCGCACGAACTGTTTGTCGAAGCTGGGCGGATTGACGCCGGGCCGATACTGGTCCGCCGGCCAGAACCGTGACGAATCTGGCGTCAGGGCCTCGTCCATCAATACCAGTTGACCCGCCTCGTCCAATCCAAACTCGAATTTGGTGTCGGCGATGATGATGCCTTTGGCCAGGGCATGATCCGCCGCTTCCCGGTACAATCGCAGACTGATCTCCCGCACCTGTTCGGCCAGTTCCCGCCCGAGAGTCTGGACGATATGCTCGAAACTCACGTTCTCGTCGTGGCTACCCAGCGCCGCCTTGGTGGAGGGTGTGAAAATCGGCTCCGGCAAGCGATCCGCCAACCGCAATCCCGTCGGCAGGGCGATGCCGCATACTTTTCCGTCGCGCTGGTAATCCTTCCAGCCCGACCCGATCAGGTAGCCGCGCACGATGGCTTCCACCGGCAGACCCTTCAATCGTCGCGCCACCACCGCCCGATCCGCGACGCGGGCGCGTTCGGCCGGATCGGGCAGCGTCTGTTCCAAAGTCTTTTCAGTCTGTTGCAAATGATTGGGCACGATGTGGCGGGTACGGGCGAACCAGAAATTGGAAACCGCCGTCAACACCGCGCCCTTGCCGGGAATCATTGTGGGCAAGATCACGTCAAACGCGGAAAGCCGGTCGCTCGCCACCATCAGCAGGTGTCGGTCGTCCACCGCGTACAAATCGCGAACCTTGCCGCGATAGACGAGCGGTAGACTGGCAATCTCGGGCGGGGCGAGGGTGGTGGTGGGCATGGGCGGGCTGCTCCTGAACGGGGTCTCAAGGAATCGTGCCCGCATTCTACCCGTCCGGCGCGCGTTCGGAAGGAGCGAACGCGTCCTCGCCGGCACCGACTTGCCGTCATGTCGCCAATCCCACCGATACGGTATGCTTGCGCCATGAATCTGACCGATGCCCTGCTTCCCGGCGATTTGCTGTTGTTCGCCTACTTCCCTTGGCTGTTGACGCTGTTGCAGGCCCTGCGCGCCGCGCCGTGGCGGCTCTTCCTGGCCAGTTCCCGCCTCCAGCAAGTCTTTCTGGGCGCGTCGTCGGCGTTGTTCCTGATGTGGAGCTTCGAGGTTGGGGTTCGTCCGGCGCTGGGTTTCCACTTCTTGGGCGTGACCGTGTACACCCTGATGTTCGGTTGGTCGCTGGGAGTGATCGGAGCCAGCTTGGTGGCGCTGGCGGTCGCTTTCACCAGCGGCGATTGGGCGGCGCTGGCCATGAACGCCTTGCTGTTGGGCGTATTACCGGTCTCGACCAGTTACGGCATTTACTTCCTGGTCCATCGCTATCTGCCTCGTCATTTGTTCATTTATATTTTTCTATGCGCCTTTTTCAACGCCATGCTGGCGGCGGGCGCGGCGGTGCTGGCGCTGGTGATCCTACTCGTGATTACCGAGACGTATACCTTCGCCCGCGTCAGCGCCGAATACCTGCCCTTCGTGCCGCTGTACCTGTTTCCGGAGGGCTTGCTCAACGGCATGATGATCACCGCTCTGATTGGCCTCAAGCCCGACTGGCTAAAAACCTACGACGACGAGACCTATCTAAAAGGTTGAAGACACAGGTCCAGGGCGGCAAGGCCCGACGCCAGTCGGGGTCCTGGGTCGCATTCAAGAGGTTCATACGCAATCGTGTGGGGAAAAATGTTGGGTGGAGCCTTTGGCTTCGTGGTTGGCGGTCCGCTGGGCGCATTGCTGGGCGCGGCGTTCGGCCATAATCTCGATCGCGGGGGTCAGAAGGCCGCCGAGGAGCCGGACATCCTCGGCGACGAGCGGGCGCATGGGGTTTTTCTCGCCACGGCCTTCCAATTGATGGGCTATATCGCCAAGGCGGATGGCCGAGTTTCGGAACTGGAAATCGCCGCCGCTCGCGCCATGATGGACCATTTGCAACTGAACGCCGCCCAGCGCCGCGCCGCCATCGATTGCTTCACCGAGGGCAAACAGCTGGGGTTCGCGGCGGACGTCGCCATCGACACCTTCCGCAAGGCCTGTCGCGGTCGCCCGGCCCTGGGGCAGAAGCTATTGAACCTGCTGTTGAACATGGCTTACGCCGACGGCGGGCCACCGCCGGTGACGCAAACCCGGCTCATGGCCTTGGCCGAGCGGTTGGGGATCGTCCGCTTACAGTTCGAAGCTCTGCACACGTTATTCCGCGCCCAGCGCTGGGCGCAACAGCAGGGCCGCCAAACCGGCTCAAATCAGTCGCACGACCAGCGGGCGCACGGCCAGCGGCCGACCACCGCCGTCAACTCCCTCGCCCAAGCTTACGCGGTGCTGGGCTTGGAGAAAGACGCCAGTCCGGATGACATCAAACTGGCCTATCGCCGTCTGCTCAAGCGCCACCATCCCGACAAGCTGACGGCCAAGGGCGTTTCGGCGGCGGAACTGGCCCGCGCCACCGAAAAGACTCGCGAACTGACCGCCGCCTACGAACGCATCCGGGAAGCGCGCGGATTCTAAGAGAGGCGAAGTAAAGGCGCCGCCAGGGAGTTCAACAGGGGCTCGAAAGGGCGAAAAGACAGCGCTAGCTCGACATTCCCTGAATGTCACCGTCTGGCCCCTATCCATCACTTACTCATCCAAGGCCCGATTTTCCACCCCACGAAAGGAGCCGGCGATGCAACCGATGCAATGGACCTATCTGGACACTCTCACGTCTCAGGGTGTCGCCGCCACTCTGCAAACCTGGCGCGAACGTCAGCCTGAAACCGGTGTTTTGGCTCTAGTTTGCGAGCACGAGCCTGAGGCGGTGGCCCTGCTGCAGCAAGCCGCCGTCGCCGCGGCCGTGCCCCTGCTGGGCGCGGTCGTGCCGGGGCTGATCGCCGGCGCCAAATTCTGGCGCCGGGGCGCGGTCCTGGTCGCCTTCGATGCGGCGACGCCACGGCGGATCATGGCCATGCCCCATGTGGAGAATCGTGCCACGGACGCGGCGGTGGCGGCGCTGGCCGATTTCGTCGTTGCCCATGCGGACGACAATGGTGGCGATACTCTGTTGCTGCTCGTGGACGCTACGATCCCGGATGTGGCCTCTTTGTTGGATCGTCTGTACCTGGAAATCGGCGACCAGGTTAACTACACCGGCCTGTGTGTCGGTAGCGAAACCTTTCAGCCCGTACCCTGCCTGTTTGATGACGAAACCTTCATGATGGGAGCGGTCCTGGCCCTGGTGCTGCGGCAACATCCCGGCGCGACTCTGGCCCATCACTATCACGGCAGCGAAACCCTGTGGGTGACGACCGCCACCACCGGCAGCCATGTCGAAACCATTGATGGTCGACCCGCCTTTGAGGTGTATCAGGAACTGATGGCGAGCGAATATGGCATTCGCCTCGATCGGGAGAATTTCTACCGTTACGCCGCGCATTTCCCATTCGCCCTCAATCGCGCGCAGGGAGAATCGCTGGTGCGCATTCCGATCAAGGTGGAAGAGGACGGCTCGGTTTACTGTGCTGGCGAAGTGCCGGAAAACGCATTGCTCAGCGTGGTTCGAGCCGTGACGCCAGGCAGCCTGGAAACGGCGCGCGAGGTGGGCGCGGGCGTGCGTCCCGCAGCCGCGGCCGGAGTGCTGGCGTTCTACTGCGCCGGTCGTCTGATGCATCTGGATCAGGCGGCCGCCACGGCGGAACTGGCGGCGTTAGTGGAAGAACTGGCGCCCGCGCCGCTAATCGGCGCTCTGTCCCTGGGGGAAATTGGCTCCGGGCGACAACAATATCCAGCTTTTCATAACGCGATGATCGTGGCCCTGCCTTGGATCTGAACCAAAACCAATCGGTTAGCATTCTCTACGACCTGGTCATGGCCATGGCTGGGGAAACCCGGCCGCGCTCCCTGGCCATGATGATGCTCCAGCGGTTTCTAGCGCATACCGGTTGCGCCTGCGGCGCGCTGTTGCTCGATGCCCAGGTCACTGATTTCCAGATCGCCGATGGTGCGGCGCAAATCTATGTCACCGTCGGCAACCGGTCCCTGCGCGCGCTGGAAGGGCAAACCGCACCATGGCCGTCTCAGGCGTTGCGGGGTTATTATATCCAGTCCGCGCCGGGTTGGTTCCCCGGAGGGGCGAAATACACCCATGCGCTCCATCTAATCCTGCCAGAGGTGGGTCATGTTCTGCTGTTTTCCACGCAGCCGCTGGACCAGGCCGCGCGCCAGGCGCGGGCGCTGTTTCCTCCCATCCTGGCCAAATTCGCGTGCAATCTGCGGCTCTGCCTGGACAATGATCGTCAGCAGGCAGCCCTGCGAGAAGCCAAGGATGCCGCCGAGGCAGCGAATCGGGCGAAGAATATCTTTCTGGCCAACATGAGCCACGAAATTCGCACGCCGATGAACGCCATCATTGGATTGACCCACCTGCTGCAACGGGCCGGACCGACGCCCGAACAAGCGGATCGGCTAAGCAAGATTCATGCTGCTTCCCACCATCTGCTGAGCCTCATCAACAGCATCCTGGATCTGGCCACGATCGAAGCCGGCACGCTGGATCTGGAGCAAATCTCTTTTCCTCTTGAGGCGATTCTAGACCCGGTGCGCTCGATGATCGCTGACCAGGCCCAGGCCAAGGGACTGACGCTGACGGTGGACGGCGATGGAGTTCCCCGCTGGTTGCGGGGTGATCCGACCCGCCTGCGCCAGGCCCTGTTCAACTACGCTCGCAATGCCATCAAGTTCACCGAACAAGGTTCCATCGCCGTGCGTGCCCGCCTGCTGGAAAAACGCGGCGATGAACTACTGGTGCGCTTTGAGGTGCGGGACACGGGCATCGGCATCGCCGCCGAACAACTGCCCAAGCTGTTCGCAGCCTTTGAGCAGGTGGACCCCGCAAATACACGCCGATACAGCGGCGTCGGCCTGGGTCTGGCGATCAGCCGCCGCTTGGCGCGATTGATGGGCGGCGAAGCGGGCGTGGACAGCAAACCGGGCGTCGGCAGCACCTTCTGGCTCACCGCCCGCCTCCAGCGCAGCCACGATATCCCGCCAGTCAAACCGCTCGCCCGCGCAGGGGACGCTGAAGCCGAACTGCGTCGGCGCCATACGGGCGCGCGCCTGCTGCTGGTGGAGGATAACACCAGCAATCGCGAGATCATGTTGACACTACTGGCTCGGGTGGGCCTGGCGCTGGATATTGCCCAGGACGGCCGCGAAGCGGTGGAGAAAGTCCGCGTCGGCGATTACACCCTGGTGTTAATGGATTTGCAGATGCGGGTCATGGACGGCCTGGCGGCGACCCGGGCCATTCGTCAATTGCCCGGCGCGGCGGCGCTGCCCATTCTGGCCATCACCGCCAATGTCTGTGATGCTGACCGTCAGCGCTGCCTGGACGCGGGCATGGACGATTTCCTGACCAAACCGGTGGAACCAGACGCTTTCTACGCAGCCTTGCTGCACTGGTTGCCAGGCCCGGCCCCAGCGGGGCCGGCCACAGTAGACAACCTGTGGGCACGAGAGATGCTGGCCCAGTTGGAAGCCCTGCTGGCCGAGGATGACACCCGAGCCAGTCAGGTGTGGCGCAAGGCGGCGCCCACCATCATCATGACGTTGGGCGCCACGGCGGTCGAGCTTGGCAAGGCCATCGAGCGCTTTGAGTACGACGAGGCGTTGCGAATCCTGCGAACTGCCCTATCGTCCCCGGCTGGGACTGGCGTTACGACCTGGGCGTGACCAATGATCAGCCCAACCCGCGCCACCGTGGCTACGCCCTGGTTCAGCAGGGTGGGGCGACTGTTGCTTATCTTCACCTTCACCCTGGGACTGTTGACGCCTTTGAGCGCCGGCTACCCGGAAGGGATCGCCCTGGGACTGCTGACGCCTTTGGGCGCCGGCGACCCGGAACCGGTGAGACTGGCCGTGCTGTCGTTCCGGCCCAAGCCAGAGATGCTGGCGCGCTGGCAGCCGCTGGCCGACTATCTGAACCAGGCGGTGCCCGGCCACCGTTTCACGCTGAGGACTTACTACTACGCGGAGCTGGAGGCCGCGATTGCCGAGGGGCAGGTCGATTTCGTCCTTACCCAGCCCGCGCATTATGTTCTGATGACCTACCGCGACGGGGTTTCCTCACCGCTCGCCACCCTGGTCGACAAAGTCGGTGGTTACCCCTTGGATGTGTTCGGCGGCGTCATCTTCACGCGCGCCAACCGCGACAATATTGCCACCCTCGCTGACCTTCGAAGGAAAATCCTGGCGACCGCCACGATGGACTCCCTCGGCAGTTACCAGATGCAGGCCCTTGAGCTGGCCCATGCCGGTATTCACCTACCCCAGGACGCCAGAGTGATCGAGACCCAACCACCGCAAGATCGGGTGGTGCAAGCGGTATTGACAGGCCAAGCGGACGCAGGGTTCGTGCGCACCGGGGTGATTGAGGCCATGGTTCGGGAAGGCAAGCTGGATACCGCGGCGCTGAAAATCCTCAATCCGCGGACCATGGCGAGTTTTCCCCATCAACTCTCCACGCGCCTGTATCCCGAATGGGCGTTTGTGGCCATGCCGACGACCGATAGCGCCCTGGCCCGCCAGGTGGCGGCGGCCTTACTGGCATTGCCCCACGATGGCGCGGTGGCGCGGGCCTGCCACATCCAGGGCTTTACCATTCCCGCCGACTACCATCCGGTGGACGATCTGCTGCGCGAGTTGCGCTTGCCGCCCTTCGACGCCGCTCCCAAATTTTCACCGCGCGATATCTGGGAGCGTTACCACGACCCCATCACCCTCGCTGCCTTGATCGGAGGCCTGATCCTGCTGCTGATCACGGTCCGACTGTGGCGAACCAATCGCTGGCTGAAGGTGGAGCGCCGGCGGGTCAAGGCCAGCATGGCGCGGCTGGCGGACAGCGAAGCACGGCAGAGCGCCATTCTCAACGCCCTGGGCGAAGGGGTTTATGGCACGGATGCCCAGGGGCGTTGCAGCTTCATCAACCCCGCCGCCAGGTCCATGCTCGGCATAGACCAGGACGCAGTGCTCGGGCAGGATCAGCATGCGCTGTTTCACCACCATCGCCCCGATGGCCAGCCGTATCCGGCTACCGAATGCCCAATCCATTTTACCCAGCGGGACGGCCAGGTCCGCCGTCAGGAGGATTGGTTCTTCCGCCGGGATGGTATCGGTTTTCCGGTGGAGATCATCACCGCCCCTCTGTTTGAGGACGGCGAGATCGTGGGTGCCGTGACGGCTTTTCAGGAGATCACCGAGCGCAAGCGAACCGAACAGGAACTCGACCACTATCGCCACCGCCTGGAAGAGTTGGTGCTGTCTCGCACCGCGGACCTGGCCGAAGCCAAGAATGCGGCCGAAGCGGCGAACCGGGCCAAGAGCGTGTTTCTGGCCAACATGAGTCACGAAATCCGCACCCCGATGAACGCCATCATCGGGCTGACCCATCTGTTGCGACGAGCCGAGCCGGCGCCCGAGCAGGCGGATCGGCTGGACAAGATCAATGAAGCTGCCCAGCATCTGCTGCGCATTCTCAACGATATTCTCGACCTGTCCAAGATCGAGGCGGGCCGGCTCACCCTGGAGGAAACGGAATTCTCGCTGGCCCGGGTGATGGAGCACATGCTAAGCCTGGTCGGCGAGCGGGCGACCGCCAAAGGCCTGCGTCTGGTATCGACCATCGCCGCTGACGTGCCAGCGCGATTGCGTGGCGACCCTCTGCGATTGGGGCTAATCCTGCTGAACTTCGTGAGCAACGCCATCAAGTTTTCCGAGCGTGGCCAGATCACGCTGTGTGTCCGCCTTGAGACCGAGGACGAACAGAGCGTGTTGCTGCGCTTGGAAGTGGCGGATCAAGGCATTGGTCTGACGCCGGAGCAACAGGCGCGGTTGTTTCAAGCCTTCGTCCAGGCCGACGACTCGACCACCCGCAAATATGGCGGGACCGGATTGGGTCTGGTCATCGCCAAACGGCTGGCGAATCTGATGGGCGGAGAGGTGGGGGTGGAAAGCCAGGCCGGTGTTGGCAGCACCTTCTGGTTGACGGCCCGGCTGGGCCGGGTGACTGAAAGTCCAGCCAGCGCCGACACAGTTGATGCCGAACCCGCGTCGGCGGATCGGATTCTGGCCCAGCGGTATCGGGGAGCGCGGTTGTTGCTGGTCGAAGACGACCCCATCAATCAAGAAGTCGCCATCGACCTGCTGCGAGCGGTTGGCTTAACGGTGGACGTGGCCGACAATGGCCAGATCGCGGTGGAGAAAATCCGCGTCGGCGCTTACGCCCTAGTACTGATGGATCTGCAAATGCCGGTCATGGATGGTCTAGCCGCTACTGAGGCCATTCGTCGATTGCCCGGCGCGGCGACGCTGCCCATTCTGGCGATGACCGCCAGCGCCTTCGACACCGACCGCCAGCGCTGCTTGGACGCGGGCATGAATGACTATGTCCGCAAGCCCGTCGAGCCGAGTCAGCTCTACGCCACCCTGCTGCGCTGGCTGCCGGTACCAGTCGAGGAGGCGCCGGTCGAGGTGGCGTCCGCCGCAGCGACTCCAGTCCAGGCGGTCCCGGAGCAGGCTGCTCTGTTCATGGCTGGGCTGGAGATCGAGATGGGGTTGAAAACGGTCTCGGGCAACTGGGCTCGCTACGCGCGCTTATTGGATCTGTTCGCCCGAGAACATGGCGGCGATGTGGCGACGCTGCGCGCGCATCTGGCAGCCGGTCGAAGAAGCGACGCATGTCGGTTGGCCCACACGCTCAAGGGTGTGGCGGCAACCGTGGGTGCCGAAGCGGTTTGCCGGAACGCCCTGGTGCTTGAGAGGGCGCTGAGTGACGAGGCGAACGGCGTGGACCTGGAAGCCGGCATTATCAACGCGATCGATGCGGCGCTGACCCCGTTGCTGGCTGCGATTCGGCGGCTGGAACCGGCGGCGGTGCCGCATGAAGCGGTGGACGAGGCGCGGACGCGCCAGATGCTGGCGCAACTGGAAGCCCTACTGATGGTGGACGACACGCAAGTTACGCAGGTCTGGCATAAATGCGCACCCCTAGTCACAGCGGCGCTGGGGCCTGTCGCGACCCAGATCGGCACCGCCATCGAGCGCTTCGAATACGACACGGCACTGCAAGTCTTGCGGGCAACGGCGACGACTTACAGAGTCGCCTGAATTGGCGTGATCGCGACCATTGATCGCAAAAGGGTCGGTGAAATGGCAAAAGACAGCGCGCCAACCATTCTCATCGTTGACGACACTCCCGAGAATCTTTCGGTGCTGAGCGAGTTGCTGCAACCCCATTACCAGGTGCGGGCCGCCAATTCGGGCCGCCGCGCCTTGCAGGTAGCGGCTAGCGCCCCGCGCCCCGACCTGATTCTGCTCGATGTCATGATGCCGGAAATGGATGGCTATACGGTCCTCACCCGGTTGCGGGACGATCCAGCGACCGCCGCCATCCCGGTGATTTTCGTCACCGCTCTGGATCGCATCAGCGATGAAGAACGCGGCTTGGCGCTGGGGGCGGTGGACTACATCAGCAAACCGATCAAACCGGCGCTCGTGCTGGCGCGGGTCAAAATCCACCTGGACCTCAAGGCGGCTCGCGACTGGCTACGGGATCGCAACGCCGTCCTGGAAGCCGAGGTGATGCGGCGGCTGAAAGAGAACCTGCTGATTCAGGAGGTCAGCATCCGCGCCCTAGCCCATCTGGCCGAAATCCGCGACCCGGAAACCGGCAACCACCTGCGCCGCACCCAGGGTTACGTCCAGGTGCTGGCTCTGCACTTGCGGACGCATCCGCGCTTCGCCGCGTTTCTGACCGTTCAAAACATTCAGGCGCTGGTAAAGTCGGCTCCGTTGCACGACATCGGCAAGGTCGGCATTCCTGATCACATCCTGCTCAAACCTGGCAAGCTCACGCCCGAAGAGTACGCGGTCATGCAGACCCATAGTCGTCTAGGCCGCGATGCCATTGAACTGGCCGAGCGGGATACCGACCAGCCAGTGGAATTTCTGCACCTGGCCAAGGACATCGCTCACTACCACCACGAAAAATGGGATGGTTCCGGTTATCCCGACGGGCTGGCCGGCGAGGCCATTCCCATCTCGGCCCGATTGATGGCACTGGCTGATGTGTTCGACGCCCTCATCAGCTGGCGAGTCTACAAGGCGCCGCTTCCGTTCAAGCAAGCGGTTGAGGTGATCCGCGAGGGGCGGGGCGCCCATTTTGACCCCGCCGTTGTTGACGCCTTTCTGGCCTGTCTGGACGAATTCAAGACCATTGCCACCCACCATGCGGACTGTGAAAAGACAGTCTTGTCAACAAAATTGAACTGATCATGGGCATTCCCCCCGACAACGACTAGCGGACTATCACAGAAGATTTAACCGAGTTGTCCTCATGCCTTCGCTGCAACAGCTCCCAGGGTTCGAAGCAATCGCTCGTGAATCCCGCCGAAACCACCGTTGCTCATGATCAACACTTGGGTTCCCGGTTTAGCCTGGGTCTGGATGGCGATGAGCGTATCGTCGAGTGAATGACAGACCTGTCCACGCGGGCCGAGCGCCGCCGCCACCGCGCCAAGGCTCCAGCCAAGATCGGGCGCCTGATATAGCACCACGGTATCCGCCAACGCCAGCGCCGGCGCCAGGCTATCCTTGAACACGCCCAATTTCATGGTGTTGGAACGTGGCTCCAGCACCGCGATGATCGGTTGCGCGCCGACCTTGGCCCGCAATCCGGCCAGCGTCGTCGCGATTGCCGTGGGATGGTGAGCGAAATCATCGTAGACCGTCACGCCACCGACCGCGCCGCGCGCTTCCAGCCGCCGTTTCACGCCCTGAAAATCTCGCAGGGCTTCGAGGGCGCTCTCTATCGGCACGCCCACATGACGAGCGGCGGCGATGGCGGCGAGTGCGTTGTGGACATTGTGCATTCCCAACTGGCTCCACTCGGTCCGACCCTGACGCTGGCTTTGATAGTAAATCTCGAAAGCGCCGCCGTCCGGAGCGATGTCTCGCGCTTCCCAGTCGCCCGTGCCGAAGCGTTCCACCGGGGTCCAGCAACCCATCGCCAATACCTCGGCCAGATTGGCGTCCTGGCCGTTGGCGACGATCAATCCAGAACCAGGTACGGTGCGCAGTAGGTGATGGAACTGGCGCTGAATGGCCGCCAGATCGGGGAAGATGTCAGCGTGATCGAATTCCAGGTTGTTCAGGATCAAGGTGCGCGGCCGGTAATGGACGAACTTGGAGCGCTTGTCGAAGAACGCCGTGTCGTACTCGTCGGCTTCGACCACGAAAAACCGGCCCTGGCCCAACCGCGCCGACTGGCCGAAATTGGTGGGAACGCCGCCGATCAGAAAGCCCGGCTCCAGCCTGGCCCGCTCCAAAATCCAGGCCAGCAGACTGCTGGTGCTGGTCTTGCCGTGAGTGCCGGCCACCGCCAGCACATGGCGGTCGCGCAAGACATGCTCCGCCAGCCAGGCCGGCCCGGAAGCATAGGGTCGGTCGCGGTTCAGCAACTCCTCGATGATCGGGCGACCCCGGCTCATCACATTGCCGACGATCACCATGTCCGGTTGGAACTCGGCAAGTTGCTCGGGGGCATAACCTTCCCGCAAGGCGATGCCGGCCTCGGCTAGCTGGGTGCTCATCGGTGGATAAACGCCGGCGTCGCAACCGGAAACGGCATGTCCCGCCGCGCGGGCCAGCAGGGCGACGCCGGCCATGAAGGTGCCGCAGATGCCGAGAATGTGGATGTGCATGATCTGGATGGAATTTAGAAAAAATGCAAACTTAACAGGACGGTTAATCCAGCGCCTCACAACAAAACAACAAAGCGAATCCTAGCGAACCAGACGCTTTCACGGCGTTCCTCCTAGCACATCAGTTAGTGAATCTATACTCCTAAAGCACTACTGGCAGCGTGAATGCGCCCAGACAGGCCACGGCGGACCATTGCAGTGGATCGCCATCGCTATACGACGCGAGCAAACTCCCGACGATGGCGACTACTTGTGGCACTTGCGGCAATGGATTACTCGGCGACTGAAACGGTGGAGCGAATCGGAAAAAGCCGTATAGAGAGCGGCAGGTCGGCGGTGGTGAAGGCGGCCAGAATGCCGAGAATCAGCAGACCGATAGGGATGTCAGATCTCGCGAGATCGAGATTATGTTGACACTCGAAGCCGTCGTTTGCTGGAATCGCGACGATCAGATCGTGTAAGAACCGTCGTGATTCCAACAGACGACGGCTCCTAATGTCAATATAATCTCTCGGGACCCGACACATATGAACGCGGTCGTCGGCGGCTTGGCCGTCCTGCTCTATCTGCTCGCCGGCGGCTGGCTCGCCGTCCGCTTGGCGCGCGCCGGCGCCGGCGCGGCTGGTTCGAAGGGCGGTCCGCTGGCGCTGGGCTGGGGCGCGGCGCTGCTGCACGCTATGATCCTGGCCCAGACCGTGTTCCAGCCCGTCGGTCTAAATCTCGGCTTTTTCAATGCCCTGTCCTTCACTGGCTGGCTGATTGGCGTGGTGTTGCTGGCAGTGGCCATGGTCCGGCCGATCGAGAATTTGGGCATCGTGGTGCTGCCCTTCGACGCCCTGACGCTGGTTTTTGGTCTGTTGTTCCCCGCCGAGCGCATCGTCGCCGATCCCTACCAGTGGCCGCTGGAACTGCATATCCTGATCGCCATCCTGGCTTACTCGCTGCTGGCGCTGGCGGCGGTTCAGGCGATCTTGCTGGCGATTCAGGATCACCGCCTGCGCCACCGTCATCCGGGCGGCTTCCTGCGCGGCATTCCGCCCTTGACCACGATGGAATCGTTGTTATTCCAGATGATTGGCGCCGGTTTTGTCCTGCTCGGCATCACCCTGGTCAGCGGCTTGTTTTTCCTGCACGACCTGTTTGCCCAGCACTTGGCCCATAAGGCGACGCTTTCGTTCGTGGCCTGGGGGGTGTTTGGGGTGCTGCTGTGGGGCCGCTGGCGCTTCGGCTGGCGCGGTCGCACCGCCATTCGCTGGACCCTGAGCGGCTTCGCTTTTCTGGCGTTGGCCTATTTCGGCAGCAAGCTGGTGCTGGAGCTGATCCTGCAACGCTATTGAACAGGCGGTGCCAAGGCGACATGCCGCCGCTCCAACCACTCCACGCACCCCATCAGGAGTCCGTAGACGACTATCCAACCAACTGTCAGCGCCACCTGGCCGGTGGGGGGCAACCGGACCGCCAACAGCGCCGACCCGGCACAGGCCAGCATCAGTGCGTACTCGACCAACACCGTTCGGCGGTGGCCCCAGCCGAGCAGCACCAGGCGTTGATAACAATGGGTTCGATGGGCTTCCCAAACTTTCTCGCCGCGCAGCAGGCGACTCATAAGAGTGACTGTTGCATCGGTGATGAACGGCGAAAACACCAGCAACGCCACCCAGAACGGGAACAGTCCGACCTTGCTGCCCCACAAGCCGCACGCCGCTGCCAGGAAGCCTAGAGTGGTGGAGCCGGTGTCGCCGAGAAAGAGTTTCGCCGGCGGGAAGTTATGGACTAGGAACCCGGCGCTGGCCGCCGCCGCCGTCAGGCAAAGGGTTGCGAACCCGCCATCGGCCCGTCCCAACCAGGCCAGCGTGGCAAACCCGATCACCGCCATGCCGCCGGCGAAGCCGTCCATGCCATCCATGAAGTTGTAGAGGTTGATCATCCAGACGATGAACAACAGGGTCAGGGGAATTGTTGCCCAGACGGGAATGGGCCAGGCAAGACCGGGAAGTTCGAAACGGTCGGGAGCAAGACCAGCCGCCAACAGGCTGACAGCGGCCAGCAGATGAACTAAGATGCGCCACCTAGCGGCGACACCCTGGCGGTCATCGACCAGCGCAACCAACGCCAGCGGCGCCAAGCCCGCGAAAACGGGCCCAAAAGCTCGAAGCGGCGGGTCGGTGGTCGCGAATACCGTCGGCGACATACCGATCATCATCCCCGCCAGCATGGCCAATCCGCCGGTCCTTGGAATGGGCCGCTGATGCAGGGAACGTGTATTGGGATGATCAAGCAAGCCTGGCAAGGCGAACGCGCGCGCCAAGCGCCGACTCAGGAAGAATGCGATCGCAAACGCCAATAGACCGCCCGCGATCACCGTGTCGATCGAAAAAAGATTGGTATCCATTTCGAATAATGCTTGAGTACGATTCAGCTAAAAGACCACCGCCCGCGATCGACGAATTTTTTCAACTAATTCGTTATCGCGACTTGATTTTCTTGATGGTGGAAAGCATTCTGAAGAACCGCTACAAGCGTTCGGTACTGGGCGTCTTCTGGATGCTGCTCAATCCACTGTTGCAGACGATCGTGCTCAGTGTCGCATTCGGGACGATGTTCAGGCCATCAGTACCCAGTTACGCGGTTTATCTCTTGGCTGGACTACTGGCGTGGAACTTTATCACACAAACTACCCAGTACGCCATGAGCACCATGGCCTATGGTGGAGGATTACTTAAAAGAATTTATATCCCGCGGGCCACCTATATCGTTGCGGCGGTTGGCAACGGCCTGATCAATCTGATCGTTTCAATTGGCGCTCTATTCATCATTGTTATTTTCCTCAACCATTCAATAACAATGGCTTGGCTTTTTTTACCAGTCAGTATAATGATACTGGTGGTTTTTTCGCTAGGCTTGGCGTTGATCTTATCCACTGCGTCGGTATTCTTCACCGACACAGTGGATATTTATCAGGTTCTGATTCAAGCTCTGTTCTTCCTGACTCCAATCATGTATCCCCCTTCGATTTTTCCATCCGAGTTAAGTCAGTTCCTCGCATTGAATCCTTTCGTTATCCTGATCGAGATTTTTCGAGCACCGATCCATGCTAATCATCTTCCTGATCTTGATCTCGTCGTAAAGGCCGTCTCTCTCGCGCTGATTACCTTGGTTGCCGGCTGGGTTCTGTTCACCAGTAAGGCCGACCAACTTGCCTATCGCTTATAATATGGAAAATGTCGCGATACAACTCAATAATGTAACAGTGCGTTTTCGTATTCCACATGAAAAAATTCCCACGCTGCAGGAATACGCGATTCGCTGGCTGAAAGGACGCAGTGTCAGCTTTACCGACTTTAACGCACTGAATAATGTCAGTTTCTCGATAAAGCAGGGTGAAACGGTCGGTATCATTGGCGCCAATGGCGCCGGCAAAAGCACCTTGCTTAAGGTGATTTCACAAGTCATTCGTCCAACGCAGGGTCGGGTTTTTCTGAGGGGGCGCATCGCGCCATTACTGGAACTGGGTGCTGGATTCGACTATGAAATGACGGGCCGGGAAAATATTTTTCTGAATGGAGCCGTATTAGGTTTCAGTCGAAAAGATATTGCAAGCCGCTTGGATAGAATCGTGGAATTTTCTGGCATCAATGATTTTATTGATGCCCCAATTCGCACCTACTCCAGTGGCATGGTAGCAAGGTTGGGGTTTGCCATTGCAACTGATATCCGGCCCGATGTTTTGATTATCGACGAAATACTGTCAATAGGGGACGTCGATTTTCAGAAAAAATCGGCGGCAAGAATATTGCGGTATCATAATGATGGGTCGACCATCCTGCTCGTCTCTCATAATTTGGATTCGGTTAAAAATCTGTGCAATCGCACTATCTGGTTGGAACATGGTTCCGTCAAGATGGTGGGTTATGTCGACGATGTCGTGGCGCAATATTCGGTCGAAATGTTCTCCTGAATAAAAATACCAGGATGAATAAGATGAACAGTCGCCTTGAGATACTGCTCTTTAAAATTTACTATAAAATACCATTTTTCTCTTATCAGAAAAAACGAAGGTTTATACTATTTATCCATCATCATTTTAGATTCCTGACCAAAAATACTGTTTCTTACGAAATATACCAAATGACTGCAATGAAAACGGAAAATCATCATCGGGGAAAAGGCTACCTTACCAACGACTACTCTCAATGGATAAAAAAATATGATTATCTGCTTCCCGAGGAGCATCAGTGCTTGCGAAAAATAATGGAGAATTGGTCCTCAAAGCCTTTTATCTCAATTGTCATGATGGCTCAGGGTACCGAAGAGCACTGGTTACACGCCACGATCAAATCCGTGTTGACGCAGATTTATTCAGACTGGGAATTATACCTTATCGAAGATGCTATCATGGCGTCTGATCCATACAAAGGGATATTGGAGGAATATGCGAAACAGGAATCTCGCATTAAGCTGATATCCAAAAACGATTATGATTCAAGTTCCGTGACCTTCAATACTGCCTTGAAGAAAATGGCTGGTGATTTTATAACATTCATAAACCCAGGAGATCTATTCGCGCCACATGCTCTTCTCTGGGTCGTCTTGGATATTCTCGATCATCCAGAAGGAGTGCTCTGGTATTCAGACGAAGATAGGATCGATGAAAATGGAGAACGCAGGGATCCTTATTTTAAACCTGACTGGAACCCAGACCTTTTTTTGTCCTGTCCCAACAATTTGGTCAGCCATCTGAGCGTTTATCGTACATCCATTGTGCGCCAGGTGAATGGATTTCGACAAGGCTATGAAAGCACGCAACAATTGGACCTGGCATTAAGAGTTATTGAGCAAATTAAACCATCCGAAATTCGACATATACCGCGCATACTCTACCATCGCCGCAAGATTATCAATACTAGTCAAACAACAACAACCCTCCTACAAGCGACATTGAGGGCAATCAATGATCATTTAAATCGAAACCAAATTCAAGCTCAAGCGATTCCAAGTCCAGATGGCCTATATGTCCGTGTTCAATATCAGTTACCTGAAACATTACCGCTGGTTACTTTGATCATCCCAACTCGTAATGGTTTCAAACTTTTGCATCGATGCGTTAAAAGCATTCTGGAAAAAACCAGCTATCAGAATTATGAAATTATCATTATCAATAACAATAGCGATGATTTAAAAACAATCAACTATTTACGGAATTTAAGTGAATTGCCAAAAATCAGGATATTGGATTATCCATACCCTTTCAATTATTCTGCTATCAACAACATGGCGGTCAACCACGCCTGTGGCGAATTGATTGGTTTTCTTAACAATGATATGGAAGTAATCAATGCCGACTGGCTAACCGAGATGATTAGCCACGCCTTGCGACCCGAAATTGGGGCGGTGGGTGCGCGTCTCTGGTATAAGAACGACACTCTACAGCATGGTGGTGTTGTTCTCGGCATCGGTGGAGTCGCCAATCATGCCCATAAAGGCCTTGTCAAGGGAGACCCTGGTTATGTTGGACGTGCTATTTTAATACAGAATTTTTCCGCTGTAACCGGCGCCTGCCTGGTGTTGCGTAAAGACTGTTTCATGGCGGTTAGCGGTTTTAACGAGGAGCAACTTGCGGTTACATTCAACGATGTTGATCTATGTCTTAAATTGATTAAATCAGGTTTTAGAATTTTATGGACTCCTTATGCCGAGCTTTATCATTATGAATCCGCTAGCCGCGGCTATGACAATACAATTGAAAAAATAACCCAATCGAAAAAAGAAATAGCTTACATGCGGGAGCAATGGAATGAATGGCTAATGTCGGATCCCGCCTATAATCCAAACTTGACTTTGGAAACAGAAGATTTCAGATTGGCTTGGCCCCCGCGTCTTCAAAGATTCCCAATCAGTCTTAATACATGATAGCCATTCTGATAATTAATTTCCGTCGTGCTCCCGATACCTTGGAATGCTTGGATTCTCTGCTGCAAGTGCGCGATCCGCCATTTCATGTTTTTTTAGTTGACAACGCCTCCGGTAACGACGACGCCTCTTTATTGAGCAATTATGCCAATCAATACCGCGAGCGGATTACTTTGACCCTGTTTGCCAAGAACCACGGCTTTACCGGCGCTCATAATTGTCTTTTCAAACAACTAATTTCCAACGAAGAGCGTTACCCATTCATATTGTTGCTTAACAACGATACGGTTGTGGAACCCGATTTCCTTGCCCGAATGCTGGAGCGAGTCGACCGTGCGCAGCGTATCGAGATGGTGGCGGCGCGGATGATGAAGTACGACGATCGAGTGCGCGTCGATAACCTTGGTATCACGTTCTACAAGTGTGGACTCGCTTCCAATCGCAAATCAGTTAACGATCCGTTACTGGGTCCCTGTGGCGGTTGCGCACTGTACACCGCCGATTTACTGCGCCAGGTCTACCAAGCTGCTGGTGAATATTTCGACGAAAAGTTTTTTTGCTATGCCGAGGATACTGACTTGGCTTGGCGGGCGGTGCTATTAGGTTATCGAGCGGCTTATGCCGATAACGCCCTGGTTTATCATAAAGGCTCGATAGCCAGTGGTGGCCCTAACAGTGATTTCGTATTGTACCATGGTATTCGCAACTCGTTATTTGTTTTGGTCAAATCTGTCCCTGCCCCCCTCATTTGGCCCAATCTTGGTTGGATTTTTCTGGCGCACGTGGCGATCCCCTTACGTCACCTCTTAAGGGGTAAGATACGAATAATCTATCGCTTATACCGGGATTTTTTCAGAGAGGCGCCAACCATGTGGCGTAAGCGGCGTCATCTTCAAAAATACAATTTGATCCAGAATTCCAAGGTTAATTTGTTGATCAATCGCGCTTTTTACGAACAGGATTATATACGGTCAGCACTATCGGAAATGAAAGGATTTTTTATCCATTTACTAACCAAGCACGATACTTAGGAAAACAGAATTAATAAGCTGTCATCGCTTATCATTTTGATAATCGTAAATGCCTCTCTGTTTTGCGAGTAACAATATTTGAGCCGCCTGATCTCGGTCTGGGTATAATAAGCTATTCTTATTCCCTCCGTTGAATTCCATGATACTAGTATTGCGATCATTCTTCATATTTATAAAGTAATGATTGCGCTCAATAATAAAAAAACTAATTCCCCAAAAAAATATTGCACATATCACGGCGCCAGCCAACATGGCTCTATCGATCCAAGCCTTGCTGGATATTTTTGAAGAGGTGCCCAACACATAGATAGACGTTAGGGCAAGAAGAGGGAATAGTGAATATCTTGAGGATGCTGCTTGCTCAACACCAAAGCCACTGCGTGTTACCGTTGTCAACAAGGCAATCATCATAACAAAATATATGGTTAACCGCCAAAAAAGACCACCACGCCGTTTAAAGGCAAAATAAGCAGCCATTGAACCCAATAGCAAGCCAATAGGAAGGGCTGAGTATTTTGGAAATGGAAGGATATTTCCTAAAAATATGAAGAAATAGATTGTTGTCCTGAATGGGTTTAATGCTACCTCGATTATGCTAGGATGATAGGGTGGCTTATGATAGCCATAAAAATAAAAAACAATACAGCAGGTCGATATCGCGAAAAATAATACGAAGGATTTCCACTTTCTTCGCAAGATCAGGAAGAGATTGCCAAGAGGATATAAAACGATACCACCACCGGAAGTAAAAAGCGCCATAATGAATAAAATACAGGATAAAATAGGTTTATCTTCCGATAAGGAAATCAGGAACGCGATGGTGAAGAAAATAAACCAGTAATTCTGAATCGCAGCCATCGCAAAGAACATATTTTCCCAGTGGCTGAACGATAATAATAAATACGGAATGGGAATCAGATAGATTAATGGATGCAAAGATTTTTTTAGGTAACCTATCAGTATTAATACTGTTAGTGTCCATCCAATATTTCCAAACATTATAAGAGGTTTAAAGTTGATTTCGCCAAACAGGTAGTAATAGCACAAAGTAATAATACGGTCGAAGACTATACGGTGTTCATTATGCTGAAGAAATAGAAGCGAAATCCTTTCCGTTGGTGTTTTGGCTTGGACGAATGTATTCATGAAATTCAAAATGACATCGTAGTCATCATAATAAGGAATATCGACTGAATATCGAAAAACGAATAGGCTATAGATAAAGAATGGAATCAGCAAAATTATCCATGAAAAAATCCTTTCGGGACGGCGCGCCCAATTAATTTCATTAATATTGGCATAAGGCAGTAAATTTATCATTTCAATCCCAGCATTTTGTTCCCACTCCTTGATGAAAGATCAAACTCCAAATTTAACCGCCTGTAATCATACATATTTTTTCTGTCGAAGGATACACAAGCAAAAATCCGATTCCAGTCCTCCCGGAAGGCTCATCAAGATCGCCTCGAACTCAAGCAATAGCTTGATTATGGCCTCATTTTTTGGCTCCTTATCAGTTAGCTTATCATGATTCAGCAGGGGATACAGCGGATGGAGTATTCCTCCTCCATAAGGTCGATACAGTTCAAAATCGAAAAATGCTTCAAGCAGTGGAAGGATAAGCTTCGAATGAACTGATTCGGAAGGGTCGGTAGCGAATACTTGCTGTATTGTTGGGTTAATTAGTTTCTCCATTAAGCCTGACCTGAGGCTATCTGGAAAACATTCGTATAGGCGATTAATCAATTGAACTTGTCGCTGGCTATAGATGTTGTAACACTCTCCCACGTACTCATTAACAATAAAATAACCCTCGGGCGTCAAGCCATCCCGAACGACTGATAATAGTCGCTCTATTTCCTTAACATGATGGAGAGAGCCAGAGCAGAATATCAAATCATATTTTTGATCTTTTTCCAAATTGCAATACTTCGGACAGTTTCATGCAGCGATAGCCCCGTAGTTACAAAGAGTTACAAACAGGAGGTTGGATTTTATCAAGGTGAAGTCCAAACCTAACAGGGAAGAAAACCGTTCGAGTAAATGCTCGTTGAATTTGCGGATTTTCCAACTTGCAATGGAGATCGGAGATCGTCGCTCATCGGTGGTCTGTTGTCGGTCTTCCAGTTTGAGTAGATTTAAAGCCGTCATCGAGGCATTGAAGTGGAAATGAAGCGCTGGTTCGGATCGGGCCTGACTATCGCATAGGCCGGTATATTGTTTGGCGTCGCGGAACAGAAATTCAATTTGAAACCGGGCTTGGTAGTATTGATAAAGTTCCAGGGCCGACAACCCGGTATCGGTCGAAAACAGCAGGGCCGTTTGCCAGGCATGGCCGGCGGTTTTGATCAAATAGACGATGCGAAGATCGCGTTTGAAGGCCACGCTGTTGACGACCGCCGTATAGAGCTGAATCCCGTCCACCGGGCCGACGGCTTCGAAGCGGACCAGATCGGGGCGGAGGAAGCGGACCTTGCCATCGTACCCCTTACGACGCCCGCGGGGTTTTTGGGGTCCCTGATAGCGCCAGCGCAGGTGGGCATCCTCGCGCAACCGGCTGATCAACCGCAGGTCTAAATCACATACCCCATTGATAAATTTGAGTTTGCTGTAATAGCCATCGGCCAGTACGTAACGGACTTCCGCCGGCAAGGCCGCATGATCCTGGCGCAGGTGACGCAAATACCAATCCACTCGGGTTTCCTTCGGGTGATCGAGCTTTGGCGTTTGGCGGGTCGAAAGGTGGTGGGCGGTGTGATAATCCACATCGATCAGCGCCAGCGTGGAGATTTCCAAGCCTTTTTCCGCGCGCCGGTGCTGGCTGTGGTAAAAATAGTCCAGACCGTAAGTGTGTTGACCACTTTTCGGGCAGAAGCTGCAATCGGTGGCGACCGCCAGCCGACGGCCACGACCGAACAGACCCGATAAACTGAGCCGATTAAATTCGACAAAGTCGAATGACCGGCGAAACCACCGGCCATGGGTCTTTTCGCAGCCGTCGCTGTAGCGGCTTAAATTGCGAAAGTTGATTTTACCCGGCAAGTACATTAGGGTCGCGAACAGCATGATCAGAAATGTCCGTTGCGGCTTGGTGATACTGGACATTCGATCTAAAACGGTTTCTACTAGGGACATGAGAGTTCTCGGTTTCGGTTGGAAATGGCGTTCTTCGCAGACCCCATTTTATCATGCCGAGGACTCTCATCCGAATATCAATTAGTTGCAAAAACTGTCCGAACTATTGAAATTGAATTCATTCAAATTATCTTGATAAAATTAATCCTTACTCCAGCAGACTCCGCTTCTGCCCTGGCGATTTTCAAGGAAGCTTCCGAAAAATCAAAGGCATCGATTTGATTAGCCAATCCCAGCTTGGCCATCAATATTTCATGGTTACCAATTCCACAACCAATTGAAAGTACCCTTTCAAATTTACGACCGGAAAAATCCTCGACCAGCCATCCAAGCCAATACCTTGTCGTCTGGCCACCAGACATCTTCTTATAAATCGCTTCGGCAATAATAGGATTTTTTACCCACTGGCTAGCGGTACCCACTCTAGGATTATTTTCCCAGTAATTTTTAGCTTGAGAAGCTTCTTGCATGATTTGGATCCGTCGATACTTTTCGAAGAGTTGATATTCTTAACCGAACATTACCAGCGCAATTCGATCCAGTAAATACGATATTCGCCCGGTATCTCACCTGGATCAAGGCGCAATCGTCCGGCTACGCCTGCCGGCAATTCCACCAGGAGCAAATTACGGCCGCGATAAATCGGTACGCGAATTGATCGTTCCTCCGCGTAGTCACACTGTTCGCTGGTCGTATAGAAGACCTGCAAGATGGAATGACCCGACGCATCGATATCGATCCTCATAATCGCCCTTGGCAGCGGCGCGTCGAGCGGTGGTAAATACAGATACGGATCGTAACCATCCGCCTGAAGTCGAAGAAAATCGACCTCAGGGGTGATACTGACCTGGTTCGTGGGTACCAGCAGATCGGCATCATTGCCCGAGATAACCCATTCCGTCTTTCCAAGATGCTCGAACTCCTGCAACAACCGGGCGCGTTGCACTGGCGAATCCACTTTCACATCGGCATAGTTGATGAGAAACTCCGTTCGGGATGCCAGCGGAACCAGCGGCTCGGTCGGCAGAGCGCCGGTGGGTTTGCGCAGGATCATATTCAACACGAACCGGGCAAAGCCAATCGGCGCTGGAACGTCGCGCGCCAGTTCGGCTTCTTGGTTCGAGCAGCGGGCGGCGTCATCGAGGGTGGTGATGACGCGCTGACGCTGGGTTCGGTGATAATACCGCAGCGCGATAGGACCGGGCAGCAGATGAAAAAACGGCAGGAAGGTGGTGTGGACGTCCATGTAGCCAAATCGGTTGGGGGGTTCGATGACCAAGAGATAGCCGCCAGGACGCAGCAGATCCCAACTCGTTCGGATCGTCTCCAGACACTCGGCCGGTGTGCAATGTTCAAGAACCGCGTAGAGCAGCACCAGATCGACCTGCCTCGCCGTGGCGGCGGCGAATTTCGCTTAACAATTGATCGGGAGCGACGGCATGGCACGCAACATTGGTCAGTCCGAGCAACCGGGCGCGAATGCGCGCACCTTCCACGGCAGCCGGTTCGATGTCGTAGCCATCCACCCATTTGGCCAAACGGGCGAACGCGGCGGTACTGGAGCCAGGTCCACAACCGATCCCGACTATTCGGGAACCCGTCAGCGGCGCTGGTTGACCCACGGCACCGCATATTCCATCGCCTGATTATAACGGCGAAACACCGCATTCTCAACCGCGAGCCGACCCTCGGCGGATTCACGTTCCAGTTTGCCCAGATGAGCAATCAGGCAGGGCTCGTTCAAGGCCGCTTCGATTTGACCGAGCAGATTGGCGTCTTTTTGTGGATCCAGGAGCATGTTTTTCCCGCGCGAAACGAAATTGGCCCGCATTGATCCACCCAGACTACGCATCGGGCACACTGGCCAAAGCGGCTTCGTAAAACAGCCTGGCGTAGCTGGCTCCCATTTCCTCATGGTCGGTCAGCCCCCGAAGCACCACCGGCGACGCCGTCCGATAACTTTCCCGGCGCTGGCGATCCTGAATCAGGGCGGTCAAGCGCGCGGTCAACTGGCGAATATCGCCAACCGGGAAATAATCCGCGTTGATTCCCTCGCGCACCTGTTCCACCACACCATTCACGGGCGTGGTGAGAATCGCCAGTCCAGCCGACATCGCCTCCAAAATCACCCGAGGGTAACTCTCCATGCCGGAAGTCAGTACAAAAATATCGCAAGCATGGTAAAAACTGACGACATCCGGCGTTTCCGGCAGGACGGTCAACCGCTCGCGACGTTCTTGCGATAACGTCTCCATCACCTTATGCATCCGACCGCTGTATTCATTATCCCGGTCCCCGATGATAAAGAAACGCACATCTCGTGACTTGAATAAATCCTCATGGAGACACGCGATGGCTTCGATCAAATCCACTTGCCTCTTGCGCTCGCAAACGGTCCCCACCGACAGCACTCCGATATCATTTTCACCCAGACCCAGGGCGCGACGGGCGGCCTTTCTTTCCACCTCACTTGGTAAATCCACCGAACCGGGCTCCAAGCCATTGGGAATAACCGCGAAATTATGATACCAGTCAAGATCGCGGTAGATTTGCCGGGTTTGTTTGGCGACAAATATAACCCGATAGGGATAGGCAAAACACTCGATGGGACGTGACCGAAGGGTGGGTGGCACGAAATCAAAGTAATGCCGCCAACCTTCACTCTCGTGAATGGCCCACAGGCAGGGCAGTCGCGCCTCACAAGCCATATCGACCGCGACGAAGCTATGTAATGTATTGGCATAAACCACATCCACGGCTTCGTCAGCCAATAGAGCTCCCATTTCGCCAAGCGCTTCCATATAACCGGGCAAGGCCTGATGCTTGATCAACGGATGCTCGAATATTCGCACCTCGATCCCCATCTTTTCATACCGATCCCGCAATGGTCCATCCTTTTGAGAGAAAATCAGCGGCTTGATCATGCCCTGCCGATGGAGATACCCTGCGATCTCCTGCATTTGCTTGGGCGCACCTTCCCAATTCAGATTATGGGTAAACATCGCCACGCGCAATGCTTGATTGAAATCACGTCGAACTCGACGCGGTGTGATTTCAAAGGATGGATTCTCCCGCGATAGATTGGGATTCAGGTAAGGATCGTCAAATGTCTTGAATCGTTTGCGATAGGCCGCGATCTCTCGTGGTTTGTCGCTGAAACCACGGGTCTGCCCTTCAAAATGAAAAAGCTCGGCGTCAGGCGTATAAACCACTCGATAACCGCGATCGCGCAATCGATAACAATAATCCGGATCATTGTAGGCAACCGCAAATTGATCGGTGTCAAACCCACCCATTTCCAAAAAAAGCTGACGGCGCGTCAGCATGCAAGCTGCGGTCACCGCCGAGCAATTGCGCGCCATGGCAATATAGGACAAATAGCCATTGTCTCCCCGTCGTGTCAGTTTGAATGCATGATCGCACAAGCCATCCATACCATGCACGACACCCGCGTGTTGAACCTTGCCATCCTTATAGCGTAACAAGGCACCCACGGCGCCCACACCGGGAAGTTCCGCATAACCCACCATACTGGACAGCCATTCCGGCGTAATCACTTCCGTGTCGTCATTCAGAAAAAGAACGTAGTCGGTCCTGGCTTGGCGCACGGCTTCGTTCATCACATAACTGAAACTGAATCCTTTACCGCGCTGGTTGGGAATACGAACCACTTCATGTTGGAGTTGTTGCAAATATCGCTGGGCTTCGACCTGATCGCTTTCATTATCGACCACCATGACCTGATAATTGAGATAGGTCGTTCGCCGCAATGAATTTAGGCACTGCCGCAGCAAATCGGTCCGGTTATGGGTCGGAATAATCAGGGTAATCGACGGTCCTGTATCCGGAAACCGGATATGATAGATACCATTGCCATTCCGCTTCGCCCAATCCGGTTGATAGGCTTGGCCCTGGCTACCCCGGCGATCGAGCGCCGATTGAACCGCCTTTAGCCCAGCCACGAAGCTGTAAGGCTTTTCATGGCCAGAAAAGGCGGTCGATCCACGAAAGCAGCGCCAGTGATAGAGAACGGCGGGAATATGGCTCACCTGGCGGGCTAGTTCCCCAGCCCGCAGGGCAAGATCATGATCCTGCGATCCCTCGAAACCCTGCCGCATCCCGCCTATCCGCTCGAACAAACCCCGGCGAATCACCAAGACCTGCCCGGCATACATGTAGGACAACAACAGTTCTGGAGACCAGTCTGGCTTGAAATGCGGATCGTAGCGATTGCCTTCGGCGTCAATCTTGTCGCAGTCGGAATAAAGCAGGTCGGTTTCCGGATGATCGGCGATCGACAGCGCCACTTCCGCCAGGGCGTTAATCGCCAGTTCGTCATCCTGATCCATGAGCAGGATGAAATCGCCCGTCGCCAAGGCCGCCGCGCTGTTGGTCGCCGCGCTGATATGACCGTTTTCCTCACGAAAACAGACAGTGATGCGAGAGTCCCACGCGAGCTCCTTCAGATAGGGCCGCACCCGCTCATCGCTACTGGCGTCATCCGCGATGCAAAGCTCCCAATAAGTATATAGTTGACAACGTAGAGATTGGATGGCACGTGTGAGGAAGCGAATGGGAGGATTATAAACCGGCATGACGACCGAAATTTTTGGCAGTCGGGAATGGTGCATCGCCAGACGCCGATAAAGTTCGCTTTCCGATCGCGGGTTCCAGTGATTGACTCGCAACCACGCTGTATAGTGATCCACCGGAGCCGAGGGGCAAGGCGATGATGATTTGGCGCCCGGATCAAGTACCCGTAAGTGGGTAGGCTGGTTTTCCCTATTCCACCAAAAGGACTTGAATCGTTCCATCCATTCCGGAGCTTGGTGTATTTGACGATCTAACCAAGGCAATTGAAAACCGATCACGCGTATTGGCGCGGTCATCCGCCAGGAAATACTTTTCCGAATCGCATCGATTTCCTGAGCCAGCGCAATGGATTGGTGACGCACGTTTCCCAAATCATCCTGCAATCGCGTCACCTCGGTTATCCGCTCCTTTAACGCCTCCATGGAATCCTCTCCCCATCGCCGTGTTTTCTCCAAATCCTGTTCCAGGCGCGCTGCCTCGATGGTTAATTCTCGGATTGTTGCCGCAGACACTTTCGCTTGTTGCTCCCGATCCTCCAGTTCGTGGGTCAAATGAGCAATTTTCGTCTGAGTGACCACTTCTTTCGTCTGAGTGACCACTTCCTTTTCGTACGCTTTTTCATGTGCTTGCAAAATTTCTGCCGCACCAGCGGACAGGCTGGGTAATTCCGTCCATAACAGCGCCCTGCCGTCACTGAATGCCTGGTCCAGTTCCTTTTGCTGCGCATTGACGTAGCCGTTTTGTAGAATTTGATCTCCTTTTTGATGGTGTAAGCGCGGCTCAATGAACGCTATAATTTCTCGTTCCGATGGCATCCGCAATCCCTGAACCTCCAGATTCAGCAATTGGGCATGGAGGCGTCGAGTGGTTTCTACCGGCTGAACTATCAGATCATGGTAAGATATCCAAAGGCAGGGCATCCCCAAGGAATGTGCTAGCCCTAGCAAACTGTATTGCTCCCACAGCGCCAAGCCAAACTGTATGGAATATCCTTCGCGTTTTTTAAGGGACTGTGCAACCTGAATCGGGTTACGGTAAACGTGGATACACACAGGCACTTCCAGCAGGGGTCGCCAAAAGGGCAGAAACAGGTTCAACCGGGGATCCTTGACAAACCAAGGGCGCTGGGCATCCAAGTCGAGAAGAATCTTATCGATCCGGGGCCGGAACTGCGCAACGAATTCCGGTTCCGCTAACCACTGGGCATTGAAACGACTGACCCGATCCCAACCTATTCCCAACGCATGGAACATTTCTTCGTGGACGCCAAAGACATCCAGACGTTCCCAGTATCCCTTTTCATTATGCTCCGTGGGCGGCATTGCCAGTTCCGATGGCGCGAAATACGCTCCCATCAGATTAAGCAGGCGGGCAACCGTCGAAGTACCGGAACGATGCATTCCCAGGACGATGATCTGCATGTTTTTTCCAATATCCACTGAGAGCCAATATGAGGAGGGAAGGATACAGTAGTTATGCTTGAAAGCAATAGGCTACACTCATAATTTTATCTTAAAATCAATCACTTAAACATATAACGCCTACGCTATGGTCTTCAGCTCCATTATTTTCCTGTTTTATTTTTTTCCCTTCTGTTTAGCGGGTTATTTCCTGACCCCGACGCTAGCTCTACGAAACATCTTCCTGCTGTTGGCCTCACTACTATTCTACTATTGGGGCGAGCCTCGTTTCCTGCCGATTCTGCTGGTTTCCATCACCATCAACTTCGGCATCGGTCTCGGTCTGGGCCACTTCGCCAATCCTGCTCGCGGCTGGCTGCTCGCCTTGGGCGTTACGGCCAATCTTATGTTGCTGACCACGGTTAAATACGCCAACTTCCTCACGGAGAACCTGAATCTGCTTCTCCAACCCATGGGCACATCCCTGCCCGCGCTAAATATTACCCTGCCTTTGGGCATTTCCTTCTTTACCTTCCATGCTGTCTCCTACCTCGTTGATATCTATCGGCGTAAAGTTCCCCCCGAGCGAAATCCGCTGACGGCCGCTCTCTACATTGCCATGTTTCCCCAGTTGGTCGCTGGACCAATTATTCGCTTCCAGCAGATCGCTGGTCAGCTTCATCACCGCCGCAGCACCTGCGGTCGCGCCTCGGCCGGGATTCGCATTTTCATTATCGGTCTCGCCCAAAAAGCGTTGATCGCTAATGAAGTAGCGAATTTGGCCGACACCGTATTTGCTAATACCACCGCCAGCGCGGCGGAAACCTGGCTCGGGGTGATTGCTTATACCCTCCAGATTTACTTTGACTTTGCCGGCTATTCCAACATGGCTATCGGGCTGGCCTTGATTTTTGGCTTCACCTTTCCCCGTAATTTTCGCCTACCCTATCGGGCGCGGTCGGTCACCGAGTTTTGGCGCCGCTGGCACATCAGTCTGTCCACCTGGTTTCGCGATTACCTTTACCTACCAATGGGTGGTAATCGCCATTCCCAACTTCGCACTTATCTGAATTTGATGACTGTATTCCTACTCTGTGGGCTCTGGCATGGCGCAAGCTGGAATTTTATTTTCTGGGGATTTCATCATGGGGCATTTCTTATCGTGGAACGCGCCGGATTTGGGATTTATCTTGGTAGGCGTTCAATCTGGTTACAACGGAGCTACACCCTACTGGCAGTGATGACAGGCTGGGTATGGTTTCGCGCCAACGATCTACCCCATGCCCTAAATATATTCAGAGCCTTGATCGGCAGTTACAGTATCGATGCCTTGAATATGCAAACCCATTTGGCGTTACAACCCCTAACGATCATGACGCTTATGGCCGGTGCTTTCTTTGCCCTTAAGCCAGATCGCAAGGAGCGCCTGGGCCGGCCGTCGCTGTGGCGGCTGCCGCTTCCGGCTCCTCTTCGTCGCCAAGCACTGGTGGCGGCGGATACGATGACCATCTTCAGCCTGCTGCTGCTGTCGGTTCTGACCGTGGGCAGTGGTGCTTATAACCCGTTCCTCTATTTTCGGTTCTGATGGATAACTTGCTGCTCGCTCACCGCCGCTTCTGGATCCTGATCGTAGCGGGTCTACTTTCTATCCCGGTGCTCTGCCAACTCCTGGGATCGGCGGAATTGCAATCGAGCGCCGAGCAACGGATTCTCGCGCAGCGCCCGACTTGGCCGGATCATTGGTCCGCGCTACTTGAGTTACCGAAAAAAATAGATGCCTTCGTCAATGATCAGTATGGACTACGCGCCGAGATCATGCTGGCAAATTCCCTGCTGCGTCATGTCCTGCACTCCTCGCCTAATTCCAGTGCGTATTATGGTGTGGAGGGCTGGTTGTTTTATAACGGCGATCACAGCCTGCGCCAAGTCAGCCGCAACCCGCCACGCTATGAGGCACTGAAGCGATTTGCCGATCTGCTGTCTGACCTTGACATCGTATTGCGGCAGAAGAACCGACGACTGGTGTTCGGCGTGGCGCCCAATAAGGAATCCGTCTACCTGGAGAAACTGCCCTGGTGGCTACGGGCTAAAACCGGCCCGACGGAATATGATGTTCTACTCGCGGAACTGGCGAAAACCCAAGTTCGTACCGTCGATCTGCGGGCACTACTGCGCGAAGCCGCTCAAAGAATGCCGGTGTACTACAAAACGGATTCTCATTGGAATATGGTGGGGGCCTTGATGGCCTACAACGCCTTGGTTGCCGCAGCGGGCCAGGAAAATTGGCGGCTTGATCCCGCGGTTGCGCTGCAACCGAATCCTCGCAATCTTTCGGGCGATCTGGCGCGCTATCTGGGTCTGCATTCTTATTTATCGGAATCAGACTGGCGGCTGACGGTCGACGATCTCCCTCAAAAGGAGACGGTATTCAATGACCGAACGATCCACCCTACCCGCGTGTTTGACTATAATCATGAAGGTCCAGTTGTAATGATCATTGGCGATTCGTTTTCAAATAGACTCTTCAAATACTTTCTAAGCCCGTATGTTTCCCGGCTGGTTTGGACTCATCATAATGAATGCGGTTTCAATGGGTCACTCATCAACCGTTACCAACCTGACGTCGTGTTTTATTTGCCGGCTGAAAGGATGATCGGTTGTGCCAATGGTGTTGTTCCCAAGGATCTTCTCTTGCAAACTCAATCAACGCCGCCTGGAAGCCGGTAGGTTGAGGATCGGCGGACTAAACCGCCGCCTGACAGAGAATGCGGCCGAAGCCGGTGGTTTAAACCAAGGGCCGAGCGCACTTCGGGCGGGCTAAAGTCGCCTTTATGGAAATCAATTTATTAGACTGAATTACGCACCAACGCCCTTCTCAAGGCTGTCCATTGCACATATGCTGCGTCGCAGCGCAACAGGCCATTGAATTCAATGAACTTTGTTGAAAACCGTTGGTTTTGCAAATATCATAAAATTCAATAGCATGAAGACTTGTGTGTAATCGACAGCTTCTCAAGGTGAGATATAAATGTGATCAGGAGGTAAATCAGCTTGATAGCGTTTGTACATTTGAGTATAGGCAGCTTCGATGTGCTTAGTAAAAAGTTTGGTATCAAATAAGGGGGTTGTGAACTTATTATTTTCAAGCTTTGTTTTAATTTCTAGAAGCTTGGTTGAGTTTATTGCAAGTTCAATCGCAAGCCGCTCATAATCTTCAAGATTACGAGTAATTAACTCGGGCAAGTGAATCGCGTCAAGCAAGCTGGCTGCTACTCTGCTTGCAAACGCTTCACCTATACAGGTTAGAACTGGTAAGCCTGCCCATAACGCATCGGAAGCTGTAGTATGTGCATTGCAGGGAAGTGTATCAATAAACAAATCGGCTAGTTTATGACGGGCGAGATGCTCTGAATTTTCTATTTTTGGTGAGAAAATCAATCGGTCAGCATATACTCCACGCAGTTCAGCTTGTTTTTTTAGATTGTTTGATGCTGTGTAATTATCATCTATCAACCAGAGTACACTACTATCAACCGCTTTCAAAATCCGCATCCAACAATCAAAAATTGCTGGTGTAATCTTGTAAGTGTTATTAAAACAGCAAAAAACAAATCCAGTCGTAGGTAATCCAAAATCTTGACGTTTAAATTGTCTGTCAGACAGTTTTCGCTGACTATCATTTACCATATAGCTATTAGGCAAATAAACAATTTTTTCGTTGTAAAAAATTTGGAACTGGGGCTTGATGAGGTTATTATCAGCGATAATATAATCGATGAAACCAGCCCCCATCGTGCTTGGAAAGCCTAAGTAGTTCACTTGAATAGGCGCGGCCCGGTATGCAAAAATGCTAGTACGATTATTTTTTGTATAACCACCCAAGTCCACGGCTATGTCAATTTGTAGTTCTCTTGATAATTGCGCTACTTCCTGATCATTCTTGTCACATACATCTATAAACTTATCGAATGCCTTCGACAATCTATTTCGTATTTCACTTGCAGGGTGATAACCAAATGAAAATGCAATTATGTCAAACTTGGATCGATCATGCCGTTCATATAATTCAGCAGTCAGTAATGAAAGTGCGTGCCGGCCAAAGTCAGCCGAAAAATATCCAATGCGAATCTTTTCCCTGGAAGGGCGCTTGCAGATCGCGCCAAGTAAATAATTATCTGGATATCTATCATGTGCAAATATTTCGGATGATTTTTTTTGTAATTCAAGAGAGTCAACCAGGCCAAGCAATTCAAATGGGGAAATAACTTTTTCATTAAGCAAGATTTTGCTTTTAAGTTTAGCAAAACCAGATTCGATTTCTTCCCAATCACAGATTTTCATCTTGCTATGTATTATTGTACCGTACAAATATTCATAATCTGGCCTTATCTTAAAGGCTTCTTTGTAGAATTTTAGCGCATCATTAATTTTATTGAGATCTTGAAATACAGAGCCACAATCGATATAAGCCTCGGCAAAATCGGGCTTTATGGCAATAGCGCGTTCATAGTTAGCCAGAGCAGCATCAAATTGCCTAAGTTCATGGAAGACCATGCCACGATTATGGTAAGCCTCAGCGAGGTCGGGCGTTATTCTAATGGCATGATCATGACTTGCTATAGCCGCATCAAGTTGCTTAAGTTCTCTTAGTGCATTGCCGCGGTTGGTATAGGCCTCGGCAAAGTTGGGCTTTAGGGCAATAGCGTGTTCAAAGCTGGCCACTGCGGCTTCCAGTCGCTTGAGTTCTTGTAGCGCACTGCCACGATTGCTATATGCTTCAGCGAAGTCAGGCATAATGGCAATAGCCTGGTCGTAACTAGCCACTGCGGCATCAAGTTGCTTGAGTTCTTTCAGCGTATTGCCGCGATTGTTGTAAGCATCAGCGTAGTCAGGCTTGAAAGCAATGGCGGTTTCAAAACTGGCTACTGCGGCATCGAGTTGCTTGAGTTCTTGTAGGGCAACGCCACGGTAGTTATATGCCTCGGCGTAGTCGGGCTTGATGGCAATCGCATGTTCATAACTCGATATAGCGGCATCAAACTGCTTGAGTTCAAGTAACACATTACCAAGATTGTTGTGAACAGCAGCATGGTTTGGATTAATGACGATAGCACGTTTATAACTTACCGCGGCGGCAGAAAATTGCTTGAGTGCTTTTAGCACAATACCGTGATTACTGTAAGCAGCAGCACTATTTGGATTGAGTTGAACTGCTTTACTAAGCAATTCATTTGCAAGTTGATAGTTTTCTTGTTGATAGGCAATTAAACCACTATAATGCAGTGCGCCAAAATGATTGGGTTGTAAATTTAATAGTTGTTCGTAAAGAGCTTGAGCTTGTGCTAGCTGCCCATTTTGTTGAAAAGCCAACCCTTGCCCAAATAATTGCTGAGCCTGTTCCAATGTATTATTGGCGACAGTGCGGTTAGGAATAGCTATGCCGATGTTAACCATTGTGTTAACGTATCTATCGGTTTGGTGGAAGACAATGAAGCCATTCAGGAAAAATATTCATGTTGCTTAAGACATTGACAGAATTAGCCAATTTTCATGGAACCGACAAGGGCACCATCGGCCCCAACCCAAACTGGGAACCTCATAATTATACCGACATTTATGAAGCTTATCTAGCCAGACACCGTCATTCCACTATCCGCATTCTTGAGATCGGCCTAGGCGTCACGGGACCCCAGTGGGAGACAACGATTGTTCAAGGTCGTAATACCGGGGGCGCTTCAGTAAAAATGTGGCACGACTATTTTCCCAAGGCCCAGATATATGGGATCGATATTAATCCTTGCTCCTATCTTGACAATGATCGAATTAGAACCTTTGTTGCCGATCAAGGTAATCCCGAAGATTTGCAAGCCTTTGCGCGGGCGACCCGGGGAATCGAGTTTGACGTCATTATTGATGATGGAAGTCACCGTCCTGATCATCAACAAATTTCGTTCAGTTTCTTGTTTAGAAAACTGAAGGGCGACGGTCTTTATTTTATCGAGGATCTGTTGGCCAATGGACTTGGGGATCATATGTCCAGCCGACATGCCAATGACTCAGTTAGGAATACTCGAAGCGTACTTAAGCACTTTCAACAAACGGGAAATTTTCTGGAACCCAACGCCCTGATCGATCCAGATACGCTAAAAACGCAAATTGGTTCTTTAAACTTCCACGTGCCCAAGCCTTGGGTCGGTAACGTGCGCTATCCCGCCGACACCGAACAGATTTGCGTGATCACCAAAAAACCAGTGCCTCGAAAGCCGTCCCTATTCTCCCGTTTCACTGCAAGAACGGTCTGAACGGCTCTGGGCATTCCCCCCAGTGGAAAGGCTCGCGATATCCGCTCGCGAAATCCCGGCCACGAATTGCCCGATATTCCTCGGCCATGGTCGGCCACGGGTGTTGGTCAGGGGGTACGTTGGTAGCGACGCCGCCATGAAACTGGTGAAAGGTGGCTTCGCCCAGCAAGCGCACCGGCTGGAATCGGGCATCTTCGTGGATGCGGTTGAACCAGTCCAGGTTGCACAGTCCGCCGCCGGGGGATGCAAATCGCTCGTCATAGCCGCCCAAGGCCAGGTAATCGGTTTTGCGCAAGGCAAAACAATTGCTTTCGGTCATCGGGCCGAAGGGGCCCTTGGAGGAAGACCCGGCCAGACAAGCGATACGGAACAACTGGTAACCGTCGCGGCGCCAATCCACTGAATCCAGCAGGGCGTCCTCGACCTGTTGGTTATAGCCGCTCAGCAAGGCCTGGTTTTGCAGTTCCCGCCCCAGGTGCATGCCCAGGGTATAGACAAAGGGATGGGGGAACTGGGGCAACAGCCGCAGGGCATGGCACAGAATGCCCGGTGACAGCATCCGCGCGCCATCGATGCAGCCCATCAGATAACGCCCGCGAGCGACCTTTGCCATCGCGTTCAGCGCCGCGCAGGGCGACGGGGTGGTGGCGGGATGAAAGCGGTAGCGGAAATTGGGGCCGAACCGCTCGACCCAGGCTGAATCAAGCGGCTGGCGGGAACCGTTATCGATGGCAATGACTTCATACGCCGCTTCCGCCACGCCACGCTGGTATTCTGGGGTTAGGGAATGCAGGGTGCGCTCGGCTTCGCGCCGCATGTCGTAAAACACCACCACCACCGATAGTGTGGGTCGCGCCCACCAGCGCCACGGGGCTGTCATTGCGGCAAGGCTTGCTTTTTCAGCAATTCCTCGTTAAGGGTCGCGGTCGGGCTGGCCTCGAACCGGGCCGCGTAATCGCCAACCTGAACACTGAGGTACTTTGACTTGAGTTCCTCGACGATTTCGGCCTTGACGGCGTCAAAATCGCGCTCGACCGACGGATGCCGCTCCAGCAGCTTGTACAGGTAAAAGCCTCGCTCGGTTTCCACGATGCCGCTGACCGCGCCGGGCGGGTCGAGGGCGAAGACGGCGGCTTCAATTGGAGGATCGGCATCGCCGCGCCCGATCCGCAGCGGCAGACGACCGCCCAGGTCGCCGGTGGCCTTGTCCTCGGAATACTGCTTGGCCAGGGTTTCGAAGGATTCGCCCGCCTTGAGCTTGGCTTGCACCGTCTCGGCCAGGGCCTGCTTGGCGGGGCGCTCGCATTCGCAGGGGGTTTTGAGCCAGATCATGGCCAGGCTCAGTTGCTCGGGCGTGCGGTATTGGTCACGATGAGTTAGATAATGCTCGCGGGTCAGCGCCTCGAAATTCGGCTTTTCCAGTCCGTTCTGGAAGTGTTCAAGCAGCGCGCCGCCGAGAATTTGGCGCTGGGCGACGGTGAGCCGAGCCTGTACCCCAGGCTGTTCGGCCAGCCTGAGCCGGTCGGCTTCAACCGCCATCCGCTTTTGCTGATAGATCAGGCGCACCAGCTTGCCGCCCAGTCGAATGTCGTCCTGATAGGTATAGCGTTGCGGCTCGGGGATGGTTTGGAGCATCTGCCGGAACTCCTCCACGCTGACCCCCGTTTGATTCTGATCGTCCCACAGGAGTTGGTTGGGCGGTGGTGCTGGCTTGACCGATTCCTCTGCCCCACTGGCCGCGACACCCGCAACCAGCACCAATCCCGCGGCGACCACCCCCCATTTCCGATATCGTGTCATCGTGCAAAACCTGTTTGGTTTTCTCCATAACAATATGGGCCAGCACGGTGGATTCTCCGTGCTGGCCCATTCGCTTACAGAATGGCTAGCGCGCCAAGGGCAACCCTACTTCACCACAATCACACCCCAGCGCCTTGGCCCTTCCGGTTACGGCAGATAAGCATGGTCATACAGGACGGTATCGGACGGGGTAGTCCGCGCGGTGATATTGAAGCCCACCACCGGCCGGCCGACCGGCGCGGTCGCACCCGTTATTGGGGCAGCCGTCCACCCCGGCAGGGTGGTCCAAGCGGGGGCGAAGGGGTGGAGCACGCTGTTGTTCGGCATCCCCAGGTTCATCCAGCCAGCGATCACCCCGGTCGAGAGCAGGTCGGTGGGGATACTGCCACTGGCGGGCGCCACGTTGGAGTTCAGCACGCTCTTGGAATCGATCGCCCCGCTCTTGAAGCTGAGCACGTTCGCTTCGTAGCAGAGCGGCGTCGTCCCCGGCGAGGCGAGAACCAATTGCTTCTCCTCGCGATTCCACAGCGCGGGTGTCACCGTCACGCAGCCCGCGTTGGTGCCCGTGGCGTCCCCGAAGGTTTGCAGCTTGGGGGTCTGCGTGCTCAACGCATTGATCGCGGTGATCGCATCGACCGTCAGCTTCTTGGTCGGGAAGGTCACGACCCAACTGGACAACTCACCCAGATTCGGATTCAGCACCCATTCGTTGATCAGGTTGGTCTTGGTCAAGATCGTGTTGAGCGGGGTCAGGCCAGAAAAACCCTCGGCCAGGGTGGGATGATCGAAGTCCGGCGCTTGCTGCGACCACATGTTGGTGTTGGCAAAGTAGGGACCCGTCCCAGTACCGGCGACGGCCGGCGCGCCGAAATTGGCGATCACGGTGGCCCGCGACGCCCCCGACCAGCCCTGACCCACGTTGACCAGGTCGAACTTGCCGGTCAGGAAGTTGGTGGCGGCGGTGCCCGAGAAGACGTTCAGGGACGTGCTAAATTCCGTTAGGGCCGTCACGCTGGCCGAGTTGGAGAACGCCGACTCGACCGCCGAGCAGTTCGCCGGCACGCCGCTGGTGTTGTGCTTGGCGTTCGCTCCGACCGTGCCCGTGCTGGTCGCGGTCGAAACCCCCATCATGATGACCTCGGCATACACTTCCGAGGTCTGCACGATGAACGGCGTGAACTTGTCCTTGCCAAAATACGGCACCGTGCAGGTGTTGTCGGTCGGCCGGAATCCATATAGACCCCCGGCGCCCTGCTCCACCACCCCGGTCCAAACATCGTACGGCGACAGCACCACGATGAAGTCGTAAACGTCCACCGAGTCCTTCGCCGCCCGGAACCGCACCTTGGCCGCCACCGTCGTGGCGCTGGTGTTGATCACGTGCAGGAAGGTCTGCCACCCGCTGTTCGCGGTCATGTACGGGTAAACCATCGCCTGACCCAGTCCGCCCGGCGCCACCGCCACCTGCGCCTGCGCCAGCATCGCGCCCCCGCCCAGCGTGGCGGCCGTCACGGCCAGCGCCAAAGCCTTCTTGCTCAAACTCATCATCGCTTCGATCCTCATTGTTTGCGGAATGACATAACACCGTTGAAGATGGACCCCACCGAGCGGTTACCCCCGTCACTGGGACTGGTGCCACCATTGGTCATCGACCCACAACCAAGTCTCGGTAACCAACCCCTTGTTGTCCATCATACCTTGCCCGGACACGTGAAAGCTATAATCGATTTCGAGTGTTACCGTTACAACCCCTGGCGATTTCGGCTCCATCCCGACCACCTTGGCCCGTTGCCAGCGCAGACCATTGCCATACCGGGCCCGGTACTGCCGCGTGTTGTAAAGCTGGCGGTAAGCAGGTGTTTCGAATTCGTAGGCTTTATCGAAATCACCCGCGATCAGGGCAACCCACCGTCCCTCGGCACGCACCCGCAATCCCTCCAGGTCATCCGCCGCGCCAGCCGCCACAACAACCGCCAGCCCTAAAATCCCCAGCAGGGCCCCCATGCCACGCCAGACAAAGTTGCTTTTCGACAACATCGCTCACCATTTCCTAAACGGTCTTTACTAAATCTAATCAAGTACTGGCAACATGTCAACCCAAAATGTATTAAAATTATCAAATGTATGAAAAATAATTTATTATTTGTATCAATCTAACAAATTGAATTTGCCGCTCCAGCAACTCGCTGATCCTAGCGCTGCTGAAGTGAACCGGCGCAGCCAAAGCCGCGCCGGTTCAGGCCACCCAGGGACAACTGGATCCTCTCATCCTTCATCCCCTCCCCACATGAGCTAGGGAGAGGGAATTGAACGCTGGTGTTGGTTCAAAATGAGCGGTACGCGTGGTCATACAAGACGGCATCGCTGGGTGTGCTCCGCGCGGTGAGGTTGAAACCCACCACCGGCCGGCCTCGTGACACCAGTAGACCTGAACCTAAATTGTAACCGCCAGCGGGATTGGGGAAGATCGACGGGAGTGTGGTCTGCGTAAGAGTACGGGTCAACCCTCCGGTATTGATACCGGTGTTCGGCATCCCAAGCTGCATCCAACCCGCTAAAACCCCGGAACCCAGCGGGCTGGTATCCAGGGTAATGGCGACCTTGGAGCCCAGTACACTCGACGAATCCAGCGCGCCGTTCTTGAAATTCACCACGTTGACCTCGTTACAAAGTTGCGGCCCACCCGGCGAAGCCAGGATGAGCGGTCGCTCCTCACGATTGTAAACCTGGGGCGTCACCGCCTGACAACCCGAGAAGTTGTTCGGCAGCTTCGTGGTCTGGGCTGTCAACGCATTGATCGCATTGAACGCATCGACGGTCAGCTTCTTGGTCGGGAAAGTCACGATCCAACTGGACAACTCGCCCAGATTCGGATTGAGCACCCATTCGTTGATGACCGCCGTGTGGCTTAATAATGTGTTGACTGTCTGCAAACCGAGAGGCGTCTCGGCCAGGGTGGGATGGTCCCAGTCTCCCGGACTTTGAGACCACATGCCGCTGCCGCCGCCGTATGGACTACCCACGGCGGCGAAAAGCGCCAACACCGTGGCCCGGCCCGCGCCGGCCTGGCCCAGGCCGACATTGGCCAGATCATACTTCCCCGTCAGCACATTTGCGGCTGGATTGATGAGGGACACATTAAATTGGGCGGCGGTGCCATTAGCCCCACTCATACTGGCCGGGCTGGCAAAAGCACTTTCAACCGCATTGCAGTCTTTCGGCAGTCCCGTGTCGAGGTTATGCTTGGCGTTCGCCGCGACACTACCCTCGGCGGTCAAGGTCGAAGCGCCCATCATGATAACCTCGGCGTACACTTCCGAAGCCTGCACGACGAACGGCGTGAACCGACCGCTACCAAAATAGGGTACGGTACACGTGTTGTCGGTCGGTCGGAATCCAACCTGCCCACCCTGCTGCTCGATCACGCCGGTCCACATGTCGTTCGGCGATAGCACCACGATGAAATCGTAGGCGTCCGCCGAATCCGTCGCCGCATGGAACCGAACCTTGGCCGCGACCGTGTAGGTGGAGCTGGTATTGATCACGTGTAGGAAGCTGCTCCACCCGTTGTTCGCCGTCAAATACGGATAGATCAGCGCCTGGCCCAAATTATCCGTCGCCAGTCCCACCTGTGCCTGCGCCACCGACGCGCCCATTCCCCCAACGGCGGCCGCCAGACCCAACGCAAGGGCGCTTTTCTTGAGTAACTTCATTATCTTTTCCTCCCCAATTTTACAACGATATTTTACAACGATACCCCCGTCGAACTTTACCTACTTGGATCTTTCATAGCAAAGAAAGCGGGATGATCCTAAAAATTCTTAAGGAATTTGCTCTCGGCCTCCATACCCTCTTGCGCTGTCATCGTTGTTCCGACGGATATCAACCCCCAACATCTTCCCGATTCGTTCCGAATTCGTTGGGGGTTAAATCCATCAGAATTTTAAGTACTCACAAGATTAGCTCCCAGCGCCTTGGCCCTTCCGGTTACGGCAGATAAGCATGGTCATACAGGACGGTATCGGACGGGGTAGTCCGCGCGGTGATATTGAAGCCCACCACCGGCCGGCCGACCGGCGCGGTCGCACCCGTTATTGGGGCAGCCGTCCACCCCGGCAGGGTGGTCCAAGCGGGGGCGAAGGGGTGGAGCACGCTGTTGTTCGGCATCCCCAGGTTCATCCAGCCAGCGATCACCCCGGTCGAGAGCAGGTCGGTGGGGATACTGCCACTGGCGGGCGCCACGTTGGAGTTCAGCACGCTCTTGGAATCGATCGCCCCGCTCTTGAAGCTGAGCACGTTCGCTTCGTAGCAGAGCGGCGTCGTCCCCGGCGAGGCGAGAACCAATTGCTTCTCCTCGCGATTCCACAGCGCGGGTGTCACCGTCACGCAGCCCGCGTTGGTGCCCGTGGCGTCCCCGAAGGTTTGCAGCTTGGGGGTCTGCGTGCTCAACGCATTGATCGCGGTGATCGCATCGACCGTCAGCTTCTTGGTCGGGAAGGTCACGACCCAACTGGACAACTCACCCAGATTCGGATTCAGCACCCATTCGTTGATCAGGTTGGTCTTGGTCAAGATCGTGTTGAGCGGGGTCAGGCCAGAAAAACCCTCGGCCAGGGTGGGATGATCGAAGTCCGGCGCTTGCTGCGACCACATGTTGGTGTTGGCAAAGTAGGGACCCGTCCCAGTACCGGCGACGGCCGGCGCGCCGAAATTGGCGATCACGGTGGCCCGCGACGCCCCCGACCAGCCCTGACCCACGTTGACCAGGTCGAACTTGCCGGTCAGGAAGTTGGTGGCGGCGGTGCCCGAGAAGACGTTCAGGGACGTGCTAAATTCCGTTAGGGCCGTCACGCTGGCCGAGTTGGAGAACGCCGACTCGACCGCCGAGCAGTTCGCCGGCACGCCGCTGGTGTTGTGCTTGGCGTTCGCTCCGACCGTGCCCGTGCTGGTCGCGGTCGAAACCCCCATCATGATGACCTCGGCATACACTTCCGAGGTCTGCACGATGAACGGCGTGAACTTGTCCTTGCCAAAATACGGCACCGTGCAGGTGTTGTCGGTCGGCCGGAATCCATATAGACCCCCGGCGCCCTGCTCCACCACCCCGGTCCAAACATCGTACGGCGACAGCACCACGATGAAGTCGTAAACGTCCACCGAGTCCTTCGCCGCCCGGAACCGCACCTTGGCCGCCACCGTCGTGGCGCTGGTGTTGATCACGTGCAGGAAGGTCTGCCACCCGCTGTTCGCGGTCATGTACGGGTAAACCATCGCCTGACCCAGTCCGCCCGGCGCCACCGCCACCTGCGCCTGCGCCAGCATCGCGCCCCCGCCCAGCGTGGCGGCCGTCACGGCCAGCGCCAAAGCCTTCTTGCTCAAACTCATCATCGCTTCGATCCTCATTGTTTGCGGAATGACATAACACCGTTGAAGATGGACCCCACCGAGCGGTTACCCCCGTCAGATTGCCGAAGACCGACGCCGAGCCCAGTTTTCAGCCTCCCTCCGCCACCGCCGCCTCAAGAAAGTCTTCGAATTCCCGCACCGCCGCGTGATCTTCGAACAACGCCGCGCTCGCCTCACGCAATCGGGCACTGAACACCGCCCGATAGTCCGGCTCGCTGGCAAAACGCAGCGCCCGCTCGACATAGTCCTGGGGATCGGTGGCGATCCCCTCCTCCAACCCCATCTGCCGATACGCGGCATAAGCATAGCGCCCCCGAGCGAACGCCGTCGGCAAAGTTACGATCGGAACCCCCATCCCCAGTGTTTCATAAGTGGTAATTCCGCCGCCAAAATGCAGGGTATCCAAGGCCACGTCGGTCGCCGCCAGGAGGCGCAGATAATCCGCATAAGCCAGTCGCGGCAAAAATCGCACCCGCTCCAGGACATCCGGCAAGTGGGTCTGCCAGCGCTGGCGCAACGCCGCTGTCACCGCCGGCTGAGAGTCTTCCACCAGCACGGCGACCCCTCGCGGGTCGCGGCGCAACACCCCCCCCAGCAGTTCGTCGAAATCGGGCTGGATTTTACGCAAGTTTTGGGCGCATAAGTAGAGATGTTGGCTAGCACTCAGACCAAAGCGGTCCCGCTCGGACGGAACCGGTAACGGTTGAGGCCGCTCAAAATAAGCGGGCAGGCGTTGGAACCGCACCAATCGCTCGCTGTAATCTCCATCGCCGTCTGGCCTTTCCAGGTACTGGCAGGATAAGTAGTAGTTCATCTGCGGAATGCCACTGGTCACCGGCCAGCCCCAGCCCGTGCATTGCACCGGCGCCAGCCGGAAGAACGGTAGAAAATAATTCGCGCTATCCGTTCCTACTTCCCAATGGTACAACAGATGGAACCCTGCCTGGCCAATCGTCTCCAGGCATCGATCAAAGCGAAGCGGTACCGGTAAATAGTGAATGGCGGGATGGTGGATCGCGTTTCGTAATAGTTGCTCGCCGCGCTGCCCGCAACACACCACGGTTAGACGGAATCGTTCACCGTTAAGACAGTTCAACATCCCCGTCATGGCCCTAATGAAAGCGCCTTCATGGTTCTCGGTCACCAGAAACCCGATATGAGGCTTACCAGTGATTGGCGAAGGTGGCATTTCTAACAGCTTACCTTGAAACAGCGCGGCCCATGCTTCTTTTAACGGTCGATCATCGCGGCCATGATAAGTCATCGAAAAGGGCGGGGTGGCAGTACTGAGATGCAATTGGCTAATGTTGGGCTTCAACCCGTCATTTGCCCGCCATTGAGCGAGCTGCGCCGTCAGATTGGCGCGATAGGCATCGATTTCAGCATTGCTCGATGAAATAGGAGGGCACAGGCTTTCTGTATAGACCCGGAGTTCCGCATCATCCGGATTCAGCGCCAGTGCCTGCCGAAAGCAATCCTGTGCTTGCTTGAGTTGCCCCTGTTTTTCCAAAACCCGACCCAGATTTTTGTGGGGAAAGAACAAGTCTGGGTTGTATTGCACAGCTTTTTGAAACGCCTGGTTGGCCTCAGCATATCGCTTGAGCGAGTCTAGCGCTACCCCTAGATCATTATAAGCCTCGGCCAAATCTGGTTTTAGTTGTAGGGCTTGCCGATAGCAGTCAACCGCCAACTCATAGGCACCCAAACCCTGCAACGCCCAGCCGAGTTTATAATGAGCTTCGGTATCGTTCGGTACGAGCCTTATCGCCTGGGAGTAATGTTTGATCGCCTCCTCCAGCTGACCCTGGTTGTACAATACTTCCGCCAGCTTGCGGCAAGCCCGGGCATGTCGGGGGTCCAAATTCAGCGTCTGCCGGTAGCTTTGCTCGGCTGGCTTCCATTCACCTTGCTGGTACAGGGCTTCGGCCAGATTGTAGTGATAGGACGGCATCTGACCATTTAACGCAATGGCTTGGCGGAAATGCTTCACCGCCATGGTCTGGTCGCCCCCCCGGCCATGAATGAAGCCGACCAGGTGATGAACGTTGGGATTCTGGGGAGCGTGTTCCAACAGCAACTTACCCATTTCCACTGCCGTCTGGTGCCGACCCGCTTGCGAGGCCTGCGAGGCGCCTTCGAACAACTGGGTGAAAAAAATCGGAACGCAGTGTTTTTTGAAGAAGGGCAACAAATGGTTATGGTAATCGTCCATCGTCTTTTTAGTGTTGTCAGGATTTTCTTCCCTGGTCTGACTCCCATAATAGTAAGCAACAGCATGACCTATATGGTAATTTTTCCTGTCCAACCTTATCATTTGTAGATTTAGTTCGATATCTGGCAATTCATTATAATTTTCATTTAAATATACTTTTTCAAATATCAATCGATCTACCATTAAAAAATCCATCGTATTTCCAAAAATTTCCACCGTGTCAGGATTATACATGTAACAACTTCCTAAATTCTGATAATGAATATCAAATATATTATTACACCCAAATAATGGCTTCACGCCATCATGTCGAATTGAGTTATCATCATAATGTAATCGAATCCCTACTGTTCCAACGCTTTTCTTTTCCCTAAACAATAATAAACACCGATCAATAGCGTCATTTATTAACTTTATTTTGCTATCATAAAAGAGAATATAGTTACTTTCTCTTGAAAGATGGTTTTTTACAATATCGTTGATAGTTCTAGCTAAATTACAATGATCATACTCAAGAATATCAATCCTGGAAAAATTAGCTTTCCTACCCAAACCACTAGTCCAGCCAGATAAGGTTCTTTTGTTTTCTTCTGTAAATTCGGATTCAGCAACAATAATTTCATACCTTGCAATTCGGGTGCGATCAATAATCGATTGAATACAATCAATTACCAACTCAGCTCGGTCTTTCGCAGGAATAATGATCGAGATTAACGAATTACCAGGATTAAACTTTCTAATCAGTGAGGGATTATATTCTATTTTATCTGGTCTGATCCTGCAAGGTAAAGAATCTTTATAAATTTGCAAGAAAAGCAATCGATTTTGGTGCCATTCCTGATTATAAGAACCACCTGATTTATGTGTAAGATCAACATCGAAAGTTACCCCAACCTTAACACCATACAAGTGGTTAGAAAAAGTAAATGATATATCATAAAAATGAAATCCTTTAAACCTAATATCAAATTTTTGCCTTATTCTATTTCTATGAACAACTAAAAAAACCCCATCTAAACAGACAACTTGAATAGGGTATTCATACCTGTTTGATATAAATGTATTGATTAGTTTTCCATTAATTTGATGTTTGAGTCGACCCACCGACCAACTCCAACAGTTTACTTCATCATAATCCGTAGAAAGATCAGTTTTACCAGCAATACCCAATATGCCGTATTCAGTATTCTCAAACTGCTTTAATAACGCTCGCCCCCAATTATGGTTATTAAAAATAATATCATCGTGCATAAAGACAATAACATCATTTTTTGCTTCCTCCAGTCCTTTGTTATATAATTCTACCAGTGAAAATTCACCCTTATTTAAATATGGGATTATTTCGGCTCCTTTGACGCCGACTGTGCCGCGAATATGCTCTATAAACCTGGAATCAATCTCCCTGGCGCTAAAAACAATGGACAATGACATTGTCAATATACCTCTTGCTAAAATTCGATATTTCTGGTAAATAATACTCCAATCAACCCCCTAACTGGCCCAGGTTTTAGCACGACGAAGGCATGATAGGGTTTTCAAGCTTTGAGCATCTTGCATTTTAAATCTTGTGAGACAATTATGCAACGCAGTTTCCTTAATATAATACCAGCGGATATTTCCTGGCACGTGGAAAAATATTCTTCCTCCTTATTAAGTTGCCCTATTTGCAAGGTGCTTGATAATCACCAACTTCAGTTATCTATTCCCAGTTTGGCTGATGGCAGTATAAGAAATTTATTTCGATGCAAAGCGTGCGATAGCAGATTTTTTGATCCTCCCGAAATACAGGCATTTAGCGAAATAACTGGCGATTCAAAAAAATTTCACAAGCATTATTGCGAGGTTGGGGCTGGTATCTGGGAAATGTTCTGGCCGGTAGCCATGATTCCTGTTTCGATGGCAACTAATCTGCTTGATGTGGGGTGTGGTTTCGGTTATACAGTCGATTGCTGGCGTACAATACGTGGAGAAGCCATCGGGCTCGAGTTGGCCGAATATGGCAGACTTGGAGCAAATTTACTTGACATTCCAATCTACTTTGACTATCTCGAAGATATAGCTGCTCTTAAGGATATTAAATTCGATGTCGTCTACGCATCCGAAGTTATCGAACATGTTGCGGATTGCCAGTCATTTATTTTGGAATTGTCCGCTCATGTCAAGCCAAAAGGGTTCTTGGTGCTAACAACTCCTAACGCGGATTTTATAAAAGTAGAAAATGAAAGTCCAACCCTGATAGCAGCCCTATCGCCAGGTTTTCATGGATTCCTTTTTTCAGCAGCAACATTGGAAAAGACTCTTCGTGACGCAGGATTTTCTCACGTGATCGTCAGAGAATACAACGAGCGATTAGTCGCTTGGAGTTCAAAAGAAGAATTTAATTTACTTGAATCTTTCACAGAACCCAGGCGAGATTATCTAAATTATCTTTCCTCAGCAATTGAAAAGCTGGCAAATCGGCATGATCTAGTTTATGACGGTTTCCTCTACCGGCTTTTTCGGGATCAACTCAATGCAGGCAATATCCAAGCCGCTGCTGCTGCATTACAAAAGCTTGAAGCAAGTCTAAAGGACAAATATGGGCCTACTGTTCTACAGCCTAAAGCGATTCTTGAATCGCTCTCATTATGGGCAACAAATTCTCAATTTGCCGAACTTTATCCATATTTCTTGCCTAACTATCTATTTTATCGTGGCATTTTTGGCCTTAAAACCCAGCAGGATTTAATGCATATTGTACAATATTTTTCAGCTTCATGGATTTTTACAAAAGTAGCGGTTGAAAGGATTGGCACGCACTCCTTTCTTGAGGCCACATCATTAATATGGTTGGGAAGATTACAAGAAAACCACAGTTTTGTAGTGCTTGGCAAGCTTAATCATACTGTCAATTTTCTAGAAGAATCAATCGGAGCCACAGAGCTTCCTGTAGCAAATTTTGGTTTTTCAAAACTTAACACGTTACAGATAGAACTGATATTAGAGTCTATTATTGGTCAATTATTAGTATCTGGAAAAACCTACCAACTCAATCAAGCGCTACTGATTCTGGAGCAATACCTAGATCGACATTATGAATACAGGCAAGCTGTTAGCTCTACCCAAGAAAAATCAAATACTATAATACCAATTCAGGCAATAAAGCTTTATCTGATCCTTGGCAATGGAACAATATTGATAGGTAATCCTGAGCGCGGCATTGAATATCTTAGCAAAGTAATTAAAAAAGGATATCTCATCATCAACCGCGATGCGCGAACCAACCATGAAGTAACTGCCATAATTAATCAAGCCACATGGCTACTCGCTAAGGCCAATTCTAAGATTGGAGTAAAAAAATGGTCAGATAGTCATTGGATAAATACAAAATTAAGTTACTCATTCAATTTAACCAAGAAAGATTAAACTCCGCTTTTTGGAGGTGATGCCTTGACACTCAAGGCCCCCGCCCGATAATACCGCCATGCCCAACGCCGACCCTCGCATCGTCCACGGTCCTTGAGCACGCGAACCACCGTCAACCCGCTCATGGCCACCGGAACCCCGTACATCATCGCTCCCCCGTCCGGGGCCGGCAAGACCAGCCTGGTGGAAACCGCGCCGGGCGTGGTCATTTCCATCTCCCACACCACCCGCCTACCCCACCCCAGTGAACAGGACGGCCGTTTTCATCCCGCCCGCCGTCTTCAAGGCGATGATCGCCCAGAACGCCTTCCTGGAATACGCCCAGGTGTTCGGTCGCCGCTACGGCGCCAGCCCAGTCAGGATATCCCGCTCAGCCCGATAGCCATTGTAGACCACCGCTTGACATCCTCCCAAATCGAGCACGCGCTCATACCAATCCAGCAGCATCTGTAAGTTGGCTTTCACCGCCCGTTCGATCAGCCCTCGGGCTCCTTGTCGCAACCACTCGGTCAGCGCATCCTCGATCGCCCATAGCGTCCCCAACCATCCCACGCCATCTTCACGCATGACAGACCTTTTCGTTCATGCTGAAACCCGGTCTCTGAATCTCATTTCAGCGGGGTGCGCCGCCTTCCCTCAACCTGCTCCGTAACCAGATTTCCTGATGTCTTTGGAGAGCAGGATCAGGATAAATAAGCGCAGTTTAAAATGTGCGCCAATTTCACCCGGATGGGCGTAGACTAAACCCCCAGCCGAGCTGAAGGAAGCGAAAGTATGACCATGACCGACCTGAAGGCGCAACTACAAGCCGAACTGCCCGAACTGCTGAAGCGGGACACCGACTTTCGGCAATGGCTGGAACAACTGATCCGGCAGACAGCGGTGACGCCGGAAAGCTTCGACGCCCGTTTCGAGCGCGTGCTACAGGAGTTCGACGCCGACCGGGCCGCGCAACGCCGCAAGTGGGAAGAATGGAGCGCCAAGTTCGACGCCCACACCCAGGAGCAAGCGCGCAAGTGGGACGAACACGACCGTGAATGGCGCGAATGGGTCGCCAAGTTCGACGCCCACACCCAGGAGCAAGCGCGCAAGTGGGACGAGCAAAATCGCAAGTGGGATGAACAAAATCGCAAGAACACCGAACTGCTGGAAGAAATCAAGACCTCCCGCTCCCGGCAGGAGCAGGGCATCGGCGCGCTGGGCGCCCGCTGGGTGGGGCATCGCTTCCGAGCACAGCTTCCGCGCCGCGCTCAAGGGGATTCTGGAAAAAACTTTGGCGTCGAAGTGTTGAACGTGTTCGGCTACGCCGAGGATGTCCCCGCCTCATGAAAAACGGCGTTCAAGAGGCGTTTTTCGCCTCAATCCAGGTCAACGCCCAAATCGCGCAAGCGCCGCGCCAACCGCTCGGCTCGTCGCCGTTCCTGATCGGCCTCGCGCCGCGCCTGTTCCGCCTCGCGCCGCGCCTGTTCGGCCCGCTCCCTTTCGTGCAAAGCGGCCTCGGCCGGCCCCAGCACCCGCGCTCCGTTCGATTCAAAATACCGCAACCAGCCGTCCTCCACGCCCAGATATAACCCCAGCTTTCCGCTCCACCGCCAGCCCCGTTCGTCCGTCGGGATCGCCTCGTAGCGCCCCTCGATCAGTCGGAATCCAGCGAACTCTCTCGTGATCGGCGAAAACCCGAAATACTCCGGGGTTCGAAAAATGTTCTGGTACAGGCTCTTTTTATCCGTCCGATCCACCTGGGCGGTGGAATCGGACAATAACTCGACGATCAAATCCGGATAGCGCCCCTCCTCTTCCCAAACCACCCAGGAATTGCGGGGCGCTCGCGTTACGCCTAGCACCAGAAAGAAGTCCGGCCCACGAAACTCGCGACGACGCAATTGCTCGTGGGTGTAGTACACGGTCAGGTTCGCGCCGATGAAAAAATCGTCGCGTTCCCGCCAGCGCCATTCCAGATGACTGACCAGCAGCGCCAGTTGTTGGTAATGTTGCGTGCTTTCCATTTCCGGTTCATCGCTGAGCAGTTCCCGTGCGTCCGGCATCCGCTCGGCCAGTTGTTGGGCAGTGAACGCCATGGTCAAACCTCCAGAATCGTCGCCTAGGGTCGAGACCGAGCCCTGTATTGGAGCAAGAATAAACTGAATTTCCCAATTGCCAACAGCAGATGAACATGGCCAGCCCCGCCGATCTCCCGGATCAGGGCAATCGCGCTATGAGGTAGCCGGATTGGGTTGACCAAGGAGCAGGCGCAACCGGTAATCATCGTTGAGAGCGGCCCGGAGTTTGCGGCGCCGAAGGCTATCCCGCACCGGGCCATTGTGGCGCAGCACGTTCAGGGCCATACGGCGGATCACGGCCAAATTTTCCGCCGAGTGGTTGCGCCGTGTCCGGCAGGCATCTTCGCCAAATTGCACGTCCAAGACCCAATGTTGTTGATTTTCGATGCCCCAATGACTGCGGACGACGGCGGCAAATCGGTCACCCTCCACCAGCGAGCACAGGAAGTAGCGGTATTCCGTACTGACGCTTTCCCCGATGAGCCGGGTGGATTCCACGCGGCCGACGGCCTGGAGCCCGGCCCAGTCCGGTTTGGCCTCCAGCCAGTCCATCGAGTGACTCAGGGCATAGCGACGGATTTCGATCCGGCCGTGGTCTTTCTCCAAGGTTTCCAGGACCGGCAGGTGACCGCGCGCCACTTCGGCGTCCAACCACAGTCGGACCTCCTCGCGCAAGGTCGGATGATTCTCCTTCAACGCCAAGACGTACTCCCCACCGGCCTCGATGATCGTGTGCGCGATGGCTTTCTGGCAACCCATGGCATCGATTGAGACCACCGCCCCGCGCCGGTCGAGCAGCCCCAGCCAATCCGGAATCGCGGTGATCTCGTTGGACTTCCCCGCCACCGCCCGCTGTCCCCACACCCAGCGGGCCCGGCCGGCGAACGCACTCACCCGATGCACGGCCGGGTTCGCGCCGTCCCGACTGCCTCGCACCGCCTTGCCGTCCACGCACACCTGCTCGTCGGCCCAGCGCGGTAAAGGCCGCCCGGAGCGCCGCCGGGTCGATCCGCCCCAGCACGTCGCTCAACGTATCGTGCGAGGGTATCCCGTGGGGCAACTCCAAAAAGCCCCGCAACCAGGCTTCTTTCTCCTCGGCAAACGCTTCCATCCCGACCCAGTCCTCCACCCCACTCAGCACCGCGCACAGGACAATCATCAGGACTTCATGAAGTTTGTGGAGCTTGTTCCGCGTCTCGCGGCGCGGATCAGGCAGGTCGGTAAAGTAAGGGCGCGGGTCAAGCAGTCGGGGTAGCATCCGGTTTCTCCATCCGATTAATCCCGTCCCGTTACCCGGACCATCCGTCTGCTGTCAACCCCCCACATAGCGCGATTGCCCTGGTATAAATCAATCCGCGGGTTTTAAATCCGCGGCGATTTGGGTAGTATTCTCCATTTTCTTGGGCCGCCCACGTGCGAGGCGGCCTTTTCTTATCGGAATCCGCAAGAGGTACTCGCAGCGCATGGTCACTATCCGCCTGTCCCGCGGCGGCGCCAAGAAGCGCCCCTTCTACACCGTGGTCGTAACCGACAGCCGCAACCGGCGCGACGGCCGCTATATCGAACGCATCGGTTTCTTTAATCCCATCGCCAGCGGTCAGGATGTACGCCTGAGCCTGAATCAGGAGCGCGTGCAATACTGGCTGGGCACGGGCGCGCAACCTTCCGAACGGGTGAGCAGCCTGATCAAGGAGTATGCGCGTCAACAACTGGCGCAGTAAGTCCAGGATCGGCCACCCCCGATGACCGACTGGGTGGTGCTGGGCCGGGTGTCCGGCCTGTTCGGCGTGAACGGCTGGGTGCGGGTGTTTTCCTACACCGAACCGCGCGAAGGCATTACCCGCTATCATCCCGTGTTTTTGCAGCGTCAGGGCGAATGGCGGGAATTCAGGATCGAAGCGGGCCGCGCCCACGGCGCCGGGGTGGTGTTAAAATTCGCCGATTGCGACGGCCGCGACCAGGCCGCCGCCCTGATTCAAAGCGACATCGCGGTGCGCCGCGCGCAATTGCCGTCTCCCAGGCCGGGTGAATATTACTGGGCCGATCTGGAAGGCTTGCGGGTGGTAACACTGGCGGGCGTGGAACTGGGCGCGGTTTCCCATCTGCTCGCCACCGGGGCCAACGACGTGCTGGTGGTGAAGGGCGAACGGGAACGCCTGCTGCCGTTCGTCCAGGGCCAGGTGGTGGTCGAGGTCAATCTCGAACAGCGTCTGCTGCGGGTGGACTGGGACCCGGATTTTTGACCTCCTCGCTTTTGTGGAAGAGGGGTTAAGGGTGGGACGTTTCATGCGTGTGGATGTGGTCACCCTGTTCCCCGAAATGGTCGAGACCCTGCTGCGCTTTGGGGTAACGGGCCGGGCGGTGGAGCGCGGTCTGTTGACGGTGGCGACCTGGAATCCGCGCGACGAGACCCATGATCGCCATCGTACCGTGGACGATCGGCCCTACGGCGGTGGGCCGGGCATGGTGATGAAGGTTCAACCACTGCGCGATACGTTGCGGCGGGCGCGAGCGGCGGCGGAACCGGCTGGAAAAACGCTTTATCTCAGTCCGCAGGGCCGGCCGCTGACCCAGGACGGGGTGCGGGAACTGGTGACGGAGCCGCGCCTGATCTTGCTGGCCGGCCGCTACGAAGGCGTGGATGAGCGGCTGATCGAAGCTGAAGTGGACGAGGAATGGTCCATCGGCGATTACGTGCTCAGCGGCGGCGAACCGGCGGCGCTGGTGGTGATCGACGCCGTGGCCCGGTTGTTGCCGGGCGCGCTGAACGACGACGAATCGGCGGAACAGGATTCGTTCATGGAGGGTCTTCTGGACTGTCCGCATTACACCCGCCCGGAGGAGCTGGATGGACGGCGGGTGCCGGCGGTGTTGTTGAGCGGCGACCACGCCGCCATTGCCCGCTGGCGGCGGCGCGAGGCGCTGGGACGAACCTGGTTGCGGCGGCCCGACCTGCTGACCCGGCGGACGCTGGGGAACCCCGATCAGGCGCTGCTGGAAGAGTTTATTCGGGCATATCGAGAGAGAACGGAGAGCGCCGGCGCCGCCGGAAAGCTCGCGGAGCAACGTGGAGCGTAGTGTCATGAGCAAACTGGTTGAAGCATTCGAGCGGGAGCAGATGACCCGCGAAATCCCGGCCTTCGGCCCAGGCGATACCGTGGTGGTGCGGGTCAAGGTGAAGGAAGGCAACCGCGAGCGCTTGCAGGCGTTCGAGGGCATCGTGATCGCTAAGCGCAATCGCGGCCTGAACTCGGCGTTCACCGTGCGCAAGATTTCCCACGGTGAGGGGGTGGAGCGAGTGTTCCAGTCCTACAGTCCGGCCATCGCCGATATTACGGTCAAGCGCCGGGGCGATGTGCGCCGCGCCAAGCTGTACTATTTGCGTGGTCTGGAAGGCAAGGCGGCCCGCATCAAGGAAAAACTGTCCTGAGATTCGATGGCGGGATCAACGAGGGGGCGATCAGGGCTGGATCGCCCCTTTTTTGTTGGAGGCGCGGGGAAGTGAGTCATGCGCGATGAATGGGGAGCTTGGCTGGAACCGGTTCGAGCATTGGTGGCGGAAGCCAGTGCCGGAATTTTAGAGATTTACACCACGGCGTTCGGCGTGGTCGCCAAGGACGACGATAGTCCGCTGACCGCCGCCGATCTGGCCGCCCATCGCATCATTGTCACCGGTCTGCAACGCCTGACGCCGGATATTCCCGTACTTTCCGAGGAGTCGTCCACTGTTCCATTCGCCGAGCGGTCGCGGTGGCGGCGCCACTGGCTGGTGGACCCCCTGGATGGTACCAAGGAGTTCATTCAGCGCAACGGCCAATTCACCGTCAACATCGCGCTGATTGAAAACCACGAACCGGTACTGGGCGTCGTGCGCGTGCCGGTGACCGGGTTATGCTACTTCGCGATCCGTGGTTACGGCGCGTTCCGTGCGGAGCCAGGCCAGCCGCCGCAAGCGATTCAAGTCAAGCCGTTGCAAGGTGGCCAACCAGTGCGAGTGGTCGGTAGCCGCTCCCACGGTGGGCCGGGTTTGCAAAAATTCGCCAGCGCGGTGGGCGCGCACGAGTTGGTCACCATCGGTAGTTCGCTGAAGTTTTGCCAGGTGGCGGAGGGCGTGGCGGATGTGTATCCGCGCTTTGGTCCCACCTCGGAATGGGATACCGCCGCCGCCCAAGCCATCGTCGAAACAGCTGGCGGTCAGGTGGTGTCGGCGGAAACCGGCGCACCGCTGCGTTACAACACTCGTGAATCGTTGTTGAATCCGTATTTCATCGTCTACGGCGACGTTAGCCGTGACTGGTTGCGCTACGTTCCACGCGAGGGTTGACCATGACGACGAACAGTGCTTATCAGACCGTAATCGCCGCGCCGCTGGGTCGAGTGGGTATCCGCATGACGGACGATACCGTAAGCGCGCTGGATTATTTGGCCGCCGATGTACCCGAACAGCCGCCGGTGAACGAAGCGGCGCGGGCGGTGGTCGCGCAACTGGAGGCCTATTTCCGCGATCCCCGTTATCGATTCACGGTTCCGCTGGCGCCGGACGGAACCGCGTTCCAACAACGAGTTTGGGCGGTGTTGCGGGAAATTCCGCCGGGGACCGTGCTGACCTACGGCGAACTGGCGCGGCAGCTTGATACCGCCGCTCGCGCCATCGGTGGCGCTTGCCGGACCAATCCCCTGCCGATCCTGATCCCCTGTCATCGGGTGGTGGGGCGGCGGGGGTTGGGAGGTTACGCGGGCGCGGTGACCGGCGATCCGCTGGGGATCAAATGCTGGCTGTTGCGACATGAAGGTGTGGATGTGGACCGGTAAGCTCCACGCTGGGCGAGACCCGCGCCCCCATCGATGAGCGATCCGCCCACGAGGCCATCGCTATCCACCCGAATGCGCTCTACAGAAAATACATCGCGCGATGGCCCTGTTCGACCAGCGGCCAGGCTTGTAAAACCCGGCGCCAGGTCTTTATAATCCTTCTGGTTGACGGGCGATTAGCTCAGTGGGAGAGCACTACCTTCACACGGTAGGGGTCGCTGGTTCGAGCCCAGCATCGCCCACCATCGATTTCCACAAACGAAAAAGCCGAGCCGTTCCCAGGAACGGCTTTTTCGTGTCCGGCGCTTACCTATGGCGCGACGGTTTGCCCGGCATCCTTGTCGTGCTCGATCATGGCATAGGCCGAGTGGTTGTGAATGGACTCGAAATTTTCCGACTCCACCGCATAGGCCGCCACCCGCTCGTCCCGGTTCAACCGGGCGGCGATATCGCGCACCATGTCCTCGACAAATTTAGGGTTCTCGTAGGCTCGTTCAGTCACGTATTTTTCGTCCGGCCGCTTGAGCAACCCGTACAACTCGCAAGACGCCTCCTTCTCGACCAAGTCGATGAGGTCCTCGATCCAAATGAGCCCTCGGGTGCGGACGTTGACCGTTACATGAGAACGTTGGTTATGCGCGCCGTATCGGGAAATCTTCTTCGAGCAGGGACACAGGCTACTCACCGGGACCACGACCCTGAGATTCATGGCGGATCGACCGTCGCGGATTTCGCCGGTGAACGTCACCTCGTAGTCCATCAGGCTTTCGACCCCGGACACCGGAGCCGCCTTGGTGACGAAATAGGTGAAGGACATCTCGATATGACCCGATTCGGCTTCCAACCGCTCGGTCATCTCCATCAACATGTCCTTGAAGGAATCCACCGAAATCTCGCGTCCGGGCACATTCAAAATCTCCACGAAACGCGACATGTGGGTGCCCTTGAAGTTGTGCGGCAGGTTCACGTACATGTTGAACGTGGCGATGGTGTGCTGTTCGCCCCCGCTCCGGTCGCGCACCTTGACCGGATGGCGGATATCCTTGATTCCGACCTTGTTGATGGCCAACCGGCGGGTATCGGCGCTGTTTTGCACGTCGGGGATATGGACCACCGTGGACAGAGCCGCGGAACTCATCGTCAATGGCTGCATTCAATCCTCTCAGCGGCGCGTACGCGCCTTCGTTTAAGACCCAACACCTGGCGCCGCTCCCGGCCACTGGGGTTCCAATCGCCACCCATCGAACGTTTGGATGGTCGATCCGGCGGTAAATTCCCGATGATTTCGCTCAGACATCAACCCGCGCTGGCGCGGCGATCATGCCCCATTCCATCAGCCGTCGCAGCAGGCCGACACTGTCCAGATCCCATTCGGCCAGCAGCTCCCCTCGCTCGCCCTGCTCCACAAAACGATCAGGCAATCCGAGGTTGCGCGCCAGAGTCTGAATGCCTCGCGCCGCCAGACACTCATTGACCGCGCTGCCCGCGCCGCCGGCCACCGCGTTCTCCTCCAACGTCACCAGCCAACGATGCTCGGCAGCTATTTGCACCACCGTGGCTTCGTCCAGCGGCTTGACGAAACGCATGTTCACCACCGTGGCGTCCAGCCGTTCCGCCACCGCCTCGGCGACGGTGACCATGCTGCCGAACGCCAGCAGCGCCAGATCCCGACCTCGCCGGCGAACTTCGGCCCGGCCCAGCGGCAGCGCCCGCATTTCCCGCTCCAACGCCACGCCAGGTCCTTGGCCGCGTGGATAGCGCACCGCCGCTGGTTGGTTCAACCGGAACCCGGTATACAGCATTTGTCGGCATTCGTTCTCGTCGGCCGGCGCCATCACCACCAGGTTCGGAATACAGCGCAGATAACTGTAATCGAAACCGCCGGCGTGGGTCGGGCCATCCGGCCCCACCAACCCGGCGCGGTCGATGGCGAACAGCACGGGCAGGTTTTGCAACGCGACATCGTGAATCAGTTGATCGTAGGCGCGTTGCAGGAAGGTGGAATAGATCGCCACCACCGGCTTGAGGCCATCGCAGGCCATGCCCGCGGCCAGCGTGACCGCGTGCTGCTCGGCGATGGCGACATCGAAGTAGCGATCCGGGAATCGCTCGGAAAATTCGACCAGGCCGGAACCTTCCCGCATCGCTGGAGTGATGCCGATCAGTCGGCTATCCCGTTCGGCCATCTCGCACAGCCATTGACCGAAGACCTGGGTGTAGGTCAGCCCGCCTCCCGTCTTGGCGGGTTTCAACCCATGCGCTGGGTCGAACGCGCCGACCCCGTGATAACCCACCGGTTCGTCCTCGGCCCGCTGGTAGCCCTTGCCCTTGCGGGTGACCACATGCAACAGGCGTGGCCCCTTGAGGGCCCGCAGGTTGCGGAAGGTCGGCACGAGGGTCGACAAGTCGTGACCGTCCACCGGCCCAAAATAGGTGAAGCCCAGTTCCTCGAACAGGGTGCCGCCCGGCGCGATCAACCCCTTAACCTGCTCCTCGGCGCGGCGGGCCACTTCCAGCATCGGCGGCACATGGCTCAGGACTTTCTTGCCGCCCGCGCGCACCGTGGAAAAAAGACGGCTCGACAACAGTTGGGTCAGATGCGCCGACAGCGCGCCTACGTTCGGCGAGATCGACATCTCGTTGTCGTTGAGCACGACCAACAGGTCGCTTTTAAGATGGCCCGCGTGGTTCAGGGCCTCGAACGCCATGCCTGCGGTCATCGCCCCATCGCCGATCACGGCGACCACCCGGCGTTCGCTGCCGGCCCGTTCGGCGGCGATGACCATGCCTAGGGCAGCGCTTAGCGAGGTGCTGGAGTGGCCAACCCCAAACGTGTCGTAGGGACTTTCGCACCGCCTGGGGAATCCCGCGATGCCGTTCTTGCAGCGCAGCGTGTCCATTCGGGCGCGGCGGCCCGTCAGGATCTTATGGGGATAGCTTTGGTGACCGACATCCCAGACCAACCGATCCTCGGGTGTTTCGAACACGTAGTGCAGGGCGATGGCCAACTCGACCGCGCCGAGGTTGGCGGCAAAATGGCCACCGGTCCTGGCCACGGTCTGGATTAGGAATTCGCGTAATTCATGCGCCAGGGCCGGCAACCGTGTCTCCGACAGCGCGCGCAAATCCAGGGGGGTGTCAATTTGTTCCAGCAGCGGAAAGGCGGATCCGGTGGTCATCGTCGATAGGGAAGTTCGTGCCGGTTGGTGATACCAGGGGCAAGGCGGGAGAGGGGGCGAGGCGCGCGACGCTCAATACATCCGCTCCACGATGTAGGAGGCAATCCAGCGCAGCGGTTCGGCTTCGGATCCCAACGGTCGCAGACTGGCCAGCGCTTCCTCACGCAACAGACGGGCGTGCTCGCGGGCGCCCTCCAACCCCAACAGTGTCGGATAAGTCGGTTTGGCGAGCGCCCAATCCGCGCCTGTACTCTTGCCCAACATGGCCACGTCGCCGATGACATCAAGGATATCGTCGCGAATCTGGAAAGCGAGCCCAATACATTTGGCATAGCGATCCAGCCGCTCCAGCACCGCCGGTTCGACCGCCGGCTGACTGAGCGCCCCCAGCAGCACGCTGGCGCGGATCAGTGCCCCAGTCTTGTGGATATGCATGTCTTCCAGCTCGGCCAAGGTCAGCGCCTGCCCGACCGCCGCCAGATCGATTGCCTGGCCGCCCGCCATGCCGCGCGAGCCAGCGGCTTGCGCCAGCACGCCCAGCATCCGCAGACGGATGGCTGGATCGGCTATCATCGCGGTATCCTGGCCGAGCACCTGAAACGCCAGAGCCTGCAGCGCGTCACCGGCCAGGATCGCCAACGCCTCGCCGAAAGCCTTATGGCAGGTCGGCTGGCCGTGACGCAAGTCGTCGTTGTCCATGGCCGGCAGATCGTCGTGAATCAACGAATAGGCATGGATGAACTCCACCGCGCAGGCGGGGCCATCAAGCGCCTCCGGCACCGCGCCGACCGTCGCGCCGCTCAGGTAAACCAGCACCGGACGGATGCGTTTACCCCCACCCAGCACCGCATAGCGCATGGCGCGGTGCAAAGCGCCAGGATGGAGGCTAGCCGCCGGCAATCGCTGGTCAAGCGCCCATTCGGCGCGCGTTTGATAACCTCCGATCCATTCCACCGTCATCGGCGTCAATCCGCCGACAGGGCGAGCGGGGCAGTTTCCAATTGACCATTGCGCTCGATCAACTGTTCCACTTTTTGCTCGGCTTCCCACAAGGTGTTCCGACAGCTTCGCACCAGAGCGACGCCACGCTCAAACCGTTGCAAGGAATCCTCAAGGGTCAGATCACCCTGTTCGATCTGTCCGATCAGGCTTTCCAGTTCCGCCAGCGCCGTTTCAAAGGGAATGGGGAGATTTTTCTTGGCCATCATGCTTGCCCGTCCGCTTTAGCAAGCGCTTACGTTACCTTGCGACCGGCGAACGGTCAATTTGATGCGCGGAACTCGGGGTGGAAAAAGGCAAAACGGACCCTCCCTGGCCCTTGCTTTACTACGACGAGCTAACCAGCCGCCAGGACCGGGCCCTGGTTCGCCACGGCCAGGCTGGAACGGCGATCACTCCACGGATTCGGCAATCTTGACGGCGGCTGGATCGGGCGACCGGATGGCGCGAATTTTTCTTACCTTGGTTTCCGCCTCCACCGCCTGGGTCAATTCCAAAACGTTCTGATTCAACATATCGATCTGCTGAAACAATTGCTGGATGTCGTCCCGGCTGGGCACGCCCAGGCGGCGCAGGGCGCGCGCCACTCGCGCCTGAAAAACCTTCTCCAATTTGTTCCAGGCTCCGGTCGCCCTGTCCCGAATTTCCTCGACCTTGCCCTTCACAAGCGTTTCGCTCGCTTCGGTCTTGTCATCGGCAATCTCTCTCATTCGCGCGTCCACGGCCTGTCCTTCCTGGATCAACGTTTCAAAAAACTTGCCACCCTCGTCCTGGGCCCTGGCAAAGGCGCCCAGTCCCGCCAGCCAGATTTGGCGCGCGAAATCCCGCGCATTGTGAGTGAGTTGGTTTTCAAGCAAATAGGCTTTCATTTTGGAGCCCTCCCCATGGATCATGGCGCAAGTCTGGTTGTATCAGTTGCCGTCGCTGAATTCGATCATTCCCGGAATTTTGGCGGGCATCAGCTCGGAAACCCTCTTGGCTTAAGAAGTTAACAAGGAAAATTAGAGTACGCATACTAACCAATTCCACCGACTCTCCAGCGAAGCGTGGTCGCCAGACGCGCTTGGGGAGTAATACCTATTCTCGGTAGATTTCCGTGCTTATGGTCGTCATACCCACGAAGGCGGGAATCCTGTCAGCCGCTGAAAAACGGGATACCCGCTTTCACGGGTATGACGAATGGGGGGGTTTTTAGCCTTAAAAAGATAAAATCCATCGGTAAGCGGTATAAAAAGGTTGGATTCGGGTCGGATTCGGCGACGACCGGCCCGTTTTCTTGTTTGGGGACAAGGCGACGCGCTTGGCCGGGCGCCTCGCTGGCGGGCGAGCGGTTCAGTCGTCGCCGTGAGTGAATCGCACGATGCGGCGCCGGTCTTGCTTGGTGGGTCGGCCAGCCGGTTGGGGCACAGGGGAACGCTCCAGGCGTCGCCGCTCGTGCAAGGCTTCGCGCCGCTGGCGGCTTTCGGACGTTTCCTCATACAGCAGCGCCGCCACGCTGGCGGGGCCGCGCTGGTCGTTCAATGCCCTGACCGTGATTACGTATTCATCAAGGCCACGCTGGATTTGCAGCGATTCCCCCAGACGGACGGAATGAGAAGGTTTGCAACGCTGACCACCCGCATGGACCTTACCGCCCGTGACCGCCGCGGTCGCCAAGGCGCGCGTCTTGAAGAAGCGCGCGGCCCACAACCATTTATCGAGTCGAACTCGATCCACCGCGCCACTGGCTACCGCAAGCCGCTCGTCGCTCTCCACAGCGTTCATCCCTTTCAACCCTGGCCGTTGCCCCGTGAAATCTCCAAGCCACGCCTTGATTGCGGCTCCTCATCCGGCAAGGTGATATTCAGCTCCAAAACTTCGTAACCGCCTTCACGATCCAGATGCACCTTGATCTGACTCTGGTCCACCGGCACGTATTTACGTACCACTTCCAGCAGTTCCTTCTTGAGCGCCGGCAGATAGTCGGGGCTACCGCGGCGACTGCCTCGCTCGTGCGCGACGATGATCTGCAACCGCTCCTTGGCCAGCGCGGCCGACGACTTATTCGGTGATGGGCGAAAGATATTATCGAATAGACCCATTGGCTTACCCTCCGCCAAACAAACGTTTCAGAAATCCTTTCTTCTGGGTGGTGATGAACCGATGTGGCAGGTTTTTACCCAGGAAACGATCCACCAGATCGCCATAAGCGGCACCCGCATCGCTGCCATCCTCCAAAATCACGGGGACACCGGCGTTGGAGGACTGCAAGACGGTTGACGACTCCGGAATCACCCCCAGCAATGGAATGCCCAAAATCTCCAGCACGTCCTCCACGCTGAGCATGTCGCCCCGATCGGCGCGCTCTGGCGCGTAACGCGCCAGCACCAGATGCTCCTTAACCGGCGCCTCGCCCTGCTCGGCCCGGCGCGAGCGGCTAGCCAGAATGCCGAGGATCCGATCGGAGTCGCGCACCGACGATACTTCTGGGTTGGTCACCACCAGTGCTTCGTCGGCGAAATACAGCGCCATCAGCGCGCCCCGCTCGATACCGGCCGGCGAGTCGCAGACGATGTATTCAAAATTCTGCCGGAGTTCGTTCAGAACCCGCTCCACCCCTTCCTTGGTCAGCGCCTCCTTATCGCGGGTCTGCGAAGCCGGCAAGACATGAAGGTTCTCCACCCGCTTGTCGCGAATCAGCGCCTGGTTGAGGTTGGCTTCGCCATTGATAATGTTGATGAAGTCGTACACCACCCGGCGCTCGCAGCCCATGATCAGATCCAGGTTGCGCAAACCCACATCAAAATCGATCACCACGGTCCGGTAACCGCGTTGGGCCAAGCCCGTGGCGAAACTCGCGCTGGTCGTGGTTTTGCCCACGCCCCCCTTGCCGGAAGTCACAACGATGACGGTAGCCAAGTTGCCATCCCACACGAAAAGTTATTAAGAAGAACTTTAAATTTAATTTGTTACACTCAATCCCAGCCGACGATTAGCGCGCCAGGTGATCGATGACCAGTCGATCATCCACCAAATGGACCTGCATGGCCTTGCCACGTTCAGCGGGATCAAGATTGATCTGCTCGCTGATACGATAACGGCCCGCGATCGAGATCAACTCCGCTTCCAGGCTTTGGCAGAAAATCCGGGTTTCGACATCGCCCTTGACTCCCGCCAAGGCACGCCCACGCAAGGCGCCATAGATGTGGATGTTGCCATCGGCGATGACCTCGGCGCCGGCGCTGACCGTGCCCAGCACGATCAAATCGCCATCTGGCGCGTAGACTTGCTGGCCGGATCGAACCGGATGGTTGACGATCCGGCTGCGAATCGGGGCTGGCTCGGATCGCTCGGGCTTTCGGGTCGCGCCGGTGGAGCGACTGTCCGGTAGCATTGGCAATCCGGCCTGGCGGGCGACCGCCTGAAGTTCCGGGCTGCCATTGCGGACGCCCACCGGCGCCATGCCATGCCCGCGTAGCAACTCGTACAGGCCGTTGAAATCCATCTCGTCCGGCTTGTGCGGAGGCTCCGCCAGATCTTCCAGATCGATCACCACCGGCGTATTGTTGAAAAAGCTGGGCGCTTGCTCGACCTTCCTCGCCAAATGCCGCTCGATGGCGACTCGATCCAGTTGGAACAAATGCAGAACGGTCAGGGTGAACAGGCTACCCTTGAGTTCGAAGGGCGGAGCGGGTTCGGCGGCGAAGCGGGGGGAACGCAGCAACATGGCGGCACCGCGGCTCTCAGGCTGAACGATGGTGGATTATCCGCGTTATTCCACATGCCTATTGCATGGTGAAATCCATTGGTAGCGGGCTTGGTCAGGCATCCATGCTTCCTCAGTGATCATGACCATGCGTGTGAGCATGGCCATGCGCGAGTTCTTGCGCGGTCGCGTCTCGCACCGCCAACACCTCCACCGCGAAATGCAGGTTTTTGCCAGCCATGGGGTGATTGGCATCCAGCACCACGACTTGATCGTTCAAGTCGACCACGGTGAAATTCAAAATGCCTCGCTCACCCTCGCCCTGGACTCGCATTCCGATCTGAATGTTCTCGCCGGGCGGGAATTGCGCGCGCGGTGCTTCGAATACCGCCTCGGGATTGTACTCGCCATAACCCTCGGCCGGCGTGAGGTGGATCGCCGAGCTGAATCCCGCCTCGCAGCCCTCCAGCGCGGCTTCCAGCCCCGCGATGATGTTGCCGTAACCGTGCAAGTAGGCAAACGGCTCCCGCTCGCGACTGGAATCGAGTTGAACGCCTGAATCGTCGGTCAGGGTGTAATGCAGGGACACAACCCTGCCGCGAGCTGCTTTCATGACAAACCCCCATGGGCTAAAAACAGGCTTTACTATAGAACATCCCGTCTGCATTCGCCGCAAAAAAACGCGCGCGTCTTGCGGTTGATCCCAACGCGCCGCCTATACTGGAACCATCGTTGTCCATCGGATTTATGGGGGATCCATCATGCCTATCATCCTGTCTCGCGCTGGTCGGCCGTTCATCGCTCCATGGCTACTCGCCGGTCTGCTTGGGCTGGGCGGTTGCGCGACGCCATCCTCCGCCCCGCGCGACCCGCGCGCCACTGTCCGCCAGCATATTCTCGGCACCGCGGAGCGGATGATTGGGACCCCCTACATTCTGGGCGGCGAAGCGCCGGGTGGAGTGGATTGCAGCGGCCTGGTGCGGTACGTTTACCGCCAGGCGGGCATCCAGGTGCCGCGCACCACGACAGAGTTGTTCCAAGCGGCACAAGCCCAGCGCCAGGTGCTGCCGGGAGATTTGCTGTTCTTTCGCGCCGACGGCGGCGGTCGGATTTCCCATGTGGGAATCTACGCGGGCGGCGGGCAGATGATCCACGCCTCCTCGGGTAGTGGGCAGGTTCGCAAGGTCAGCCTGCAACAGCCGTACTGGCGGCGGCGCATGGTCGGCGGCGCGACCTTCCTGAGCACGGGTGCTTCGCCCATAACGCCGATAACTCAGCGCTGGCCAGCGAATAGCGGTCCGAACGGCTAGCAGCCTTTACTGGATGTTTCGTCCGACTGTCACGCGCCGAGCGTCGCTACCTGCTCCCCGGCGCCGAAAATCGCCAACGCTCCAGGGTCCATCACCGTCCATGCCTCGTTGTCGGTCAACGGTTGGGTCGCCACCACGGTCACCACATCGGTGGGCGTGGTCTCCCGTTGGAAATCCACGGTCATGTCGGCATCCATCAGTCGGGCCTCGCCGAAAGGGGCCCGCCGGGTTAGCCACGATAGTTGCGTGCCGCAGTGAGCATAGAGGTGCCGGGCGTCGCTGAGCAGGAAGTTGAAGACACCGCGCGGATTCAGTTCCTGGGCCAAGGCATGAATATGCCGCCACAGCGCGTCCGGCCGGCGCGGCGGCTCGGGAAATCGGCCGCGAATTCGGTTCAGCAGCCAGCAAAAGGCATGTTCACTGTCGGTTCCGCCAATCGGCCGGTAAGCGCCAAGCGGCAGTTGCTTCACGCCCCGCAACTGGCCGTTGTGGGCGAATACCCAGTGCCGGCCCCACAACTCGCGGCTGAAGGGATGGGTATTCTCCAGGCACACCCGGCCACGATTGGCGCGGCGGATATGGCAAACGACGATCAGGCTCTTGATGGGATAACGTTGCACCAACCGGGCGATTTCCGACTCGGCGCTGGGATTGGGGTCGTGAAAAGTTCGGCAGCCACGCCCCTCGTAAAAGGCGATGCCCCAACCATCGCGGTGCGGGCCGGTCTTGCCGCCGCGCTGCATCAACCCGGTGAAACTGAAGCAGATATCGGTAGGTACATTGGCGCTCATCCCGAGCAACTCGCACATAATCAAACCTCGCTTCAGCCCCAGCGCGGCCCCAGCTCGGGCGACCCGTGGGATTCGGCCATGCCCCGCGCCCGGCGAACGTGGCCCAGAAACGGATTGGTGCGCAATTCCTGCTCCAGCGTGGTGACCGGACCGTGACCGCTACATACCAGCAAATGGCCCGGCAGTTCCAGCAAGCGGCCGAGGCTGATCTGCATCAATTCCGGGTCGCTCATGGGAAAGTCGGTGCGACCGACACTGCCGGCAAACAGAGTGTCGCCAACAAAAATATAGGTATCGTCGTAATAACAGCCCTGGCCCGGCGTGTGGCCTGGCGTGGACAGGAAGCGGAAGCGTATCCCCCCAATCTCAATGATGTCGCCGTCGCGCACTTCCCGGTCGATCCGCCCGCTAGGCCGGTCGAAATCAGCCATGCCGAACAGCAGCGAGCCTTGTTGCGGCAGCGCGTCGAACATCGGTCGCTCCAGCGCCGGCAGATAGGTCAGCGCCTCGGGGAATTCCCGCTGCACGTCGGCCAGTCCGCCGGCGTGGTCGAAATGGGCATGCGTCAGCAGAATCGCTTGTAAATCCGGGCGCGGTTGCATCCGGGCCAGCGCGTTCGCCAGTTGCGGCCCGTCGCCGGTGTCCACCACCGCGCACTGACCGGTAGCCGGATCCTCGATCAGATAGGCATTGACTTGAAATGCGCCCACGGTCAGACAGCGAACATTCATGACAAACTCTCGATAATATGATTTTCCAGCCGACGGACTCGCCGTTCCGACACGACCCAGCCGCACACGGTCATCCCCGCCCGCTGGGTGGAACGCGGGTCGCCGACTCGCAGGGGATGCCAATCCGGCAGCGGCTGGCCCTCCGCCCGCAACCGGTAGGCGCAGGTTCGTGGCAGCCAACGGACCCGCCGCACTTCGGCCGGCGCCAGTTGCACACAGTCGGGCACCCAACGCAGGCGATCGGCGTAACGACTACACCGGCCAGTGGTCAAATCCAACAGCCAGCAAGCGACATTGGTATGGAACAACTCGCCTGTGTCCTCGTCTTCCAGCTTGCGCAGGCAACATCTGCCGCAACCGTCGCACAAGGCCTCCCATTCGGGTTCGGTAAGTTGGGCGAGGGTTTTGGTTTCCCAAAATGGAGAAGATGGAGATTTGGCGCTCATGCCATTCGCCGGAACCGGCAACGCGGGCGAACGCGCGCCGGCGCCAAGGATTCAGGTGGTGATGTACTCGCGCAGGGCTTGCGCTTCCTGGGCGGTTTCCTCCAACTTGGCCTTGACCAAGTCGCCGATGGAGACCACGCCGATCAATTTGCCGTCCTCATCCACCACCGGCATATGACGGAAGCGCTTAGTGGTCATGACAGCCAAAACTTCGCTGATCGTATCGCCCGGCTTGCCGGTCGTCATGTCGCAGGTCATGCAGGGCCGAATCGACATTTTGGCAAAATCGGTCCGACCCTCGGCGCACAGGTTCAGCACATCGCGCTCAGTGAAGATGCCCGCGGGCGAACCATCAGCGTTCGGGATCATCACCGAACCCACCTTATGCTCGGTCATGGCGCGGATGGCGTCGGCGACGGTGGCGGTGGTTGGCACAGTGACGGGTTGGCCGCCTTTTTTCCTCAGAATTTCCTTCAACTGCATCATTCGGGCATCCCCCCTGGAGTTGGTTAAAACAGGCTAGCTGGGCAAATCCGGCGATAATTTAGCAAATCCATCGGTTTTAGCCAGCGGCGCAAACGGGCAGGCGACGCGCCCCTTCCGGGGAAAGACCTAGCGTCCGCCGTCCCCTCCATCGATCAGCGTCCCAGCGCCAGCAGCAATCCATTCAATCGTTTTACAAAACTGGCCGGATCTTCCAGTTGCCCGCCCTCGGCCAGCACCGCTTGCTCGAACAACAGATGAGTCCAGTCGCTGAATCGGCCAGCGTCCGGCTCCTCTTTAAGGCGCGTAATCAGTGAGTGGGTGGGATTCAATTCCAAATACGGCTTGCTCATCGGCACATTCTGCCCCGCTTCGCGCAACAACCGTTCCAAATGGGCGCTGAGCGCGTGTTCGTCCACCACCAGACAAGCCGGCGAATCGGTCAGCCGCGAGGAAATCCGTACTTCCTTGACCTTGTCACCCAGCACTTCCTTGACCCGCCCCAGCAAATCCTTGAACTGATCCTCGGCCTGTTTTTGTTCCTGCTTTTCCTCTTCTGAAGCGATCTTGTCCAGGTCCAGCGCACCTTTGGTCACCGACTGGAATTGCTTACCCTCGAACTCGGTCAGGTGCGACATCAACCATTCGTCCACCCGATCACTCAATAACAGCACCTCCAAGCCCTTTTTGCGAAAGACTTCCAGATGCGGACTGTTCTTGGCGGCGGCGAAGCTATCGCCGACGATGTAGTAGATCTTATCCTGTCCTTCCTTCAGCCGCCCGATGTAGTCGGCCAGAGAAACAGTCTGCTCGGCGCCGTCTGTGTGAGTGGATGCGAAGCGCAACAGCTTGGCGATCTGCTCGCGGTTGCCGTGATCCTCCGCCGGCCCTTCCTTCAACACCCGGCCGAACTCTTTCCAAAATTTGCCGTACTTTTCGGTGTCGTTCGCAGCCATGTCTTCCAGCAGGCCCAGCACCTTCTTGACCGAACCGGCCCGGATGCCGTCCACCACCTTGCTGCTTTGCAGGATTTCGCGGGAGATGTTGAGCGGCAGGTCGTTCGAGTCGATCACGCCGCGCACGAAGCGCAGGTAGCGCGGCATCAGGTGTTCGGCGTCGTCCATGATGAACACCCGCCGCACGTACAGTTTCACGCCGTGGCGCTGCTCGCGGTCCCACAGGTCGAAGGGCGCGCGGGCCGGCAAGAACAACAACGAGGTGTATTCCAGCTTGCCCTCGACCCGGTTGTGGGTCCAGGCTAGCGGGTCCTCGAAATCGTGGCCGACGTGCTTGTAAAACTCCTTGTATTCCTCGTCCTTGATGTCCTGCCTGGGCCGCGCCCACAGCGCCGCCGCCTGGTTGATTCGCTCGTCCTCGATTTTCGGCGGTGCGTCCTTGTCCTCACTGTATTTCTGCACCGGCATGATCACCGGCAGGGTGATGTGATCGGAATACTTGGTGATGATCGAGCGCAACTGCCATTCGGTGAGTAAATCGGTTTCGTCCTCGCGCAAGTGCAGAATGACCTCGGTGCCGCGCATGGGCTTATCGACCGTTTCCAGCGTGTATTCGCCTTCGCCGTTGGATTCCCAGCGGACGCCGTGTTCCGCGCCCATGCCGGCGCGGCGGGTGAGTAGCGTCACCTTGTCGGCGACGATGAAGCTGGAATAGAAGCCGACGCCGAACTGACCGATCAGGTGGGCGTCCTTGGCCTGATCGCCGGTCAGCTTTTGCATGAACTGGCGGGTGCCGGAGCGGGCGATGGTGCCGATGTTGTCGATGACTTCCTGCCGGTCCATGCCGATGCCATTGTCGGCAACGGTGATGGTGCGAGCGTCCTTATCGAAACTGACCCGGATTCTCAGGTCGGGGTCGTTCTCGTACAGGGCGCTGTCGGTCAGGGCCTCAAAGCGCAGCTTGTCGCAGGCGTCGGAGGCGTTGGAGATCAGTTCGCGGAGGAAGACTTCCTTGTGGGAATACAGGGAATGCGCGACCAGGCGCAGCAATTGCTGCACCTCGGCCTGAAAGCCAAGGGTTTCCTTGTGAGCTTCGACGGTCATGGGTGACGGACTCCTGATGGGTGAATTCGGGAATTGGAGTCCGATATGCGGACAAGCGGCGGGATTTCAAGGCGGCGCGCTTCCGTTTGCGGCTACCCCCGACTGTTCGGCGAATCTCGCAAGACTCCACCATGAGCCTCGCGCGATTGCCCCGCCGCTCAAAGGTATTGCACCGCAACGATCTCGTAGGTTTTGGCGCCGCCCGGAGTCTGGACATCGACGACATCGTCGGCGGATTTGCCGATCAGCGCCCGGGCGATCGGGGATTTGAGCGAAATCTTACCCTCCCTCAGATTGGCCTCGTCCTCGCCAACGATCTGATAGCGCCGCTCCTCCTCGCTCTCCACTTCGCGCAGCAGCACCGTGGCGCCGAATATCACCCGGTCCGAGGGTGGCAAGGTCGTCACGTCGATGATCTGGGCACGGGCCAACTTCGACTCGATTTCGGCGATCCGACCTTCGGTGAAGCTTTGTTGCTCGCGCGCGGCGTGGTATTCGGCGTTTTCCTTCAGGTCGCCATGGGCGCGAGCCTCGGCGATGGCGGCGATGATCCGTGGCCGCGCCACCGTCTTGAGTTCCTGAAGTTCGGCGCGCAGTCGAGCAGCGCCGGTGACGGTCATCGGTACTTTCTGAGTCATGCGTGCAATTCCCGGTGCAAATCTTGCAAGCAGTTCACGGTGGTGTTGTCAAGTTCGCGCAGAGCCTGGCAGGTCGCCCGCGCGGCGGCGAGCGTGGTGGTGTAACTGACTTTGTGCATCAGCGCTTCACGGCGGATCGAGAAGGAATCCGCGATGGCTTGCTTGCCTTCGGTGGTGTTGACGATGAGGGCGATCTGGTCGTTCTTGATCAGGTCGACGATGTGGGGTCGGCCCTCGCCGACCTTGTGGACCGTTTTGCAATCGAGGCCGTGGGCGCGCAAGGTCGCCGCCGTACCCTTGGTAGCCATCAGGCTGAACCCGAGCCGCCCCAGGTCGCGGGCGATTTCCACCAGTTTCGCCTTGTCGGCGTCGCGCACACTGAGGAAAGCTCGACCGCCGCGCGGTAACTGATCGCCGGCGCCGAGTTGGGCCTTGGCGAAGGCTTCGCCGAAACTGCGCCCAACCCCCATCACTTCGCCGGTGGATTTCATCTCCGGCCCCAACAGAGGATCCACGCCAGGGAACTTGGCGAAGGGGAAGACCGCTTCCTTGACCGAGTAATAGGCGGGAATTATCTCGCCGGATATGCCTTGAGCGGCCAGTGACCGTCCGACCATGCAGCGGGCGGCGATTTTGGCCAGCGGCCGGCCCGTGGCCTTGGAGACGTAGGGCACCGTTCGAGACGCGCGAGGGTTGACCTCCAACACGTAAATATCCTCGCCCTGGATAGCGAACTGCGTGTTCATCAGCCCGACCACACCCAATTCCAGGGCCATCGCGCGCACCTGTTCGCGCAACCGAGCTTGAATTACTGGATCGAGGGAATAAGGTGGCAGCGAGCAGGCGGAATCGCCCGAATGGACACCGGCTTCCTCGATGTGCTCCATGATGCCCCCGATGATGACCTCGTGGCCGTCGCTGAGCGCGTCGACGTCCACCTCGACCGCATCGCTAAGAAAGCGGTCTAGCAGCACCGGTGAGTCGTTGGACACCTGAACGGCTTCCCGCATGTAGCGGCGCAAATCTTCTTCTTGATGGACGATTTCCATCGCCCGACCGCCCAGCACGTAGGAAGGCCGCACCACCAGCGGATAGCCGATCTCCCGGGCCAGCCGGACCGCCGCTTCCGGTTCGCGAGCGGTGCGATTGGGCGGCTGCAGCAAGCCGAGTCGTTGGATCATCTGCTGGAACCGTTCGCGATCCTCGGCGCGATCAATGGCGTCTGGGCTGGTTCCGATGATCGGCACCCCGTTGGCTTCCAGCGGCCGGGCCAGTTTCAACGGCGTCTGGCCGCCGAACTGGACGATCACGCCCGCGGGTTGTTCCTTGCGCACGATCTCCAACACATCTTCCAGGGTCAGCGGTTCGAAATACAGACGGTCGGAGGTATCGAAGTCGGTCGACACCGTTTCCGGGTTGCAGTTGACCATGATGGTCTCGTAGCCATCCTCGCGCAGCGCCAAGGCGGCGTGGACGCAACAATAGTCGAATTCGATGCCCTGACCGATGCGGTTGGGCCCACCGCCCAGCACCATAATCTTGGTCCGGTCGGTGGGCTCGGCCTCGCACTCTTCCTCGTAAGTGGAATACAGATAGGCGGTGCTGGTGGCAAATTCGGCGGCGCAGGAATCCACCCGCTTGTAGACTGGATGTACGTTCAGTTCCGCGCGCAACCGGCGAACCTCGGATTCGGCGATGCCGGTCAGGGTTGCCAGCCGGCTGTCGGAAAAGCCTTGGCGCTTGAGGAAATACAGCCGTTCGCGATCGCGCAGAGCCGCCGGCCCAAGCGCGCGCGTCTCGCCGGCGATCTGGACCAGACTCTCGATCTGCGCCAAAAACCAGGGATCGATTCGGGTCAGTTCGCGCAAGGTCGTGACCGAGTAGCCCAGTCGGAACGCCTCGGCGACAAACCAGAGCCGCCGGGGACCAGGTACGCCCAGTTCTTGTTTCAGGACCAGATGAGGATCGGCATGGACATGGTCGAGCAGCAGCACTTCGTTAAAGCCGTCCACGCCGATTTCCAGTCCACGCAACGCCTTCTGGATCGACTCCTGAAAGGTGCGACCGATGGCCATCACTTCGCCGACCGATTTCATCTGGGTGGTCAACCGCGGATTGGCCTGCGGGAACTTTTCGAAGTTGAAACGCGGCACCTTGGTGACCACGTAGTCGATGCTCGGCTCGAACGAAACCGGCGTGCGGCCACCGGTGATCTCGTTCCGCAACTCGTCGAGGGTATAACCCACCGCCAATTTAGCCGCGACCTTGGCGATGGGGAATCCGGTGGCCTTGGACGCCAGCGCCGAGGAACGGGACACGCGCGGATTCATCTCGATGATCACCATCTGTCCGTCGTCGGGATTGATGGCGAATTGGACGTTGGAGCCGCCGGTGTTCACGCCAATCTTGCGCAACACCGCCAGCGAGGCGTCGCGCATGATCTGGTATTCCTTGTCGGTGAGGGTCTGGGCTGGGGCGACGGTGATGGAGTCGCCGGTGTGGACGCCCATCGGATCCAAGTTTTCGATGGAGCAAACGATGATGCAGTTGTCGGCGCGGTCGCGCACCACTTCCATTTCGAATTCCTTCCAGCCCAGCACCGATTCCTCGATCAGCACTTCGCTAACCGGGGACAGATCGAGACCGCGCTCGAGGATTTCCACTAGCTCCTCACGGTTGTAAGCGATGCCGCCACCGCTGCCGCCGAGGGTGAAGGAAGGCCGAATGATGGTCGGGAAACCGATTTCGTGGTGCTGGGCCAGCGCTTCCTCCAGGGTGTGGGCGATCACCGAGCGCGGGGTTTTCAAACCAATCTCGTGCATCGCCCGCCGGAAGCGTTCGCGGTCCTCGGCCATGTCGATGGCGTCGGGCGAGGCGCCGATCATTTCCACTCCATACTGCTCCAGCACGCCATGCCGAACCAGATCCAGCGCGCAGTTCAATGCGGTCTGCCCACCCATGGTGGGCAGCAGGGCGTCGGGACGTTCGCGGGCGATGATGTGGGCGACCGTCCGCCAGTGGATCGGCTCGATGTAGACGGCATCGGCCATGTTGGGATCGGTCATGATCGTGGCCGGGTTCGAGTTCACCAGGATGACCCGGTAATCCTCCTCCCGCAACGCCTTGCAGGCTTGCGCGCCCGAATAGTCGAACTCGCAGGCCTGGCCGATCACGATCGGACCGGCGCCGATGATCAGAATGCTGTGCAAATCGGTACGCTTGGGCATGGCTTGAGAGTGAGGAGTGGACTGTGATCGGTAGGCGATGGGCGCGGGGTCCATCAGTTTGAGCGGGGCACCGCCTCTTTAAAATTCTGAAATTTTATTGTGAATCTGTGCCTTTCGCGGCTTGTCGATAACACCATCGGCGATCAGTGGGGTCGACGCATCGCCATGAACGCGATGAATCGGTCGAACAGCGGCGCCACGTCGCGCGGGCCGGGACTGGCTTCGGGATGACCTTGAAAGCTGAATGCGGGCCGGTCGGTGCGGGCGACGCCTTGCAACGAACCGTCGAACAACGAGCGGTGCGTCGGGCGCAGATTGGCCGGCAGGGTGGCTTCATCCACCGCGAAGCCGTGGTTTTGACTACTGATCATCACCCGACCGCTGTCGAGGTCCAGCACCGGATGGTTGCCGCCGTGATGGCCGAACTTCATCTTGACAGTCCGCGCCCCGCTGGCCAGCCCCAGCAACTGGTGGCCCAGGCAAATCCCAAACAGTGGAATGCCGGCGTCCAACAGTTCGCGGATCGCGGCGATGGCGTAGTCGCACGGTTCGGGGTCGCCAGGGCCGTTGGACAGGAACACGCCGTCCGGCCGCAAGGCCATGACCTCGTGGGCGGGCGTTTGCGCCGGAATCACGGTCAGCCGACAGCGGCGCTCGGCTAGCATCCGCAGGATGTTGCGCTTGATCCCATAGTCGTAGGCGACCACATGGTAGCGCGCGTCGCCCACCGTCGGAAAGCCATTGCCAGCCAGTCGCCAGGTTCCCTCGCTCCAGGCGTAGGGCGCGGACACGCTGACTACCCGAGCGAGATCCATGCCCTTCAGGCCGGGAAATGCGCGGGCCAGCGCCAAGGCCTGTTCCGCGTCGAGATGATCGCCGGCCATCAGGCATCCGTTCTGGGCGCCCTTTTCCCGTAGCAGCCGGGTCAGCCTGCGAGTGTCGACGCCGGCGAGGGCGACCACGCCGCGCTCGCGCAGATAATGGTCCAACGGTTGCTGGCCACGCCAGTTGCTGGCGGTGGGGGGGCAGTCCCGCGCCACCAGGCCGCTGGCGTGGATGCGGGCCGCTTCCTCGTCGCCCCGATTGACGCCGACGTTACCAATATGTGGGTAGGTCAAGGTGATGATTTGCTGGCAATAGGATGGGTCGGTCAGGATTTCTTGATAGCCGGTGATCGAGGTGTTGAACACGACCTCGCCCTGGGCATGACCCTCGGCGCCGATGGATTCGCCCCGGAACAGACTGCCATCTTCCAGGGCCAGAAGCGCGGGTTTCCTCAAGCAAGCCTCCAAGATGAACGCGCGCAAGGAATAAGCGGCACGGCGGCCGCCCCCATGACGCAGTGCAAAAAAACGGGCCTAGACTGGCGCGGAGTCTAGCAAATCGCGCTGCTCCGCTCTAGGTACCAAGCCGCCGCCCGACTGGTTCAACGCAAGCCCAGCACGTCCCGCATGTCGAACAGGCCCGGGGGGCGTCCGATCAGCCAGTTTGCGGCCCGAAGGGCACCCTTGGCGAACGTCATCCGGCTAGATGCGCGATGGGTGATTTCGATGCGCTCGCCCACATCGGCGAACAGCACGGTGTGCTCGCCGACGATATCGCCGGCTCTCACGGTGGCGAAACCAATGGCGGCGCGGTCGCGCTCGCCGGTAACACCCCGCCGGTCATAAACCGCGCATTGCGCCAAGTCACGGCCGAGGGTCGCGGCGATCACCTGTCCCATGGCCAGCGCGGTGCCGGAGGGCGCGTCTACCTTGTGACGGTGGTGGGCCTCGATGATTTCGATATCCATACCATCGCCCAGCACTCGTGCCGTCAGTTCCAGCAGCTTAAAGCAGAGATTGACGCCAACACTCATATTTGGCGCGAACACGATGGGAATAGTCTCGGCGGCATGAGCGACAGCGGCCTTCTGGTCAGCGGACAGGCCGGTGGTGCCGATGACCATGGCTTTGCCAGCCGTCCGACAGATAGCCAAGTTCGCAAGGGTGGCCGCCGGACGAGTGAAGTCAACGAGCACGTCGAAGTGATCGACCAATGGCGCCAGATCGGCGACGATGGGCACGTTCAACCGCCCAATGCCCATAAGCTCTCCGGCGTCGGCGCCGACCGATGGATGATCGGGGCGCTCCAAAGCCACCGAGCAACGCACTCCATCGACCAAATGGCAGGCTTCGAGTAAATGGCGGCCCATGCGGCCGGCCACGCCGACGATCGCGACATGAATCATGGCGACAGTTCCTTGGGGGATATGGAAGGGATAGTCGACGGCGCCGCGACCGCGCCTGAAAAAAAGCGCGGCCACAAAAATAGGGTTGCGCCGTGGCGCAACCCTATTGTCTTGGAGCGGGTGATGGGAATCGAACCCACGCCATCAGCTTGGGAAGCTGAGGTTCTACCATTGAACTACACCCGC
>JAVMKH010000153.1:0-16294 GCA_031732935.1 Candidatus Contendibacter sp.
GCATCCTGCCCACCGATACCCGCAAGCCCTACGACGTGCGGGAAATCATCGCCCGAATCGTGGATGGTTCGCGCTTCGACGAATTCAAGACCCGCTATGGCAGCACGTTGGTGACCGGTTTCGCCCAACTGTACGGCTATCCGGTGGGCGTCGTCGCCAACAACGGGATTCTGTTCTCCGAATCGGCCCAGAAAGGCGCGCATTTCGTCGAACTGTGCGGCCAGCGCGGCATTCCGCTGCTGTTCCTGCAAAACATCACCGGCTTCATGGTGGGCCGCAAGTACGAAAACGGCGGCATCGCCAAGGACGGAGCCAAGATGGTCACCGCCGTCTCCACCGTGGGAGTGCCCAAGATCACCCTGCTGATCGGCGGCAGTTTCGGCGCTGGCAACTACGGCATGTGCGGCCGCGCCTATTCGCCCCGCTTTCTGTGGATGTGGCCCAACAGTCGAATTTCAGTGATGGGCGGCGAACAGGCGGCCAGCGTGCTGGCGACGGTGCGCCGGGACGGGATCGAGGCCGCTGGCGGAACCTGGAGCAAGGACGAGGAAGAAGCGTTCAAGGCCCCGATTCGCGCTCAGTACGAGGAGCAGGGCCATCCGTATTACGCCACGGCCCGCCTGTGGGACGACGGCGTGGTCGATCCCGCCCAGAGTCGGCGCATTCTCGGCTTGTCGTTGTCGGCTACGCTCAACGCGCCCATCGCGCCGACCCGCTTTGGCCTGTTTAGAATGTGATCCCGCCGGTGACGGGACGCCAGCCGACCCTGAACGCCGCGCTGGCCAAGGCCGGCGCCCAATCATCCCAATCACCCCACGGAGAGCGCGATGAACGATAGCCTCCACTCCGACCGAGCCGCGCCAACGGACCCTGCAACGCCGCTTTGGACGCCCGATCCGGGGCGGAGCGCCGCGACCCGGATGGCCGCTTTTGCCGCGCGAGCCCGGGAAGTTTCCGGGCTGACGCTGGATTCGTATGGGGATTTGCACGCCTGGTCGATCGATGCGCCCGAGCAGTTTTGGCCTACGGTTTGGGACTTTTGCGGCGTGCTTGGCGAGCGTGGGGAGCGGGTTCTGGTCGATCCCCACCGGATGCCCGGCGCCCAGTGGTTTCCGGATGCGCGGCTCAATTTCGCCGAGAACCTGCTGCGGGACTGTGGCAACCTTGAAGCGTTGGTGTTTTGGGGCGAGGATAAGGTCCAGCGATCCCTCGCGCGGGTCGAATTGCACCAGCAGGTCGCCCAGTTCGCCGCCGCGCTGAAGGCAATGGGCATCGGTCCCGGCGACCGTGTCGCTGCCTATTTGCCCAACCTGCCCGAAACGATGGTCACGATGCTCGCCGCCGCTAGCATCGGCGCGGTGTTCACCAGCGCCTCGCCGGATTTCGGCGTCCAGGGCGTGTTGGACCGCTTCGGCCAGACCGAGCCCAAGGTGCTGATCGCCTGCGATGGTTACTGGTACAACGGTAAGGCGGTGGATATTCGGCCCAAGCTGGTCGAACTCGCGCCCCAACTCCCCAGCGTCGAGCGGTTGATCGTGGTTCCCTACCTCCACGCCGACGCGGACGCGCTGGCGGCGAGTCTGCCCAAGGGAATCTCATGGACCCGCTTCGTCGCGCCGCACGCGGCGGCGACCGAGATCGAGTTTGTGCCACTGCCCTTCGATCATCCGCTCTACATCCTGTACTCATCGGGAACGACTGGCGTCCCCAAATGCATCGTGCACGGCGCGGGCGGGACGTTGTTACAGCATCTCAAGGAACACCAACTGCACACCGATGTTCGAGAAGGCGACCGCCTGTTCTATTTCACCACCTGCGGCTGGATGATGTGGAATTGGCTGGCTTCGGGCTTGGCGTCCGGGGCGACGCTGCTGCTGTACGACGGCAGCCCCTTCGTCGCGGGTGGTCGGATTCTCTGGGATCTCGCCGAAACCGAGCGGATGACCCACTTCGGCACCTCGGCCAAGTATCTCGATGCCCTGATCAAGACCGGCCTGAGACCGGGGGAGGCGTATGATCTCGGCCCCCTGCGCGTCATGACCTCGACCGGCAGCCCGCTGGTTCCCGAACGTTTCGACGACGTTTACGCCAACATCAAATCCGACCTCCAGCTTTCCTCCATTTCCGGCGGCACCGACATCATTTCCTGCTTCGTGCTGGGCAATCCCACGCTGCCGGTCTGGCGCGGTGAGATTCAATGCAAGGGTCTGGGCCTCGCGGTCGAGGTTTGGGACGATGAGGGTCGATCCATCCGGGGACGAAAGGGCGAACTGGTCTGTACCCGCCCGTTTCCCTCCATGCCGGTTGGCTTCTGGAACGACCCGAACGGAAAAAAGTATCGGGCCGCCTATTTCGAACGGTTCCCTGGCGTCTGGCATCACGGCGATTTTTGCGAAGTGACCGAGCACGAGGGCTTGATCATCCACGGCCGTTCGGACGCCACGCTCAATCCGGGCGGCGTGCGCATCGGCACCGCCGAGATTTATCGCCAGGTCGAAAAACTGCCCGAGGTGGTCGAATCCATCGTGATCGGCCAGGATTGGGGGGGAGATGTCCGGCTGGTGTTGTTCGTGAAACTTCAGGATGGGGTCGATCTTGACGACGAATTGATCGCTCGGATCAAGCGAACGATCCGCGAGAACACCACGCCGCGTCACGTTCCCGCCAAGATATTACAGGTGGCCGATATCCCCCGCACCAAGAGTGGCAAGATCGTCGAACTGGCGGTGCGCAACGTCGTGCAGGGTCAGCCGGTCAAGAACATCGAGGCGCTGGCCAACCCGGAAGCGCTGGCGTCGTTCGCCGACCGGAACGAGCTGCGGGATTGAGAAACGGTTTCACGGGGCATTCCGAACCCCCACCACCCCGACCGCAACTTCAAACAGCCCCCGATGAACTGAAAATCCATGAACATGAAAGCAACCCAGAGACTCCTTCCACGCTTCTTTGCCCCCTTCGCCTTCTTGTTCGCGCTCGCCTGCGCCTTTCCGGCCGTGGCGCAAGCCCCCTTCTACGCCATCGGCAACCGGGTTTGGTTCGACACCGACAACAGTGGCGCGATCAACGGCGCCGAAACGGGTATTGACGGCGTCACCGTCAATCTGTACGCGGCGGGCAATCTCTCCACCGCTCTGGCGACCACGACCACAGCCAACGGCGGCTACTACTTGTTCGATGGTCTGGACGCCGGCGATTACGTCGTTTCGGTGGCGTCCAGCAACTTTACCGGTGCCCTGAACGGCTATCGCTCTTCGGGCACAACCATCAGTCCCGCGGGCATTGTCAGCGAAACGACGGCTGCCCTCGCCAATAGCGACATCGACTCCGACGACAACGGCACGCTCCAAACCGCCGGTACGCTCAACGGTGCTGTGATTTCCTCAACCATCACGCTTGGACCTACCGGCGCTACTGAACCCACCGGCGAGACCGACCTCGAAAACGGCGTCGGTCAGGGCAGCCAGCCCGATGGCCACGCCAACATGACCGTTGACTTTGGCTTTTACACCATGAGCCTCGGCAACCTGGTCTGGAGCGACACCGATAAGAACGGTGCCTTCAACGGCAGCGAAACCGGCATCAACGGCGTCAACGTCGAACTTTGGTCTGCCGACGGCACGACGCAACTTGCTACCACCACTACCGCGGGCAACGGCCTGTATAGCTTCTCCGGCCTGGCCCAGGGCGATTACACGGTGCGCGTGACATCGCCGGTTGGAGCTTTTAGCAGCGTCGATACGTTTGCGCCTGCCGACACGACCAACCCAACCACCAACACCGACGATAACGACAACGGTGTCGGCACCGGCAGCGGTACGATTGTCTCGAATACGGTCACGATCACCCCTGGCGCTGCCCAGACCTCCAATACAGTGGATAACAACACTGGTTCCACGACCAATCCAACCATGGACTTTGGCTTCACCCCGGTCTTCTCGCTGGGCAACCGCGTCTGGTTCGATACCGACAACAGCAGCACGATCAACGGCACGGAAGTCGGTATCGATGGCGTCACCGTCAACCTGTACGCCGCCTCTGATCTGACCACCGTCCTTGCCACACAAATTACAGCCAACGGCGGCTACTACCTGTTCAACGGTCTTCAATCTGGCGATTACGTCGTCGCCATACCGTCTATCGAGTTCACTGCGGGGAACCCGCTCGTGGGCTATTGGTCTTCAGCCACCACCCGCGCGGCGAACGGCACGATCAGCGAAACGACCGCCGCCTTGGCCAACAGCGACACCGACTCCGACGACAACGGCACGCTGCAAACCAGCGGCGCGCTTAACGGTGCGGTGATTTCTTCCACCGTTACGCTCGGCCCGGCGCTGACCGAACCGTCCGGCGAAACCGATCTGGACGCCACCCTGCCTGGCAACCAGCAAGGCCAGCCCGACACCCAGGCCAACATGACCGTTGACTTTGGCTTCTACACCATGAGCCTCGGCAACCTGGTCTGGAACGACCTGGATAACAGCGGCCTGCTCGACGGCGCTGAAGTCGGCATTGACGGTGTCACCGTCGAACTTTGGTCAGGGGATGGCTCAACTGAAATCAACGTCGGTCCTGACGGTGTTCTCGGCACAACTGACGATGCTCCCGGCGGCATGTCGACTAGCGGCGGCGGCCTTTACACCTTTAGCGGCCTGCCTGCCGGCGACTACATCGTCCGCCTGCCGGCGGTGAACTTCAACCCCGGCGGCGTCCTGCGCGACTTCCACTCCAGCACCGGCCCGCTGCCCGCGCTGGCCTACGAACCCGCGCCAGACCCGAATATCAACCGGACCGATTCGGACGATAACGGCTCCGAGGCGAACGGACTCCTCGGCCTGGGCGGATATATTCAAAGCCTTGCCATCACGTTGACCGCGGCCGGCCAGCAATCAGCCAACGACGCGCAAGGCGCGACCGTCGAGAACCGTCTTGATTTTGGGGTCAATAATTTGCCGCAACTCGACCTGACCGCCAGCGTCACGGACGGCCAGGGTAGCTACACCCCGGGCACCACGCTGAATTACGACATCGTCGTCACCAACCATGGTCCCGCCGACGCGAATGGCATGTCGGTCACCGCCGCGCGGCCGGCGCAAATCGTTTCCTGGACCTGGACCTGCGCGGGTGGTACGCCGCCCGCCTACAACTGCACGGACAGCGTCGGTAACCCCGCCACCTTTACCGACTCACTGGATCTACCGCAATTGGCCAGCGTGACCTACCATGTCACCGCTCAGGTGGCCGCAAGCGCTTCCGGCGATCTAACCGTCATGCTCGTTGCCAACCCGCCCAACGGTATGACCGACGAGACTCCCCTCGACAATATCGCCACCGACACCGACACCTTCGCTGTTACCATGCCTTTGGCCATCCCGGCGCTGAACGTCTGGGGGCTATCGATACTAGGCTTGCTGCTGGCCGCGATCCTGGGGCTCCGCGCCGGTGAGGCGCGTGAAAAACGCTAGTCGTCGCCAGTGTAGGCCCAACGCACGCGTTCAACGATGGAACGACGCGAAATCCGTTGGTCGACCGGCAGCCCACTCGCGCCCCCTTCACTTCAACCCCCTCCCCCATTGACGGGAGAAAGGGGACTGAATGCTTACGAGGAGGGGATTGCTAGGCGATCTTCGGAGCGGGCGCCAGCCAATCGGCGAACGACTCGGCCGGCATCGGCGGGGCGAACAGATAGCCCTGCACCCAATCGCAGCCCTGGTCGAGCAGGATGCGCCGTTGCTCCTCGGTCTCCACGCCTTCCGCCACGACCTTCAATCCCAGGCCGTGGCCCAGGGCGACGATGGTGGCAGCGAGGATGCGGTCGTCGGGGTCGGTGACGAGGTCGCGCACGAAGCTTTGGTCGATCTTCAACGCGGTGAGCGGCAATCGCTTGAGATAACTCAGGTTGGAATAGCCGGCGCCGAAGTCGTCGATGGCCAGGCCCAGACCCAGGCGGCGCAGCGCCAGGAACGTCTCCGCCGTCCGCGCGCCGGTTTCGAGCAAGCTGGACTCGGTCAGTTCCAGTTCCAGCGCCTGGGCGGGGAGACCATGGGCCGCCAGCAACCGTTCAAGGCGCTCGATGAAGTTCGGATCGCGGAAATGACGGGCCGCCAGATTGACCGCCACGGTTAGCGGCGGCAGACCCGCGCCCCGCCAGACCGCAAGTTGCCGGCACACCTCCGCCAGCATCCAGTCGCCCAGATCGACGATAAGATCGCTGGCTTCGGCCACTGGGATGAAACGCCCCGGTGGAATCAGCCCATGATCGGGGTGCAACCAGCGCACCAGCGCCTCGGCGCCGGCCAGTCCCCCGTCGCTCAGCCGCACCTTGGGCTGAAAATAGGCGCGCAGTTGGCCGGTGTCGATGGCCTTGCGCAATTGCGATTCCAGAACCAGCCGCTCGAAGGTGGCGACGTTCATATCGCGGGCGTAGAACACCCAGGTGTTGCGGCCCTCGTGCTTGGCCCGGTACAGGGCGGTGTCGGCGTTCTTCAATAACTCGCTGAAGGTCGTGCCGTCGTGGGGATAAAGGGCAACTCCGGCCGAGACGGTCACGCGCAGGCTGTGACCGGCCACGACAAACGGCTGGCCGAACGCGGCCACCAACTTGCTCGCCAATCGCGTCGCGCCTGGTTGGTTGGTATCCGGCAACAGCAACACGAATTCATCGCCCCCCAGCCGGCAGATCGTATCGGTCTCTCGCACTAATTCCCGCAGCCGCGCCGCGGCTTGCACCAGCAGAGTATCGCCCTCGGCATGGCCGAGTGAGTCGTTGACTTCCTTGAAGCGGTCCAGGTCGAGGAACAACACCGCTACCTCCTCACGCCGACGACTCGCCAGCGCCAACGCCAGTTCCGCCCGCTGGGTCAACAACGCCCGGTTGGGCAAATCGGTCAGGGCATCGTAGTAGGCCAGATGCTCGATGCGTTGCTCGGTTTCCTTCTGGTGGGTGATGTCGGTGGCGATGATCACGTAGTGAGAGACTTGATTCGCCGTGTCCCGCACCTCGCCGAACGTGGTCAGCGCCAGGAACAAATCACCATCCTTGCGTCGGCTCCAAAATTCACCCCGCCAGACGCCGTCCCGCGCCACGGTCTGCCAGATCGCGCGGTAGTAGGTCCCCGATTGGCGGTCGGATTGCAACATCCGCAACGACTGGCCCCGCACCTCGGCCTCGGTGTAACCCGTCATGGCGACGAAAGCCGGATTGATGGCGATGATGTTTCCGTCGATGTCGGTCACCACGATGGCTTCGCGCGCCGCCTCGAACACGGTCGCCGCCAACCGCTGGCGCTCTTCCGCGCGTCGCCGCTCGGTGATGTCCCGAAATTCCGCCACCCGAACGATTCGACCTCGATAGGGAATGCTCTTGCCCTGGATTTCCAGTGGATAAACCGCGCCATCCCGGCGCAGACCTTCCACCTCGTAGGCTTTGGCATAACCATCGCGGATGTGCCGCGTCACCAGATCCCGCCATTGCGGCGCGATCAGCAACAGCCCATTCATGCCGACCAATTCCTCGATCGAGAATCCGGTCAGGTCGGCCAGGCCCTGGTTGCACTCCAGGATAACGCCCTGATCGTGAATGCCGATGCCACCAAAGGACGCTTCATGCAGGACGCGGAATCGTTCCTCGCTTTCGTGCAGCGCCCGTTCCGCCGCCTTGCGCTCGGCGATGTCGCGCACACTGATGATGAAACGCGCTTGGTCACCGATAACGATGAAGCGAACACTGACCTCAGCCCAAAACAGAGCACCAGCGCGAGTTTTGGCGATCCATTCGAAGGTTTGCGGACCTTCCCGCCGGGTCTTGCGCAGCCACGCCAACGCGTCCTCCCGGGCATAGGGCGGCGTTCCCAGGCTGAGTTGGTCGACCTTGAGCATGAGCGCCTCGGCGTGGGTACAGCCGTATAATTCGGTCATACGGTGGTTGACGTCGACGATCCGTCCGGTGTCGGCATCCTCCACAAACACGGCGTCGGTGAGGGCGTCCAGCACGGCGCGGGTGTATTCCTGACTGGCGCGCAGCTCGGCGGTTCGCAGGGCCACCCGCGCCTCCGCCCGTCGTTGTTGAGAGACCACGGTGAACAGGTACAGGGTCGCCAACGCGGTCAGCAACCCACCGATGGCTGGGATCCATCGATGGGTCCGCTCGGCATGGCTGGCGACGAACGCCGCGTTCGGTTGGATCTCGATCCGCCACGTCCGGTCGGCCATGGGAAAATCCTGGCGATACCGCAGCGCTATTTGATCGACCGGCTGTGGCGAACCCAGGCGTGGGGTCCACTCGTAAAGCGACTGGCGCTCGCCTTCCGCCGACAAATCGATCAGGCGCAGAATCAACCCTTGCGGCTCGGTGTTCCGCAACGCGGTTTCCACCACCGCGCCGACCCGGATCACCCCCAGCACGAAGCCTTTCAACCGTCGCCGGCGTTCTTCCACGTCGCGGGTCGTTATTCCCGCGTAGACCGGCGCGAACGCCAGCACCGAGAAGTACTGGGCCGATTCCTGCACCAGGGTATACCGCTCGCCGAGCGTGAGTCGGCCACTGTCCCAGGCTCGGGTCAACACCACGCCGCGCGCCGGGTGGGGCGGGGCGGGAGTATATCCCAGCGCTCTTTCGTTGCCGGCGTAGGGCTCCAGGTAATAAACGGGGAAATACTCGTCGCGCTCGGCGGCGGCGACCATCGCCCCACTATCATCCAGTTCGGTGAACCGGAAGTCCGCCAACCCGTCCCGCCGCGCGGCGGCCTCGAATTCGCTCCGTTGTGCTCGGGCCACGCGCGGCAGCCATTCGATGGCCTGGAAACCGCCGTAATAATCCAGAATCGGGGCCACGAACTGATGGAATTCTTGCCGGGTCACCGCCTCGGAACCGTCGAAGAAGCGTTTGACGGCGTCGAGATCACGCAGGTTGTCCCTGAATTTTTCGACGACAAGGTCGGCGCGCTGCGCCGCGATCAGTTGAAACCGACGCTCCAACCCTTCCTGATTGCGCTGGCGCAGATCCAGAAAGAGACCGCTGGTCAGGGCCAGGCCGATCAGGGCAGTCAGGGTCGCGGTTCCCCAGGCCGCCACGTTGGCGGGTCCGGTCCCGCTAGCGCTGGGTCGGTTGAAGAGATAAGCCCCGCCGAGCAGCAGGGTCAGGGTGATCAGACCGAGAACCCCGATCAGGGCATGGCCCGTGCTTCGTGCCGTCGCGGAGATCGCCTGCCGGATGGGAGTGCGGATCAGCGCGGCGGGTTGACTCGCCAGATCGGCCAGCATTTCGTACATGAACGGCGCACCGTGCGGTCCTAGCCGTAAGGCCGCCACACCCGGTTGCAGGGTGCGCAGGTAATTCCGTTCCTCCAAGGCCAATCGGGGATCGTCTTCGGTAAACAGTTCGAACTTAACCTGGGTCTGCTCGATTAGGGCGCGCAGCAATGGTGCGTCCAGAAACCGGCCGAACACCAACGCGCCGCGCGCTGGCCCGGCGCCCCGCGTGGTCAAGATGGGGCGCGCGACCAGCAACAACGGGCCATGCTCGGTGGACAAAATTCCTTCGAGCGCCTGCTCCCGTTCCAGCACCGGCCGGAGCGTGGCCAGGATGGCCGGACGCTCGCCCGAAAACGCCGCCAGGCTCACGTCTCCACCTAGATCGGTATCGTAGCCGCCGCTGTAAAGCACCTGGCCGTCACGGGCGAGGATGACGCAAAAGTTCAGGTGCGAACTTTTCTCCAGCACGCGCCAGTCGCCAAGATTGGACTGGATGAAACGAGGATTGCGGTTCTCGGCGAACGCGTAGGCGTCATCCCATTTGGCCCAGTTGCCGAGCGCGTTGTCCAACTGCCGCAATTCGCCTTGGATCGCCGCGTCCGCCCGCATGCTGTCTTCCATCGCCTGCGAGCGTTCCAGTTGATCGAAGGCGGGCTGGATCAGCCAATAATTCACCGCCCAGATGGCCAGGAGAACCACGAGGAAACCAGCCATCGCGGATAAAATCGCTTTTACGCGGGTTCCTTTCATGAATTTCCGTCTCGGTTTGATTTTCTCTTAATATAGCTTCAATAATTCAATTGGTTATATCGATAATTCCACTGAACCGACCTTCCAAGGAAAACGCCATGAAGCAACCGCTCCTTATTGCCGCCACGTTGATCGCCCTGCTGAGCGGCGGTCCAACCCTAGCAGCCGATCCCCACGCCGGTCACGGCGCGGCGGCGACGACCACCGTCGCGACCATCCCCGCCACTGGGACGGTGAAGGGCGTGGACGCGGCCAAGGGCAAGCTGGTGATCGATCACGACCCGATTCCGGCGCTGCACTGGCCACGAATGGCCATGGATTTCCAGTTAGTGGACAAGGCACTGACCAGCACGGTCAAAGCGGGCGACAAGGTCAAATTCACGATGACGAAGGACGATAAGGGCGCCTATGTCATTACCGCCATCGAACCCGCGCCGTGAACGGGCCTTGCTTGTTTCATCATGCCCCTTGCCGATAGCGAAGCCTGCTTTCCTGTTCTACTTGAAGTAGATTTCAACGCCGTGTATCGGGCAGTGGCGCGACTGATCCGCGGATAATATTGGTTGGTGGGAGAGTCAAGTGGTGGGTGACGGATTATGCAATGCGGCGAACTGAGCGACCTGTTTCCGAACGTGTTCAGCATAAAACAGTGCTGTGGTGGGATCATTTTTATGGATCGTCGCGTTCAGTTCATAGTCCGCGACGGTGCGAAGCTTGCGGCCTCTATCCAGCCATGCACCGATATCCCGCGCGATATTAGCGCCTCGAAAGCCTTGCCTCGGGACGGATTGGAACCGCCGAATCAAGGCTCTGTGCATTCCTTCGGCTTGAGCGGGCGGTGGATTGGGGCAGAAGTGGCTGACCGTCAGCGCCCAATGGTAGGCGGCGTAGTACGCCCGATTGATCGTCAGGCGCATTCCCATTTCATCGGTACGCGTCGACGCCGCCCGCGCTTCCGCCAGAAATGATTCCGGCGTGACGCTCAAGCGGCCTCCTGTTCTCGCAGGCTGACGCTGAAATCCCAGATCGGCAAAGTTTCTTCCTGCTCGGACTGGGTTTTGACCAGCGCTTCCTCCAACCGGAGAATCTCCTCGAAGGGTAACGGTAACTCGAACGTCCGGCTTATAAACAGACTGCCGTCGTTGTACACCTCGTCCTCAATCCCAACAGCGCCCGCTGCTATCTGCTTCTCGCGAAGCAGCGCCCAGACCGGCGCTTGCATTGCGGCCATTTGCTTGTCGGTCAAGCCCAAGGCGTCGGCCGCCTCCACAAGCGGCTGCAAAATGTTTCCCAAAGGGGCAATTTTGTCCGGTAACGGTTCCGTTGTGTGTTTGCGCAAAGATTCCAAAAGCTCAGTGGCCCGATGCAGCCTTCCGACCCCATGTGCCCATGAGATGGCTTCTCTCAGCGCTGGAACATAGAACAACCCCGGCCCTTGTTGCGCCACATCCAAGGCTTGTTTCAAGGCTTCCTCTACACGATGGAATCTGCCAAGCGTGGTTGCGAAGTTCAGTGCCCAGTCCGGCCTCCAGCCGCCCGTATCTCGTGAACGCAGGAACTCCTGCTCTGCGGTGGCTTCGTCCCGACGCCAAGAGGCCATGATGCCCAGCGCCATGTGGGCGTTGGCGGGATCGCTGCGCAGCAGCTTCCGCGCCTGCCATTGGAGGCGTTCTAACTCGTCGCTGTTGGGAGTGGAATCAGAATTACCGACCGCGATCAAGCGGCTAAGCAATGCGTCGATTTCTCGTTTGGGGGTAAGCGTCGTCATGTCTGTATCATAGTCGTGTCGTGTGGAAGATCAACCCCGGTTTCACGACCAGTCGGGTACACTGTAGCCGTCTTCCGATTCACAGCGATCCGACGCGATGATCAAACACCATCCAACCGTGCTGTTGCTGATAGGGATCGCCGCTGGCGCGTGCGGGTGCAGCTCTTTTTTGCGCGAGGGCACGGCCGATCTGGCTGGCGTCGGTGGCGCGGCCATCGCCGGTAGCGTCACCGACAATGCCGCGGTCGCCACCGGCATCGGGCTGGGCGTGCGCTCGGCGGCGCTGGCCGGTCTACAGTACACCCAGCGCAAGACGCATCAGGAACAGCAGGATCTGATCGCCCAGATCGCCGGCAAACTGGAGCCCGGCGCGGTGGCGACCTGGCAAGTGAGCCATAAAGTTCCCATCGAGGATGACGAGCGGGGCCGGGTTACGGTCAGCCGAATCATCAGCGGGCGGAACCTGATCTGCAAGGAAATTGTGTTCTCGATCGACACCGCCGCCGACCACAAGCCGCAAAGCGACTTCTACGTCGCCACTATCTGCCGCGACGCCGACCGCTGGAAATGGGCCTCCGCCGAACCAGCCACCGAGCGCTGGGGCGCATTGCAATGAGGCGGTCGCGCAAGGCAACCGCCGCCCACTCGAAAATCGATCCCACCGCGCCGCTGATCGTCGGTCTATTAGCCATCATCCTCACGGGCTGCAATACCATCGGCGGGTTTGCCGGGGCCGCCGCCGGCATCGCCAGCGGCGCGGCCACCACCAATCCCGCGGTAGGCTATGGGGTCAGCATCGGAGTCGCGGTCGCGGTCGATGTCACCGCCAAATACGTGTTCCGCACCTGGCACCAGGCCGAACAGGATCAAATCGCCGCCCAAATCGGCCGGATGAAACTGGGTGACATCGAGCCCTGGAAAATCCAGCATCCGGTGCCCTACGAAAACGAACACGGCGAAGTCGAGGTGGTTCGCATCCTGGCTTCACCGCTGGCCTTGTGCAAGGAGGCGCTGTTTTCCGTCGTCGACGGCGAAGGCAACAAACAGACGCGTCAGTGGTTCGTGGTAACCGCTTGCCGGCGGGACAAGCGCTGGAAGTGGGCGGTCGCCGAGCCCGCCGTTGGCCGTTGGGGCTCCCTACAGTAAATTTTGCCGCCCAGCCATCGCGGTCCAGTCGCAAACCGCAGCGAGGGTGAACGCGCGGTCAGCTACACTGTCACTCATCGATTGAGTATCGATTCCACGTGCTGACCACCCGACTACCCGAAGGAGGCCAACCGATGTCCGCTTCCCTGCCCGAATACGCCCTGAACCGCCGCCGTTTTCTGACCACCCTGTTGGCTGGCTCCGCCGCGCTGGCGTTAGGCGGCCTCGCTCCTTCTCGCCCGGCGCGCGCCGCCGCCAGCGGACCCTTTACCTTGCCACCCCTGCCCTACGCTGACGATGCCCTAAGTCCCTACATCTCGGCCCAGACCATTGGCTTCCACTACGGCAAGCACCATCAGGGTTATGTCAACAAGCTCAACGAACTAGTCGCCGGCACGCCGCTAGCCGATCAACCGCTGGCAGCGGTCGTCAAGGCCACCACCGGCGGCGCCGACCAGGCCGCGATCTTCAACAACGCCGCGCAGGTCTGGAACCACACCTTCTATTGGAACAGCCTACGGCCCAAGGGCGGCGGCAAACCCAGCGGGGCACTGGCCGAGCTGATCGAAAAATCCTTCGGCGACTACGACAAGTTCAAGGCCGAGTTCGCCAAGACCGCCACCAGTCAGTTCGGCAGTGGCTGGGCCTGGCTGGTCAAGGACGGCGACAAGCTGGTCGTCACCAAGACCGGCAACGCCGATACCCCCATCGCCCACGGTCAACAGCCGTTGTTGACCGTCGATGTGTGGGAGCACGCCTACTATCTGGATTACCAGAACCGGCGGGCCGATTACGTGGCCGCCGTCCTCGATAACCTGATCAACTGGGAATTTGCCGCGAAGAATCTGGCGGGCTGAGGCAGGCGGTTAGCTAACCTGACCCACCGGTAGAACGATCTCGACTCGCAACCCGCCATCCGGGCGATTCAGCGCGCGAATGCTCCCGCCATGCGCCTCGATGGCCCGGCGGGCGATGGCCAACCCCAGACCGAAGCCGGTGGCCTTGACGCCGGCTCCAGCCCGGAAAAACGGCTCGAAGACCGCTTGCAAATCGCTGTCGGGAACGCCGGAACCTCGATCATCGACGGTCACGATCAGCCGCTCGGGAGCAACCCGCCGTTCGACTTGCACTTCAACCGCCGTGCCTTCGCGTGTGTATTTCACCGCGTTGCGGATCACATTCTCAAAGGCGCGGTGCAGTAATTCGGCGCGGACCTTGACGATGGCCTCGCTCTCGCCGGAAAACTTGACCTGACGCCCGGTCGCCTCTGCCTCGAACCGCGCGTCATCGACAATGCCCGCCACCAATTCCACCAGATCGATGTCCTCGTCCGCCGCGCCGCTCGTGCCGGCTTCCAGCCGCGACAGCGTCAGCAGTTCCCCCACCAGTTCATCCAGGCGGCCGGATTCGCGCTCGATGCGGTCCAGTGAAGCCTCCAGCTTCTCCGGTTGCTGCCGGGCCAGACCGATAGCGGCCTGCAATCGCGCCAGCGGCGAGCGCAGTTCGTGCGAGACATCGTGCAGCAACCGCCGCTGGGAACCGACCAGAATTTGCAGTTGCCCGGCCATGCGGTCGAAATCCCGCCCCAGGTCGGCGATTTCATCGCGCCGCCGCCCCATGCGCGGCCCGATCCGCGTTTCGAGTTTCCCGGCCGCCACGGCGTCGAACGCGCCGCGCAGGTGGCGGATCGGCTTCGCTAGATACCAGGCCAGCAACGCGCTGAAGCCGAGGCTGGCCAGAATGCCGATGCTAATCGGCAGCAGCGGCGACGGCGGCGGGGGATGGCGCGGCGACGCCTCGCCGTCGGCGGGAATGAAAAACAGATAGGGCCGCCCGCCCGCCGTCTCCAGTCGGGCGATACGCGACTCCTGATCCCCCAGCGCCAGCCGGCGGGCTTGCGCTAGCGCCTCGGCGGGAACCGAGCGGCCCAGTAGTTCCCGGTCGGCATCGTCCACGACATACACATGCGCGCCACCCCGGCCATGCCACTCCTCCAGCAAACCTTGTAGCGCCCCGACACCGCCATGCCGGAGCGTGGCCGTCGTCGCGCTCACCAGAAACGCGGCGCGCGGTCCGCTAGCCAATTCCTGGCCGCGTTCGTCGAGCGTCCGTTGGTGTAGCCAGACCATCGCGCCCACGCCGGCGCCAGCCGCTAATAGAGCCAGCCAGAAGGCCAGGAAAAACTTCCAGAACAGTCGACCCACGGCGGTCACTCCCGGATGTACTGATAGCCGATGCCACGCACGGTTTGAATCGGCGAGCGTCCCGCGCTGTCTAGCCCCAGCTTGTGCCGGATGCTGCTCAGGTGAACGTCGATGCCCCGGTCATAACGCGCCAGCGGTCGACCCAGCCCCTGTTCCGACAGTTCCTGCTTACTGACCACCCGCCCCGCGTTGCGGACCAGCACCTCCAGCAGATTGAACTCGGTGCTGGTGAGGTCGAGCGGTTCACCGTTCCACTCGGCGCTGCGCTTTTCCGGCCACAGCGTCAGCAAACCCACGATCAGCGGACCAGACGGCAGACTGGTCGGCTCCCGCGACCGAGTGCGCCGCAGGATGGCCCGGATGCGCGCGACCAGTTCGCGTGGGGTGCAGGGTTTGGGCACGTAATCGTCCGCGCCGAGTTCGAGACCGACGATGCGATCCACGTCGTCCCCTTTGGCCGTGAGCATCAGCACCGGGATGCGACTGTCTTGTGCACGGATGCGGCGCAAGGCTTCGATGCCGTTCATTCGCGGCATCATCACATCCAGCACCACGATGTCGTACTCGCCCGACAGCGCGCGGCGCACGCCCACTTCGCCATCCGGCACGGCCGTCGCTCCAAAACCTTCGCGTTCGAGATATTCCGTCAACATCTCGCCCAATTCGATGTCGTCGTCGACCAATAAAACCGGAGTCATCGTCACTAGCCGCTTCGTTTGCTTTTCACGTTGCTCATCATAGTCATCCATGCTCGTCAACCAAGCGGTTTTACTTAGCTTTGCTCACCTTTACTCATTTTTACATAACCCTAACCCGCATTTACGGAAGCCCCGCTTACAGTGGCGACAACGAGAAAATCGAAACAATTCGGCAATCCCGGGAGCAATTCATGGCAAATCAACCGCAACGTATGTCCGTCGCGGCCTTGGTAACGGTGCTGTTGACGGGCTGTACCGCAGTCGGCCCGAACTATGCCGCTCCCGAATTGGCAACGCCAGCTACGTGGCGCGGCGCGGCGGCGGCGCGGGTTGCCGTCGCGCCAACCACGCCGGAAGACTTGGCGACTTGGTGGCGGCAACTCGATGACCCAACGCTGACCGGGCTGGTCGAGCAGGCCCTGCGAACCAGTCTCGACCTTCGCGCCGCCCAGGCGAAATTGCGTGAGGCGCGCGCCCGG
>JAVMKH010000154.1:0-10338 GCA_031732935.1 Candidatus Contendibacter sp.
AACTACGTCGCCCTGGACGGCAGCATCGGCTGCATGGTCAACGGCGCCGGCCTGGCGATGGCGACCATGGACGTCATCAAGCTGCACGGCGGCGAGCCGGCCAACTTCCTGGACGTGGGCGGCGGCGCCACCGCCGACCGCGTGGCCCGGGCCTTCAAGCTGATTCTGTCCTCGTCCAAGGTCAAGGCCATCCTGGTCAACATCTTCGGCGGCATCGTCCGCTGCGACACCATCGCCGAGGGCATCATCGCCGCGGTCAAGGAGGTCGGTCTCACCCTGCCCGTGGTGGTGCGCCTGCAAGGCACCAACGTGGAAGCCGGTCGCGAGATGCTGGCCAAGTCCGGCATGAACATCATGGCCGCCGACGATCTCACCGACGCCGCCAAGATGGCGGTGGCCGCCGCCAAGTGATCCGGCGCGCGTTCGGTTACCACGATCCAGAGAGAACGAGACGACCATGAGCATTCTGATCGACAAAAACACCAAGGTCATCTGCCAGGGCTTTACCGGCTCGCAGGGCACTTTCCACGCCGAGCAGGCCATCGCCTACGGCACCAACCTGGTCGGCGGCATCAGCCCCGGCAAGGGCGGCACCACCCATCTCGGCAAGCCGGTGTTCAACACCGTGTACGAGGCGGTGGCGGCCACCGGCGCCGACGCCACCATGATCTACGTCCCCGCCGCCTTTGCCGGCGACGCCATCCTGGAAGCGGCCGACGCCGGCATCAAGGTCATCGCCTGCATCACCGAGGGCATTCCGGTCATGGACATGCTCAAGGTCAAGGCGGTGCTGACCAGCAGCTACCCGAACGTCTACCTGATCGGCCCGAACTGCCCGGGCGTGATCACCCCCGGCGGCTGCAAGATGGGCATCATGCCCGGCCACATCCACCTGCCGGGCAAGATCGGTATCGTCTCCCGCTCCGGCACGTTGACCTATGAGGCGGTCCACCAGACCACCCTGGCCGGTTTGGGCCAGAGCACCTGTATCGGCATCGGCGGCGACCCGATCCACGGGATGAGCTTCGTGGACGTGCTGAAGCTGTTCAAGGACGACCCACAGACCGAAGGCATCGTGATGGTCGGCGAGATCGGCGGCAGCGCGGAGGAAGAAGGCGCCGATTTCATCAAGGCCAACATCAAGAAGCCAGTGGTGGCCTATATCGCGGGCGTCACCGCGCCCCCCGGCAAGCGCATGGGCCATGCCGGCGCCATCATCATGGGCGGCAAGGGCACCGCGAAGGACAAATTCGCGGCACTGGAAGCGGCGGGCGCCAAGATCGTTCGCTCTCCGGCCGACATCGGCGCGGCGATGAAAGCGTTCTTCAGTTAAGCCGTCCACTCCAACCCCTCTCCCGCTGGGAGGGGGGTTGGGGTCGGATACGACCGAGCGAGAGCGAACACAAGGGTGGGCCAAGCACGTCGTGGACCCGCCTTTTTTATTTTCCGGACCGTTTGATTGCGTTGGACCGCCGGTTCCGCCTGGACGAATCTCATGGCCACCGATTTTCCTTCCCTCCGGGTCGTCATGGCCCAACTCGATTTCCTGGTCGGCGACATCGCGGGCAATACCGACAAGATCATCGCCGCCGCCCTCGACACCCGCGACCGGTTGCGAGCCGACGTCATCGTATTTCCCGAACTAACCCTGACCGGCTATCCGCCGGAAGATTTGCTGTTGCGCCCTGGCTTCGTCGGCCAGGTGGAACCGGCGCTGCGGCGCTTGCGCGAGGAAATTCGAGGGATTGTCGCCGTGATCGGCTATCCCGAAGTGACCGAGACGGGGTTGCGCAACGCGGCGGTGGCGGTCGGCGACGGAATCAGCCATGCGGTTTATTACAAGCAGCTACTGCCCAATTACAGCGTGTTCGACGAAAAGCGCTATTTCGTGGCGGGGACGGAACCGGTGGTGTTGACGATTCGGGGCGTCCGGGTTGGCCTCACCATTTGCGAGGACGTGTGGCAACCCGAGCCGGTGCGACGGGCCGCCGCCGCCGGCGCGCAATTGCTGCTCAATCTCAACGCCTCGCCGTTCCACGCGGGCAAGGGTCGGTTGCGCCTGGAGATTCTGCGCCAGCGGGTGGCGGAATGCAGCTTGCCCATCGCCTACGTCAATCTGGTCGGTGGTCAGGACGAACTGGTGTTCGACGGCGGCTCGATGGTGGTGAGCGGGCGCGGCGAACTGACCCAGCGTGCGCCCTTTTGCGTCGCGGGTCTGTATCCGGTGGATTTCACTGTCGGCGCGACGGTGCAACCGATACCGGGCGCCATTGCGGCGGAACCGGCCGAGGAGGAAGCGATCTATCGGGCCATCGTGTTGGGCGTGCGCGATTATGTGACCAAGAATGGCTTTCCAGGCGTGGTGCTGGGGCTGTCCGGCGGCATCGACTCGGCGCTGACCCTGGCCATCGCGGTGGACGCGCTGGGGCCGGAACGGGTCGAGGCGGTGCTGATGCCCTCGCGCTATACCGCCGACATGAGTAACACCGACGCTGAATTGGAAGCCAAGGCGTTGGGCGTCCAGTATTACCTCCTACCCATCGAACCGGCGTTCCAATCCTTCTTGCACATCCTGCAACCGGTGTTTGCCGGACTCCCGCCGGACATCGCCGAGGAGAACATCCAAGCCCGTTGCCGGGGCGTATTGCTGATGGCGATTTCCAACAAGACCGGCAAGATGGTGCTGACCACCGGCAACAAGAGCGAGACGGCGGTCGGCTATTCCACCCTGTACGGCGATATGGCCGGCGGCTTCGGACCGATCAAGGACGTGCTGAAAACGATGGTTTACCGACTGGCGGCTTATCGCAACAACCTGTCGCCGGTCATTCCACAACGGGTGTTCGACCGCCCGCCATCGGCGGAATTGCGCCCGGATCAGACCGATCAGGACAGCCTGCCACCCTACGAGGTGCTGGACGCCATCCTGCGCGATTATGTGGAGGAAGACCATTCGGTCGAGGAACTGATCGCCGCCGGCTTCGACCGGGCGACGGTGGAGCGGGTGGCGCGGCTGGTGATCGTCAACGAGTACAAGCGCCGGCAAGCCGCGCCCGGCGTGCGGATCACGCCGCGCGCCTTCGGGCGGGATCGGCGCTATCCAATCACCTCGGGCTTCCGCCGCTAGCGCGCCAGCGCCGGAGTCAGGTACGGCTGCATCTCCTGCAACAACGCCTTGAACACCTTGGGATTGCCGGCGACGATATTGCCCGACTGCAAGAAATCGTTGCCACCGGCGAAGTCGCCGACCAGCCCGCCCGCCTCCAGCACCAACAACGCCCCACCGGCGATGTCCCAAGGCTTGAGGCCGATCTCCCAGAAACCGTCCAGTCGTCCGGCCGCCACGTAGGCCAGGTCCAGCGAGGCCGCGCCGGCCCGGCGGATTTCCAGGCACCGCCCCATCAGTGCGTTGAAACAACCCAGATAGGCGGGTTGGTGCTGGGGGTGACGAAAGGGGAAGCCGGTGCCGAGCAGAGCGTTTTCCAGCGGCGCGACGCCGCTGACCCGGATGCGCCGGTCGTTCACCTGCGCGCTTTCCCCGCGCGAGGCGACAAACATCTCCTGCCGGATCGGATCGTAGACCAGCGTGGCTTCCAGCCGGTTTCGATGGCGAAAGGCGATGGAAATGGCGAAATGCGGGATGCCGTGCAGGAAGTTGGTGGTGCCATCCAGCGGGTCGATGAGCCACTGATACTCGTCCTGACCCGGTTGTTCGCCGCTTTCCTCGGCCAGGATACCGTGGTTGGGATAGGTCTTGCGCAGGGTCTGGATGATCTCACGCTCGGCCTGAAGGTCCGCCTCGCTGACGAAATCGCTGCGCTGCTTGGTGGTGACGGTCAACCGTTCAAGATGGTCGAAATGGCGAAGCAGGATACGGCCGGCGCTTAGAGCGGCACGCTTGGCGATGGTCAGGACGGGATTCATGATGGGATTGGATCGACAGGGGAAACGAACGGCCCGCGTATCGGCGCGGAGGCCATGGCCCTCGCGCCGGTGCTGCCGGATGGAAGGGGAGCGTCAATCCCGGCTGGCGGTCTGACGCAAGGCATCGTAGCGCTGACGCTGACGCTGGTTGCCGAAGTACGGCGCCATGATGCCTTCCACCGAGCACGGCGCGATGCCGAGCGCCTCCAGCCCGTTGCAAGCGCAGACGCTGTCCACCTGCAAGGATAGATAGTTGTCCATGGTGAAGAGCTTGACCGGCAACACCCCGAGGATCTTGGCCTGCAACCGCGCCAGCGCATCCGGCAAGCCAACCACCCGCCGCTTCAGGCCCAGCATCCGGGCGGTGTCCTCGACCAGTTCCTTGAAGGTATAAACGCGTGGTCCGCACAACTCGTAGCACTGACCGATGGTGGCGTCGTCCTCCAAGGCTTTTTCGAAAGCCGCCGCCACGTCACCGACGTAGACCGGCGCGAAGCGGGCGTTCGGACAAGCCAGCGGCAGCACGGGAACGCGCTTGATCAGGTTGGCGAATTGGTTGAGGAAGTTGTCGTTCGGCGCGAAGATGATGGACGGCTTGAAGCAGGTGACCGCCAACTCTTGCGCCTGCATGACCCGTTGCTCCCCAGCGCCCTTGGTGAATAGGTACTGACTGGGACCCCGGGCCGCATCGGCGCGCAGGGCACTCATGTGCAGCAGACGCCTGACTCCGGCCGCGTGGCAGGCATCCACCACCTTGCCGGGTAGCTCGGCGTGGACGGCGGCGAAAGTCTGGCCTGAGTATTCGTGCAGGACGCCCACCAGATTGATGACGGCGTCGCAACCAGTGAATTGCGCCTGCAACACCGTCGGGTCGTGAACGTCAGCCTCGATCAGTTGAGCGCCGGGCAAGACCTCGATGTCCCGGTGCCGTTGCGGATGCCGGGTCAGGACTGTGATCCGGTGACCCCGGTTGGCCAGTCGCGCCGCCAGATGCCGTCCGACGAAACCCGTGCCGCCCAACACGCAGATGGATTTGCTGTTCATGCTTGTGCCTGCTCCTCGCTGTTCTTGTGTCGCCCGCAGTGCATCGATGCCACGGAATCACTGTGATCGGGGTGGGGACATGCCCGGCGCTCCCCCTTACAATAACCGCCTCGCGCGGCGGCTGTTCCATGGTGAAATTTACCATAGATTCACCGCGCGCTCTCCCAGCCAAGATCGCAAGAAGGATAATCCCGCCTTGGAATCCATGGTACCGACCCTGTTGTTGTATCTGACGCTGGGCGCGTTCGCCGGCGTCATGGCCGGGCTGCTCGGCGTGGGCGGTGGCTTGATCATCGTACCTGTGCTCGCCTGGATCTTTCACGGCCAGCGAATCGACGACGCCATCGTCATGCATCTGGCCATCGGTACGTCGCTGGCGACCATCGTGGTGACTTCCATCTCCTCGGTGCGCGCCCACCACCGGCGCGGCGCGGTGCTGTGGCCGGTGGTTTGGCGCTTGACGCCGGGCATCGTGATCGGCGCCTGGCTGGGCGCGGCGGTGGCCGATGCCTTGCCTAGCGCGGTGTTGAGCAAGATCTTCGCACTGTTCGTGCTGACGGTGGCGGCGCAAATGGCCTTCGGAGCCAAGCCGGCCCCGCATCGGAGTTTGCCGGGCGCGGTCGGAATGGCGGCGATGGGTGGAGTCATCGGCGCGGTGTCGGCCATCGTCGGCATCGGCGGCGGTTCGTTGACCGTGCCGTTCCTGACCTGGTGCAACACGGCGATGCGACAGGCGGTGGCGACCTCCGCCGCCTGCGGCCTACCCATCGCCCTGGCCGGGGCTCTTGGGTTCATCGTGACCGGTCTGAACGCCTCCAGCCTGCCGGCTTGGAGTTTCGGTTACGTGTACGGCCCGGCGCTGGTCGGTGTCGCCACCACCAGCATGCTGTCAGCGCCGTTGGGCGCCCGACTGGCGCACACGCTGCCAACCGAGATCCTGAAAAAAGTATTCGCGATCTTTCTGGCGTTGATCGGCGCCAAGATGCTGCTGAGCTGAGGGACGAACGCGATGCTTGGAACGCTGGTGAATACGGCGACGGTCGTTGTCGGCGCCGCCGTCGGCCTGGCAGCGGGAACGCGGTTGCCGGAAAGAATAAAGGTCATCCTGATGCAGGCACTGGGGCTGGCGGTGGTCGCCATCGGACTACGCATGGCGTTGGAGGCCCAGCACGCGCTGCTGGCGATCGCTTGCCTGCTGCTGGGCGGGATTACTGGGGAACTGTTGCGGATCGAGCAGCGGCTAGATGGCCTGGCGGAAACCTTGCGCCAAAAATTACGCTCCAATTCCGAACGCTTTGTTGAGGGGTTTGTCACCGCCACCTTGCTGTATCTGACCGGGGCGATGACGATTGTCGGCTCGATTCAGGATGGCACGCTCGGCGATCCCAGCGTGTTGTTGATTAAATCGCTGCTGGACGGCGTGGCCTCGGTGGCGTTGGCCTCGTCGCTCGGGATCGGCGTGATGTTCTCGGCTCTGCCGGTGTTGGTGGTGCAAGGCGGGATTACTCTATTGGCGGCGCAACTGGCGTTCCTGTCGCAACCGGCGGTGCTGGACGCCGTCAACGCCACCGGCGGATTGCTCATTCTCGGCATCGGAATCAATCTGCTGGAAATCGGTCGGACTCACGTGGGCAATTTGCTGCCGGCGCTGCTTTACGCCATTGTCGGCGCGTTGCTGTTTCCCTGATTTTTAAAAGGGCCTGGATCGACTTCCCATGCGTGACACCCTGAAAAGCGCGGCGCGGATCGCCGCATTCGTCCTTCTGGCCGGACTAACTCCGGCTTTGGCCCAGCAGAAACCGTCTGAACCACCGCCGATGCCAATCAAGGCCGCGCCGGTGACCCGTGCGACCCTGAATGTCGAGGTCACGGCGGTGGGTACGCTACGAGCCGACGAGACGGTGATGATCCGCCCGGAAATCGCCGGCCGGGTGGCCAGCATCCATTTCAAGGAAGGCCAGACCGTAAACGCGGGCGATCCGTTGATTACCCTGGATCAGGACGAGTACAAGGCCCAACTGGCCGGCAGCGCCGCCCAAGTAGGACTGGAGGAGAGCAGTTACGAGCGTCTGCGGGATTTGCAGCGCAAGAACCTGACCAGTCAACAGATTTTGGACGAGACCAAGGCCAGGTTGGACGCCGCCCGCGCTCAGCAGGAATTGAACCGGGTTCGGCTGGACAAGACCGTGATCCGCGCCCCGTTCGCTGGGACGGTCGGACTGCGGTTGGTCAGCCCCGGGGCCTACGTCAAGCCGGGCGACGATATCGCCAATCTGGAGAGCCTTGGGGCGATGAAGCTGGATTTCCGGGTGCCGGAAACCTACCTGGCGCGGCTGGGAGTGGGACAAACCCTGACGGTCCGGGTGGACGCCTACCCTGATCAGGGCTTCGAGGGCACGATCTACGCCATCGATCCGGCTCTGGACCCGGAAACCCGGACCGTGCTGCTGCGGGCGCGCCTGCCCAACAAGGGCAACAAGCTGCGACCGGGCCTGTTTGCCCGCGTTAGCCTGATCCTGGAGCGGCGGGAGAACGCCCTGGTCGCGCCGGAACAGGCTATCGTGCCGGTGGGGCAGAAAATCTTCGTTTACCGGGTGGTGGACGGCAAGGCGGTGATGACGCCGGTCAGGCTTGGCCTGCGCCGGCCGGGCCAGGTGGAGATTCTCGAAGGCTTGAGCGCCGGCGATCTAGTGGTGACCGACGGTCAATTGAAAATTCGCGACGGCGCGGCGGTGACGGTACAGCCACCACCGGGGACTTAGCCGCCTGACGTGAACGATGGGACTGTGTTCCTCGATCCGAACAAAGTGAATTTCAGGCGAAAGCGATAAAGGAGGGGCTCTACGGGCCTACCAGGACATGTCCATGGATACCAATGTACACGGCTTGAGTCTGACCCAACCGGTCTCGGTTTGGAACCGTCCGCTTTCCATCGAGCCCAAGAGTTTCTTCCTCAATTTGGCCAAGGCCGCCGTCAACGGTGTCAAGCTGGAGATGGACGACGCCTTCGAGAATTTGATGGATGCGCTCCATGCCTCCGGCGTCGGCGACCAAGCCGGCCAAGTCGCCTGGGTACTGATCTACCGTGCGCTGATACGTGCCACTGCGGATTTGGTGACGGATGCCAGAGACCTGTTTCTCTTGGCGGACCCGCAGCGGTTGCCAGACGCCGCCGCCCAGGAAGAACTCAGTTCCATTCTCGCCGACCATCTAACCCACTGCGAGGCGCGTATCGACGCGGATTTTTTCGATCATCCCGAACGCTTTGGGCTCCTCGCCGATTTCAAACCAGGGTTCGGCCATTGGCTTCGAGGACTCGGGCTTGATTCCGGGTCGGCTGCGGCCTTGGCGGAGCGGTTGCCGGATCGCTTCACCTTGGCCCTGCACGGGGAGTGGCTGAAGGAGCCGGAGCGCTTCGCGATCATCGGTAAGGCGATCGACTCGCCCTTCACCCGCGCCGTCGGGCGTCGCCGTCACTGGTTGCAATATGCCGCTTGGCTGCGGGAGCAGGTCAACGGGCGCATGTTCGGGGAGGCTTTCGGACTGCGGCAAGTCTATGTGCCTCTGCGCGCCTATTATGTCGAGAAACCCAAAGACGAAACGGAGCCGGTAGACAGGCCAGTCCCTGGCTGCGAGGAGAACCGACGTATCGTCGTGGATCTCCACCAGACCTTGACCGAATGGGTGAAGCACCGGAAGCCCCAGAATCTGGTTCGGGTGGTGAGCGGCGGTCCCGGCTCCGGCAAGTCGTCCTTCTGCAAGATGTTAGCTGCGGAGTTGGCGGACACCCTGGACATTCCTATTCTCTATTGCCCGCTCCACCTCATCGACCCCCAGGCGGATCTGATCCAGGCTGTCGCCAGTTTCGTGACCCAGGATCGCTACCTTCAGGGCAGCCCTCTGGATGGCAAGGACGGCGAGGATCGGTTGCTCGTCATTTTCGACGGCCTGGACGAACTGGCTATGCAGGGCCGCGCCGCCTCGGAAGTCGCCCAAGGGTTCGTGGACGAGGTGCTGCGCAAGGCCGACGCCTTCGCTGCCCAAGGACTGCGCCGACAGTTCCTGATCAGCGGCCGGGATTTGGCGGTGCAGGCCAATGCTAGCCGGCTTCGGCACCCCGGCCAAGTGCTCCATGTCTTGCCCTATCAAATCAACGAGCGGGAACGGGAAGGTTACGAGGATTCCAAAAACCTGCTTGCGGAGGACCAGCGGGACTTGTGGTGGCAACGCTACGGTCGGGCCAGCGGCAAGGACTTCGCCGCGATGCCGGAGGAACTTCGCTTGGAGAATCTGGCCGAGATCACCCGCCAGCCGCTACTCAACTACCTGATCGCACTGAGCCATGGCCGCAATCGGCTGGACTTCACCAGGGAAACCACCCTGAACGCCATCTATGCCGACCTGCTCCAGGCGGTTTACGAGCGCCAGTGGGAGGGCGGCCGGCGGCACCGAGGTACCGGCGACCTAGCCGAGAAAGACTTTGGCCGCATTCTGGAGGAGATCGCGCTGGCCGTCTGGCACGGCGACGGACGGACCGCGACCGTGGAGACCATTCACCAGCGTTGCCAGCGGAGCAAGCTCGACCGCTATCTGGAGCAATTCCAGGAGGGCGCCAAGCAAGGGGTTACCCGGCTGCTCACTGCCTTCTATTTCCGGCAGGCCGGCGACGTGCGGGGAGAGAAGACTTTCGAGTTCACCCACAAGAGCTTCGGCGAATACCTCGTGGCTCGGCGCCTGATGCGCATGCTGGACACGGTCCAGACCCAACTGGACCGCCAAGCCAAGGACCCGGACGATGGCTGGGACGAGCGCAAGGCCCTGGAGCATTGGGCGGAGATCTGCGGACCCACGACCATCGACGAGTACGTGAACGCATTCGTGCAGCACGAAGTCGCCATGCAGCCACCGCAGATTTGGCCGCGCTGGCAACGGACCCTGTGTCGCCTGATCGAATCGGCGGTGACCCATGGCATGCCGATGGAGCGGCTCGGTCTGCCACGCTTTCAGGAGATGCTCCGCCAGTCCCGCAATGCCGAGGAAGCCCTGCTGGCGCTGTATTTTGCCTGTGCCCGGCTGACGCGGGATATAGTCGAGATCCGTTGGCCATTGCCCACCGCGTTTGGGGAATGGCTCAAGCATCTGCAAGGACAAAGACCAGGACCCGAGAACACATTGGTGCAAGATTTATTGGGCTACCTTGACCTGCGAAGATGCACAATTGATATCGCTGACCTTTTCTTGGCGCACTTGGTCGGTGCAAACCTTTCTTGGGCCAAGCTAAATTTGACTATTTTACTAAGGGCCAACCTGGAAGGGGCCAACCTGGAAGGGGCCAACCTGGAAGGGGCCAACCTGGAAGGGGCCAACCTG
>JAVMKH010000154.1:10438-16130 GCA_031732935.1 Candidatus Contendibacter sp.
AACCTGGAAGGGGCCAACCTGGAAGGGGCCAACCTGCAAAGGGCCAACCTGGAAGAGGCCAACCTGAAAGGGGCCAACCTGCAAAGGGCCAACCTGGAAGGGGCCAACCTGCAAAGGGCCAACCTGCAAAGGGCCAACCTGCAAAGGGCCAACCTGGAAGGGGCCAACCTGGAAGGGGCCAACCTGCAAAGGGCCAACCTGGAAGGGGCCAACCTGAAAGGGGCCAACCTGCGCGAAGCCAATTTAGACGGAACCAACATGAAGGGTGCGAATCTCGCCGGTACCCAGATGCTGCAGCAACTGCCGGAATCCGAACCGACCCCTGAATGATCCCACCCTTGAATCCATCCAAATCTTTAGATGCCGGCAGTTGGAACACACCGGGCCTAATCCACCAGGGTCGATTTTCCAAAGCGCAACCTTCCGCTTAGCAAGCTGATATTTCAATAGGTTTCCCCATGTTCCTTCCCGAACTCTGCATCAAGCGCCCGGTGCTGGCGACGGTAATGAGCCTCGCCATCATCCTGATCGGCGTCATTACCTTCTTACGGCTACCGGTGCGCGAGTATCCCAACATCGACGCTCCCATCGTCTCGGTGCGCACCGTCTATCCCGGCGCCAGCGCCGAAATCATGGAAAGCCAGATAACTCAGCCCTTGGAGGATTCGCTGGCCGGCATCGAGGGCGTGCGGACCATCAAATCGGTCAGCCGCGAGGAAGTCAGCCAGATCACGGTCGAGTTTCTGCTGGAGCGGAACGTGGATTCCGCCGCCAACGACGTGCGTGACCGGGTCGCGCGAGTGCGCGGCCAGTTGCCGGACGAGACCAAGGACCCAGTGGTGGCCAAGATCGAGGCCGACGCCCAGGCCGTCATGTGGCTAGCCTTCTCCAGCACCCGGCACAGCGCGCTGGAGATCACCGATTACGCCGACCGCGTCGTCGTGGATCGCTTGCAGGCTCTACCGGGCGTGGCCAGCGTCATCATCGCCGGCGAGCGGCGCTACGCCATGCGTCTGTGGCTGGATCGCGACCGGATGGCCGCTTACGGCCTGACGCCGCAGGATGTGGAAGACGCCCTTAAAAAGCAGAACGTCGAACTGCCGTCCGGTCGCATTGAATCGCGTCAACGCGAGTTCACCGTGCTGACCGAATCCGATTTGCGCCTGCCGGAACAGTTCAACGACCTGATTATCAAGGAAACCAAAGGCTATCCGATCCGTTTACGCGATATCGGTTACGCCGAGACCGGCGCGGCGGACGAACGCAACGCGGTACGAGTCAACGGTAATCCCTCGGTGGGCTTGGGCGTGGTTAAGCAATCCACCGCCAACACTTTGAGTGTGGCCCAGTCGGTCAAAGCCTTGTTACCGGGGCTTGAAGCCAGTTTGCCGGAAGGAATGAAGATCATGGTGGCCTACGACGGCTCGATCTTCATCGAAAAATCCATCGAAGCGGTTTATCACACCATGGGTGAGGCGCTGGTGCTGGTGGTGGCGGTGATTTTCCTGTTCCTGCGCAACTGGCGGGCGACGGTTATTCCATTCGTGACCATTCCGGTGTCGCTGATCGGGGCGTTTGTTTTTCTTTATGCTCTTGGTTTCACCATTAACACCCTGACGCTGTTGGGATTGGTGCTGGCCATCGGTCTGGTGGTGGACGATGCCATCGTGGTGCTGGAAAACATCCATCGCCATATCGAAGACGGGATGCCGCCGTTCAAGGCGGCGTTGCAAGGCTCCAAGGAAATCGCCTTCGCGGTGGTGGCGATGACCTTGACCCTGGCGGCGGTGTTTACCCCGCTGGCGTTCATGACCGGCAACACCGGCCGATTGTTCACCGAATTCGCCTTCACCGTGGCGGCGGCAGTGCTGGTGTCGGGTTTCGTGGCTCTGACCCTGACCCCGATGATGTGCTCGAAGCTACTGCGCCACGAAGCCCGCCACAACTGGATGTTCCGACTGACCGAGCGCTTCTTCGAGGCGATGAACGGTGGCTATCGCACGGCGCTGGTGTGGGCACTTAGCTGGCGCTGGTTGGTGGTATTGCTGTTCTTCGCCACCGGGGCCAGCGCGGTTTGGCTGTTCCTGCATCTGAAGTCGGAACTGTCGCCGCTGGAAGATCGCGGGACCCTCATCGGCGTCATCGTCGCGCCGGAAGGGGCAACCTTGGCCTATACCGACAGCTACTCCCGGCAACTGGAACAATTTTACAAGGACATTCCCGAAGTCATTTCCTATTTCTCCTTCGTGGCGCCGGGGCTGGAAAAGCCCAACCCCGTCAACAGCGCGCTCTCGTTCGTGCGGTTGAAACCGTGGGAACAGCGCCAACGTAAACAGCAAGACATCGCCAAGGAGCTAGCGCCGAAAATGTTTGGTGGCTTGCCCGGCGTGCTGGCTTTTCCGATCAATCCGCCTTCCCTGGGGCAAAGTTTCCGCAATCCGGCCGTGCAGTTCGTCATCCAGGCTAACAGCTATGCGGAATTGCAAAACATGGTGGATCGGGTGCTGGCCAAAGTCCGGCAATACCCCGGCATGGCGAACGCGGACACCGATCTGCGTCTGAACAAACCGCAGTTATCCGTCGTGCTCAAGCGCGACAAGATCGCCGCCGTCGGCGCCGACGTGGAGGAAATCGGTCGCACATTGGAAACCCTGCTGGGTGGGCGGCAGGTCACCCGCTTCAAGCGGGAAGGCCAGCAGTACGACGTGATCGTGCAACTCAAAGACCAGGACCGCGAGCAGCCGACTGACTTGACCGCCATTTTCGTGCGCGGTCGCAACGGACAACTGGTGCAACTCTCGAATCTGGTCGAGGTGGCGGAAACAGTGGCGCCCAAGGAATTGAACCACTTCAACCGGCAGCGCGCGGCGGTCATTTCGGCCAACATCACGCCAGGCTACACCTTGGGCGAGGCGCTGAATTTCATGGATAAAACCGCCGACGAAGTGCTGGGCGAGAGCGCTCAGACCGCGTTGGATGGTCAATCGCGCGAGTTCCGCGAATCCGGCGCGACGTTGTACGTGACGTTCGTGCTGGCGCTGATTTTCATCTATCTGGTGCTGGCGGCGCAGTTCGAAAGCTTCGTCTCCCCGTTCGTGATCATGCTGACCGTGCCCTTGGCGGTGACTGGCGCGTTGCTGGCCCTGTTCCTGACCGGCGGCACCTTGAACGTCTATAGCCAAATTGGCTTGGTGATGCTGGTCGGCCTGATCACCAAGAACGGCATCCTGATCGTGGAATTCGCCAACCAGTTGCGCTCGACCGGGCTGGACCGGCGCGAGGCGGTGCTGGAAGCGGCGACGCTGCGCCTGCGGCCGATCCTGATGACCACGCTGGCGACGATTCTCGGCGCGATCCCGCTAGCGCTGGCGGTCGGCGCGGGCGCGGAAAGCCGCCAGCAAATCGGTTGGGTCATCGTCGGCGGCTTGTTGCTGGGGACGGCGCTGACGCTGTCGGTGGTGCCGGTGGCCTACACGCTGCTGGCGCGCAAGGTTCATCATACCGCCGAGGAAGCGGCGGAACTGGCGGAGCGGGAAATTATGACCACCAACGAACCTAAACCAGCGACAGGTTGATCCGTGAGCGATCCCCTTGAAACCTACCTCATCAAACTCCGCCAGATTCACGACACCGGCGGTGGCGTTGCCGAAACCTCCTATTACGGCGCGCTGGAAAATCTGCTGAATCAGGCGGGCAATAGCCTCAATCCCCAAGTCCGGGCTGTGCCGCAACTGCGCGATACTGGGGCCGGCAATCCCGATTTTGGGTTGTTCACCGCCGGTCAGTTCGGGGGCGAAATCGAAGGCGAGCCGTTGCCGGGACAGAAACCGGAGCGCGGCGCGGTGGAGGCTAAGGGTTGGGGTGAGGAGGTGTTGACCATCGCCGCCAGCGAGCAGGTGGCGCGTTACGTCCAGCATTACGGCGCGGTGCTGGTCAGCAATTACCGCGATTTCACGCTGGTCGGTCAGAATACCGTCGGCTTGATCCCGTTGGAGCGGTTGCAACTGGCAGCCAGCGAAGCGGAATTTCTCGATCTGCTGCGCCAACCGCGCCAGGCCGCCGCACGGCTCGGCGACCGCTTGCTGGATTTTCTGGCCCGCGCCCTAAGCTACAACGCGCCGTTGACCGATCCGCAGGATTTGGCCTGGTTGCTCGCGTCCCACGCCCGCGAGGCCCGCGCCCGAGTGGACAACGCCAGCGATTTGCCCGGTTTGGCACTGTTGCGCGAGGGTCTGGAACGGGCGCTGGGCTTGAAATTCGAGGGTGGCAGCGGCGAGCGTTTTTTCCGCGCGACGCTGGTGCAAACCTTGTTCTACGGCGTGTTTTCCGCCTGGGTGCTGTGGGCGCGGCAGGGCGGAACGGGCGCGTTCGACTGGCGGGCCGCCGCTTGGAATCTGCACGTCCCAATGATCGCCAGCCTGTTCGAGCAAATCGCCACGCCGAAGCGCCTGCAACCCTTGCATCTCGACGAGGTGTTGGACTGGGCCGGCAGAGCGCTCAACCGGGTGGTGCGGGAGGAATTTTTCAAGCATTTTGAGGAAGAGTACGCTGTCCAGTATTTTTACGAGCCGTTCCTGAAGGCTTACGATCCGGCGCTACGCAAGCAATTGGGGGTTTGGTACACGCCGCCGGAAATCGTCCGCTATCAGGTGGCGCGGGTGGATGCCGTGTTGCGCGAGGAACTGCATCTGGCCGAAGGTTTGGCCGATCCCTCGGTGCTGGTGCTCGATCCCTGCTGCGGGACCGGCGCCTACTTGGTGGAGGTATTGCGGCGGATTCGACAAACCTTGCACGAGAAGGGGGGTGCGGCCTTGACTTCCGCCCAACTCAAGCAGGCGGCGCTAACGCGCGTTTTCGGTTTTGAAATCCTGCCCGCGCCTTTCGTGGTCGCTCATTTGCAACTGGGTCTGCTGCTGCGGCAGTTCGGCGTACCGCTGCGGGAGGATCGGGAGCGGGCCGGGATCTACCTCACCAACGCCCTGACCCACTGGGAGCCGCTGGCGCAGGCCGGCCAGCAGATGGCGATTCCGTTTCCGGAATTCCAGGAGGAGCGCGACCGGGCCGACGAAATCAAGCAGCGCAAGGCCATTCTGGTGATCCTCGGCAATCCCCCGTACAACGCTTTCGCCGGCGTCAGCCCGGACGAAGAGGGCGATCTGGTGGAGGCGTACAAGGAGAACCTGAACCAGCCGGTCGCGGACGGCGGCTGGGGGATCAAAAAGTTCAATCTAGACGATCTGTACGTCCGCTTTTTCCGTGTCGCCGAGCGGCGGATCGTCAAGACCGGGCGCGGCGTGGTGTGCTATATCTCGAACCATTCCTATGTTGACGATCCATCCTTCGTGGTTTTACGTCAACGGCTTATTACTGAGTTCAACAAACTTTGGTTCGACGGTATGAACGGCGACAGCCGGGAAACCGGTAAATTGACCCCAGACGGCAGGCCCGATCCGAGCGTTTTTTCCACGCCGTTCAGCAAGGAAGGAATTCGAGTGGGTACCGCCATCGCTTTGCTGGTGCGTGGTACCAGACGACAAAAAAAACCAACCATCAGATTTCGCGATTTCTGGGGCGTCAAGAAACGGGGAGAGTTGTTGGCAAGTCTGGACGCGCCGGATTTCGACGGCCAGTACCAACTGGCGCAACCGAACCGGGAAAACCGCTTTTCCTTCCGCCCGATGACGATTTCGGT
>JAVMKH010000155.1:0-3070 GCA_031732935.1 Candidatus Contendibacter sp.
CCCTATTTTTCATCTTCACCTTCTCGGGTTTCAGCGGCCTGATCTACGAATCCATCTGGTCGCACTACCTCAAGCTGATGCTCGGCCACGCGGCTTATGCCCAGACGCTGGTGCTGGCCATCTTCATGGGCGGCATGGCAACGGGCGCCTGGCTGACCAGCCGCTACTCCCGGCGCTGGAACAACCTGCTGCTCGGTTACGCCATTGCTGAAGGCATGATCGGCTGTCTTGGGCTGATCTTCCACCCGCTGTTTACCAAACTGCTGGACGCTCTCTACCTGAGTTGGATACCCCACCTGAGCGATCCCGCCACGATCGACACGCTCAAATGGAGTTTGGCCGCGTTGTTGATCCTGCCGCAATCGATACTGCTGGGTGCCACATTCCCCCTGATGAGCGCCGGTATCATGCGCCTGTACCCCGCCACACCCGGAGCGACGCTGGGAATGTTGTACTTCACCAACAGCCTCGGCGCGGCGACGGGCGTTCTTTTCAGCGTCTTCGTTCTGCTGCCCGCCGTGGGTCTACCTGGCACCATCCTGAGCGCGGGCCTTCTGAACGTTTTTCTCGCCATCGTGGTGTGGCTCATCGCCAGGGGCCGCAGCGCGCCGGTCATTGCGGAACCCACTGAATTCCAGAGCGAAGACGCGCGTTCGTGGTGGACGGCGGCGTTATTGACCATCGCGCTTTCCTCCAGCCTGGCGTCCTTCTTCTATGAAATTGGCTGGATTCGCATGTTAAGCCTGGTGCTCGGCAGTTCCATGCAAGCCTTCGAACTGATGTTGAGCGCCTTCATCCTGGGGCTGGCGCTGGGCGGGCTATGGATCCGCCGCCGGCTCGACCGTATCACCACACCGCTGCGCTACGCCGGTTACGTACAGGTGCTCATGAGCCTGTGCGCGGCGGGCACGCTGCTGCTGTACAACACCAGTTTCGACTTCATGGGTTTCATGATCCAGAGCCTCAACAAGAATGACGGCGGCTACACCCTGTTCAACCTTACCAGTCAAATCATCGCCATGCTCATCATGCTGCCGGCGACTTTTCTCGCCGGCATGACCCTGCCTCTGTTTACCTACGCGCTGTTGCAACGCGGCGCGGGCGAACGCAGCATCGGGCGCGTCTACAGCGCCAACACCATCGGCGCGATCATCGGGGTATTGTTGGCGGTGCATGTGGTGATGCCGGCGGTCGGCGTCAAGGGGCTGGTCGGTTTGGGCGCGTTGCTGGACTTGGTCGTGGGAATCGCCCTGCTGGGGCTGGCCCGCCCGCAACTTCATTCGCGCTGGGAGCTTCCGGTTAGCGCCCTGGCGGCTGGCCTGGGGTTCGCCGCGATCGTCACGGTGGCCCGTTTCGACCCCCTGCGCATGGTGTCGGGCGTCTATCGTCATGGCGTCAGTCGGCAGAATCCAGCCACCCAAGTCGAATTTTATCGCGACGGCAAGACCGCCACTATCACCCGCTTCCAGATCCAGGATGGCAGGACCATTATCGCCACCAACGGCAAGCCCGACGCCAGCATCAACATGCGGAATTCCACAGCCGCAGCCGACGAAATCACCATGGTCATGGCCGCCGTGCTGCCGCTGGCCCTGCGGCCGGACGCCAAAACCGTCGCCAATATCGGCCTGGGATCGGGCATGACGACGCACAACCTGCTGGGCGCGGATCGGCTCGTGCGCGTGGACACGGTTGAGATCGAACGGGGGATGGTGGAAGGAGCGCGCGGTTTCGGCCCGTTCGTGGAGCGCGCCTTCACCGACCCGCGCAGCCGGATCCATATCGACGATGCCAAAACCTACTTTTCCAGCCACAACGCCCGCTACGACATCATTATTTCCGAACCCTCCAATCCCTGGGTCAGCGGCGTCGCCAGCCTGTTCTCCGAGGAATTCTACCGCTACATCAAACAGCATCTGAACGAACGCGGCCTGCTGGTGCAATGGCTGCAATTATACGATTCCAACCTGATGCTCGCTTCCTCGGTGTTCGAGGCCCTGGCCGAACACTTTTCCGATTACGTCGTCTTCAACACGAATGAGAGCGACATTCTGATCGTTGCCACCCACGACGGCTCGCTGAACGAAATCGATCCATGGATTCTGGCGGAACCCAAACTCCAGGATCAGTTGCAGCGCGTCGGGCTGCGCGCTCCGAGCGACATCGAAATCCGCCGGCTGGGTGACAAGGCATTGCTGCACCCTCTGTTCGCGGCCACCGGCGCGCCGACTAATTCCGACTTTTTCCCCTACCTCAGCCTGAACGCTCCCCGCAGCCGCTATTTGCAGGAAGACGCCCGTAGCCTGACCCAACTGCATCTGGCGCCCGTGCCGGTGCTGGAAATGCTCGACGGCCATGTCCGAACCGGCGAACCCTCTCCCATGGCTCCATCCTACTTCCCCAAGACCGAATTCCAACTGCTGGCCGGCCACATCGCCGACGTTCTGCTGGGCCGATCATCGATCGAGCCGGAAAACCTGGGCAAGGCAAGATTCAACGTGCAACTGCTGGTACGGGAACTGGCCACCAGCGGGCCACATCCGCCGGAGGATGGACTGGTGCGCGCCGTGCTGCTCGACATCGCCAGCGCGGTCAATCCGTACCTGCCCGCCAGCCGGCTTGCCCCGCTATGGGATACGCTGGCAAGCCAGCCAGGCTACCACGCTCTATCCGAGCGCACCCGAGACTGGTTCGCCCTGCACCGCGCGGTGGGTGCAAGGGACGCCGCAACCATGGCAACCCTGGCCGCTCGCCTGATTGAAACAACCCCCAGGGATCAGATTTCCCAAGCGGAAGCGTCTTATTTGTTGGCCGCCGGCCTGACCGGCTGTCTGGCGAACGGGGACAAGGACAAGGCCAGGGTTTTGCTGGAAACCTTTGTCAATCATCACGAACCCATACGCCAACCCCCCTTGTACTTGCATCTCCTGGTACAGCAGTCATCGGCGGGCGGCGACATTTCCCGATATGGGACTCCCAAATGACGGGCAGCTTGGGTTTGATCGCAGGCCATCCGGCTCACACCACCCACACCAGCACCATCGGCAGGGTCACCATCGCCAGCGCGATC
>JAVMKH010000156.1:0-3055 GCA_031732935.1 Candidatus Contendibacter sp.
GGGACGATGGACTGGGACTCGATGGAGGGGGTTCGAGCCATCAACTTTGTCAAAATGAGGAGGTGTAGGTTCCTTGCTCGAAACTCGTCAACAAAAAACCCCGGCCTGGACCGGGGTTGGACTGATTATTGGCGAGCCAGGTAATGCTCGAACTCAAGCAGCCAATTTCACCTTATCCGCCACTTCACGATACTCCGCCACTTGGTCGAAGTTCAGAGGGGGTGAATCTCGGCGCCCTCGGCGGCGAGGTTGTTTTTCGAAAGATTCAAGGCTCTGGTTCGAAAACCAACTCTGGTACTACCACCTCCCAGCGCTCGCAACGGACCGAGTCGCGATATTCGGGTTCGGTATCTTCCCGCCGACGAATGATGATCGCCGCCACTTGGGCCGCGATGCACCTCATGCCCGTCGGTGGAGCATAGACGTGGGCGAGCCGTCCAACCGTATGTCCTCTGGTATCCGCGAGTTCCCAGCGTTCCTTTGCCGGTCGCAACCGAAGGCGATCACCAGTGGACAGCGCCGTGATAACCGCATGCACGGGATTGTTGGCCGTATGACGACCAGCAAAGCCCAAATCCACGTCTCGTAATGTGAGTCGCTGATAGCGGCGCGCCAGCTCCGGTGCTGGCTGCGGCAGGCAAGTGGGCGCTCGCTGGAAAATGCTTGGGGTTTTCGGTAAGGCGTCCAGCAGCGGGTGACGCCCGTCGAAACGTGCCAGCGTCAGACTTTTTCTGGCGCGGGTCGTGGCCACATAGTAAAGCCGGCGCGGCGCGTCGAGGTCTTCATCGCGACCGACCTTGGCCCAGCCTCCGTCCAGCACCGCCACCTGATCGAACTCCAAGCCTTTGGCGCGATGGGCGGTGAGCAGCAGCAATCCGGTTTGCCGCTGGCGTACTTCTCGGCCCCATTCGGCCAGCCATTCCGTAAAATGGCCGTTCGGTAACTCCGCGCCGCTGGTTTCCAAGGCATACTCGTCCACCGCTTCCCGCAATAACGTCCACCAGCAACCGGGACCTTTGCCATCAAGCCATTTTTTGAGGGTGCCGGCGCTCAACAGATTGATTTTGCTTGCATGCAGCCATTCGACCAGAGCCTGGGTTTCTCGCAACCGCCAGAAGTGCGGCGTTTCTTCGTCGGCCATCTGGACCGGAATGTCGTGAAGTTCGCAATAGCTGCGTAGCGGCTCCAGAACTTCCCATTTGCGAGCGATGACCGCAGTCCGGCCCCAATTCCAGTCCGGTGCCAGTCCAGCCAAGCGCCGCAGTTCGGTCATGACCGCTACCGCTTGGGTCACGGCGTTGTCGCCGGCCGGTAATACTTGAACCCGGCCCCGCGTGATCGGGTCCAGGCTTTGCCAGTTACCACCGGCGGAGGCTTTCGCTCGAACGCGGTTGATAGTGATCGGGTGTCCGGCTTTCATGCGGTTGCGCGCGGGATCGATCAGGCAGTTGGCTGCGGCGATGATGTGGGCGGTGGAACGATAATTCTCGATCAAATAAACGGGCTTGGCCGTGTAATCGGCCTCGAAGCGGCGGATGAATTCGACCGATGCCCCGTCGAAGGCGTAAATGTTTTGGTCGTCATCACCCACTGCGAACAGGCTGATCCGGCCAGCTTCGTCCTGGAGAGTACGGCCGGCCAACGCCGAGATCAGTTCGTACTGATCCGGGCCGATATCTTGATACTCGTCCACCAAAATCCAGCGAAATCCGGCCAACAGCCGTTCCCGCTGTTCGTCGGCTTCCTCCGGCGGTAAGCCCTCGCCTTTCAGCAGCGCTACTGCCTGCCGCAGCACCGCCTTGAACGAGGCGTCGTTGATCGAGGCGGCGCGCCCGGCGAAGCTCGCGCCGGTCAACCGCATGGCCAGTGCGTGACAGGTGAGAACGGTAACGCCTCCGGCATCGTCGCCGATCAGGTCGGCAAGGCGGCGTCGGATTTCCACTGCCGCATGACGATTGTAGGCAAGCGCCAGAATGCCGCGCGGGTTTTCCCGTCTAACCCGTACCAGATAAGCGATGCGATGCACCAGTGCGCGGGTTTTGCCCGATCCGGGGCCGGCCAATACCAATACGTTGGCCTGTTCTCGGTCGTCGGCAACGATCCTTTGTTGCACAGAATTGCCGAGGGATTCCACGATGGCCCGCCAGGACTCTGGCGTCGTCTGCCGGCCCAGCTCTTTCTCCCGCTCCGGTAACCAGCGGCTTAGGAACTCCTCGCGTTGCAGCCTGAAGTAATCGACCGCCAGACGCAGCGCCTCCGCCATGGCCTTGAGTCCGCGCTGGACGTACTCCGCCATGACGTGAATCTGCACCACCTGTTCGTCGTAGTGCAGTTTCAGCGGTACGAAGTCGGCTTTCAGGAAGCCACGCTTTTCCTGCCCGAGCCGGATGGTCATCGCCGGGCGAAAAACCGCCAACCCTTTGTTGAGGCGGATCACCTCCTGCTCGTGCAGCCATAACAAGGCACGGTCGAGCAGCTTGGGCGGATCTCTCATTTCCGCCCTCAGGAGCGCATCGCCTTCGAGAACGGCCATCAACTTGCCTAGAGTCGTCTCGGCGAGAAGGTCCGTGCCTCGGGTCCCCGGTGGTAAACAGCCGAGCAAGTGTTCCAACAACCGCCCGGCCGCCGCGCGCCGCAGTCGGGCGATTTGAGCTACTTTCGACCATTCCCGCCGTAGGGTCACGCACACCGTCTCCGCGTCCAGCCGACGCAAGTGCAAACTACCCAAGCCGCCCTCTTCGTTCCGACCGTCGAGAGAGAGGCTTTTAACGATGCGCCAGAGTTGTTCGGGCAGCGCGTTGGGTTGGCCCGCGTCCTTGAGGTGCTGGGTCGCATGGCGTAGATGCAGCACGGCGGCATCGCCTTTCCCCAAGTCGGGCGCCGACTGCCTTAGTTCGTCGAGCAACGCCTCTTCGAGCGTTTCGGTGTCCTCCAAGCGTTTCCGCGACGCGCGTTCCACCCCGGCGTGGACAAAGGCGGTCAGGACGGTGTCGTTGCTGGCGATGCCCAGGCGCTCTAAGTCGTGGAGCGCGGTGCGAACCTTCGCAGCGCTCAG
>JAVMKH010000157.1:0-15707 GCA_031732935.1 Candidatus Contendibacter sp.
TACCCCTAAACAGCATTTCCAGTGCTGCGCCTTCGACCGCTCGGCCATCTCTCCAGATATTGCCCCGCCTCACGCGGCAGGGTTGGTAAGGCTATCCGAAGCGACCCTGCCAAGGCAAGTCATCCTTAGCCAGTCGCTTCAAAAACTCAGTTCAAACCCTTCATGGTCAGGCGGATGCGACCCTGCTTGTCGATTTCCATCACCCGGACCTTGACCACGTCGCCAACCGCCAGCTTGTCGCTGACGCTCTGCACCCGTTCCTCGCAAATCTGCGAGATATGCACCATGCCGTCGCGGCCCGGCAGAATCGCCACGAACGCGCCGAAGTCCATGATCCGGACCACCTTGCCCTCGTAAACCTGACCCGCTTCGACATCGGCGGTAATCTGCTCGATGCGGCGTCGCGCCTCATCGCCGGCGGCCTTGTCCACAGCGGCAATCTTGACCACGCCGTCGTCGCTGATGTCGATGGTGGCGCCGGTTTCTTCGGTGATGGCTCGGATGGTAACGCCACCCTTGCCAATCACGTCGCGGATCTTCTCTGGGTTGATGCGCAGGGTCGTGTAGCGTGGCGCGTATTCGGACAATTCCTGGCGCGGCTTGACGATGGCTTGGCTCATCTTGCCGAGAATGTGCAGCCGTCCCTCGCGAGCCTGGGCCAGCGCCTTCTCCATGATCTCGCGGGTGATGCCGTCGATCTTGATGTCCATTTGCAGGGCGGTGACGCCGTCGGTAGTGCCGGCCACCTTGAAATCCATGTCGCCCAGATGGTCCTCATCGCCAATGATGTCGGTCAGCACCGCGAAGCGGTCTCCTTCCTTGATCAGGCCCATGGCGATACCGGCCACCGGCGCCTTGATCGGCACGCCGGCGTCCATCAGCGCCAGGCTGGCGCCGCAGACCGACGCCATCGAACTGGAACCGTTGGATTCGGTGATTTCCGACACTACCCGCACCGTGTACGGAAACTGGCTGGGCTTGGGAATCACCGCCTGCACGCCGCGCTTGGCCAATCGGCCATGGCCGATCTCCCGACGCTTGGGGCTGCCGACCTGACCGATCTCACCGACCGAATAGGGCGGAAAGTTGTAGTGCAACAGGAACGGCTGACGGTACTCGCCCTCGATGGCATCGATGATCTGCGCATCCCGGTCGGTGCCGAGCGTCGTGACCACCAGCGCCTGGGTTTCGCCTCGGGTGAACAGCGCCGAACCGTGGGTGCGCGGCAACACGCCGACCCGGACGGTGATCGGCCGCACGGTGTGGGTGTCGCGGCCATCGATGCGCGGCTGGCCCAACAGGATGCGTCCACGCACGATTTCGCTTTCCAGCGCCGTGAACGCGCTTTCAATCGCCTGTGTAGTCCAGCGTTCCGGTTCCTGGGCCAACAGTTGCGCGATCAGTTGATTGCGAATCTCGCCGACCCGTTGCTGGCGGGTCAGCTTTTCGGCGATCTGGTACGCCTCGGTCAAGGCATGTTCGGCGGCGGTGCGGGCTGCCTTGGCCAGCATCGCGTCGCCGGCCGGCGGTTGCCAGTTCCACGGCTGGATGCTCGCCTCGGCCACCAAATTATTGATGGCGCGAATGGCCACCTGCATCTGCTCGTGACCGAACACCACCGCGCCGAGCATCACCTCTTCGGGCAACTCCTGCGCCTCGGACTCCACCATCAGCACCGCGCGCTCGGTGCCGGCCACCACCAAATCCAGTTGCGAGGTTTTCAGTTCCTTGCGAGTCGGGTTCAACACGTATTGGCCGTTGTGGTAACCGACCCGGGCCGCGCCAATCGGGCCATTGAATGGGACGCCGGACAGCGCCACCGCCGCCGAGGCACCCAGCATCGCCGGAATTTCCGGGTCCACCTGACTGTTCAATGACAGCACGGTAGCGACGATCTGCAATTCGTGGGTGAAGCCGTCGGGAAACAACGGGCGCAGCGGGCGGTCGATCAGCCGGGCGGTCAGGGTTTCGCTCTCGGATGGACGCCCCTCGCGTCGGAAAAAACCGCCGGGAATGCGGCCAGCCGCGTAGCTGCGTTCCTGGTAATCCACCCGCAGCGGCAGAAAATCCCGACCTTCCTCGGTTTCCCGGGCGGCAACCATGGTGACCAGCACCACGGTGTCGGCCATGTTGACCATCACCGCGCCACTGGCCTGCCGGGCGATTTCGCCCGTCTCCAGGGTCACGGCATGCTGACCGTACTGAAATGTCTTCTTGATGGGCGTCACGAAAGCGTCCTATGCGGCGAAAGAGCGATGGAAAACCTCAGCGACGCAGGCCGAGGCGGCTGATCAGACCCTGATAGCGTTGCAGGTCTTTCCTCTTAAGGTAATCCAACAACTTGCGGCGCTGGTTGACCATCTTCAGCAATCCGCGTCGGGAATGATGATCCTTCTTATGCTCGCCAAAGTGCGGCTGCAAGCCATTGATGCGATGGGTCAACAGCGCGATCTGGACTTCCGGCGAGCCGGTATCGGCGGGGTCGCGCTGATAATCCCGCACGATCTGAAACTTCTGTTCAGTGTTGAGGGGCATGAAAAACTCCAATTCAAATTCGATCAGCCAAACAAACTCAACGAAAAATATTAACCCTGGCGGCAACAATCAACAAGCAAACCCCCAGGCTCAACGGTTTAGAGCAACAGTCGGCGTGGCGCGACCCGGCCATCGTCGAGAATCTCGCCGATACCGAGAAACCGTTCCTCGCCTTCGTACAATCGCACCCAACCCTGGGTCGGAGCGCGCGGAACCAAAACCGGCTGGCCCTGGCGCAGGTAAAAAGCGGCATCGCCGCGTACCCACACCGCTGGCCAATCCGGCAGCGCGCTGTCCGCTGGCAACAATACTTCATCTAGCGCCGTCAGACCCTGTTCGGCCCGCGCACGCAATATCTCCAGCGTCACCATTCGCCTAGCGTCATAAGGCTCCACCGCCATGCGGCGCAACCCGGTGATGTGAGCGCCGCAGCCCAGCGCCTCGCCGAGATCGGCGGCCAGGACCCGCACGTAGGTACCCTTGGAACAGCGCAACTCGCATTCCAATTCGCCGCCACCCAGCCGCAACAACCGCAGGTCGTGAACTGTCACCTCGCGCGGGATGCGCTCAACCTCGATGCCCTTGCGCGCCAGCTTGTACAGCGGCTGGCCATCGCGCTTGAGCGCCGAGTACATCGGCGGTGTCTGTTGGATCGCGCCGGTGAAGCGCCGCAACGCGATCTCTACCTGTTCCCGGCTCAGCGAGCCGACCGGTCGGGTAACGAGAATCTCGCCCTCGGCATCGCCGGTGGCGGTGGTCACCCCCAACCGACAGGTGAAGCGGTACGTCTTGTCGGCGTTCAGCAACAACCCCGACAGCTTCGTGGCCTCGCCCAGGCAGATCGGTAACAACCCGCTGGCCAGCGGATCGAGACTACCCGTATGGCCGGCTTTTCGCGCCTGGTATAGCCGCTTGATCGCCTGCAAGGCGGCGTTGGACGTCCAACCGACCGGCTTGTCCAAGAGCAGCACGCCGCTCACGGGGCGGCGATCACGGCGGTCAATCACTCGCGATCTTCCGAACCGGTGTCGGTGTGATGCCGTTCGGCATCGGCGGCCACGGCCGCGTCGATCAAGGCCGACAGTCGCGCGCCGCGCTCCACGGTCTCATCGTAGCGAAATTCCAGTTTCGGCACAGTACGGGTGCGCAGCCGTTGTCCCAATCCCCGGCGCAGCAGCGGCGCGGCTTGATTGAGCTCGGCCACCAATTCGGCTCGTTCGCCCGGCTCGCACACGGCGGTAACGTAAATCCGCGCATACGCCAGATCGCGGCTCACCTCAACGCTGGTGGTGGAGACCAGGGTCAAGCGTGGATCGCGCAGTTCGGCGCGGATCAACTCCGCCAGATCGCGGCGAATCTGCTCGCCGATTCGGCGGGGGCGTGGGGCGGCGCTATTGGCCATTGTTCAGCTTCGCTCCATTCACGCGCTTATAGCGTGCGTTGCACCTGCACCCGCTCGAACACCTCGATCTGATCGTTCTCGCGGATGTCGTTGTAGTTCTTCACGCCCATCCCGCAATCCATGCCGGCGCGCACCTCGCTGACGTCGTCCTTGAACCGCCGCAACGAATCTAGCACGCCCTCGAAGATCACGACATGGTTGCGCAACACCCGAATCGGGTTGTTGCGGCGCACAACCCCGTCCACGACCATGCAGCCGGCCACCACCCCGAACCTAGGCGAGCGAAACACGCCTCGCACCTCGGCCAAGCCGATGATTTGCTCCTTGAACTCCGGCTTGAGCATACCGATCATGGCGCGCTTCACATCGTCGATCAGTTCGTAGATCACGCTGTAGTAGTGCAGCTTCAGCCCTTCCTCGTCGGCTTGTTTCTTGGCGACGTTGTCGGCGCGCACGTTGAACCCCATCAGAATGGCGCCCGAGGTCTTGGCCAAATTCACATCGGACTCGTTGATGCCTCCGACGCCGCTGGCGACGATCTTGACCTGCACTTCCGACGTGGACAGCCGGGTCAGCGCATCGACGATAGCCTCGGCGGAACCCTGCACGTCGGCTTTCAGCACCACGTTGAGAACGCTGATTTCCCCCGCCTCGAATTGCTTGGAGATACCATCGATATCCAGCACCGGCTTGCGGGTTTGCTCCTCGCGGGCCTTGCCCTGACGGAACAGGGCGATTTCGCGGGCCTTGCGTTCGTCGGCGACCACGATCACGTCGTCGCCCGCCTTGGGCGTGCCGGACAGGCCAAGAATTTCCACTGGAATGGAGGGGCCAGCTTCGCTGACGTTCTGACCGGTCTCGTTGAGCATGGCGCGCACCCGCCCATATTCCAGGCCACTCAGGATCACGTCGCCCTTGCGCAGGGTGCCGCTCTGCACCAGCACGGTCGCCACCGGGCCACGGCCCTTGTCCAGCCGCGACTCGATCACCACGCCCTTGGCCAAGCCGTCCACCGGTGCGTTCAGTTCCAGCACCTCGGCCTGCACCAGAATCTTGTCCAGCAATTCGTCCACGCCCATGCCGCTCTTGGCGGACACATAAGTGAACAGAGTTTCGCCGCCCCACTCCTCGGAAATGACGCCCTGCGCCGACAGTTCGCTCTTGACCCGCTCCGGATCGGCACCGGACTTGTCCATCTTATTGACCGCCACCACGATCGGCACCCCAGCAGCGCGGGCGTGCTGAATCGCCTCGATCGTTTGCGGCATCACGCCGTCATCGGCTGCCACCACCAGCACCACGACATCGGTCGCCTTGGCACCGCGGGCACGCATGGCGGTGAACGCGGCGTGACCCGGCGTGTCGAGGAAGGTGACCACCCCCTTTGGCGTACTCACATGGTACGCACCGATGTGTTGGGTGATGCCACCCGCCTCGCCAGCCGCGACCCGGGTCCGGCGGATGTAATCGAGCAACGAAGTTTTGCCATGATCCACGTGACCCATGATCGTCACCACTGGCGGGCGCGGCACCGCCTCGCCGCCGGTCCCGACGGTCAATTCCTGCTCCAACGCATTTTCGTTGAGCAGCTTGTAGGTATGCCCCATTTCCTCGACGACCAGCGCGGCGGTTTCCTGGTCGACCACCTGGTTGATGGTGACCATCATCCCCATCTTGAACAGCACCTTGATGACCTCGGTAGCCTTGACCGACATCTTTTGGGCCAAGTCGGCGACGCTGATGGTTTCGGGCAGGGTCACCTCGCGCACCACCGGCGCGGTGGGCTTGGCAAAACCATGACGCGGAGCGGGCGCGGCGGTTTTGGGGCTCTTGGCCTTTCGAGGCCGTCTTCGATCGGACCGGTCGAAGACAGCCTGATCGCTGCGTCCCGGCCGGGACAGACGCTCCATCTCGGTTTCCACCTCTCGTCGCCGCGGTGATTCGGCCTCCCCGCGGCGCTTGGCCGGAGCGCCCTCGGGACGCTTCCTGGTCTTGGCGTCCACCACGGCCACTGACGGCGGCTTGATCCCGGAAACCGGCCCAGCGCCACTGGCGTCGGCCCGGCGTGGAGCCGGGTGCGGCGCCGGGCCGGGCTCGGCCGGCTTGCGCCCCCGGGCCTCGGTGGATCGGGCAACCACCGGACGATCCGTGGGTTTGCGGCGTTCGTCGGGCGCGTCCGACCGGCGGCGCGCGCCCAACTCGGTCGGACGCCGGGTCTGGTCCTCCGGTCGGCGTCGAGGCACTCCGCTCTCGACGGGGCGGGGTGGCTCTTCCGCTGGGGCGCGACGGACCACCACCGCCTCAAGTGGGCGAGGGGCGGGTTCCTCGCTTTCCATTCGGGCGGGAGGCGTTTCCTCGGCCGACCGGGAGACCATGCTCACTTCCGTGTCTGGCGTGCGGGAATCGGTGGCCTCCACAACCGGCGAACCAACCGTCTCCTCGAAGGGGGGCTGCTCCATCTGAACAGAAGGAATTTGCTCGGTCACTTCCGAAGCGCGTATCGGTTCACCGACTTCCAGGGCGACGACAACCGGCGCCTCGATCGGAATCCCTGGCTCGGGGCGACGGGGGAGTTCGTCCTCGACCAAGCTGCGCTTGACATACGTGCGCCTCTTGCGCACCTCGATGCTGACCGTCTTGACTTGTCCGGCCGCGCCGCCGGCCATTTTGATTTCGCTGTGGGTCTTGCGCTTGAGCGTGATTTTTCTGGGCTCCGCCGCACCCGGCGCCGATCGGTTGCCGTGGCTTTTGCGCAGGTGCGCCAGCAGATCCAGCTTCTGTTTCTCCGTGATCGCGGCATCCGCCCCGGCGACCGGAATACCAGCCTCGGTAAACTGTTCCAACAGGCGATCCACCGGTATGCCGACGACCGTCGCAAACTGCTTGACCGTTACATCCGTCATTCAACACCCCCGGGATAAGCCCGCCCTACCGCTCGTTCTTCGAAAACCAAGGCGCGCGCGCCGTCATGATCAACTTCGCGGCCCGTTCGTCATCCAATCCGGCGATCTCGTTAAGATCGTCCACCGACAATTCCGCCAGATCCTCCATCGTCACGATACCGCCGCTCGCCAGCGTAAAAGCCAGATCCTCGTCCATCCCCTCCATCCGTAACAAGGCCTCGGACGGCTGGGCGCCGCCAAGCTGTTCCTCGGCGGCGATCGCGCGCGTCAGCAACACGTCGCGCGCGCGCCCTCGCAACTCCTCGACGATCTCGGCGTCGAATTCGGGAATCTCCAGCATCTCGTGCGCGGGTACGTAAGCGACTTCGTCCAAGCCCGCGAAGCCCTCACGCACCAGGATCGCGGCGGTTTCGTCGTCCACGCCCAGTTGTTCCATGAACATCCGTTGCAGACCCGCATCCTCCTGACCGCGCTGAGCCTGCGCCTGGGTCCGCGTCATCACGTTCAGGGTCCAGCTGGTTAGGCGACTGGCCAGATGCACATTCTGGCCACCCTTGCCGATGGCCTGAGCCAATTGTTTTTCGTCGGCAACGATGATGTCCATGCCATGCGCATCCTCATCCACGATGATCGACTCCACCTCGGCTGGTGACATCGCGTTCATGACAAAGCGGATCGGGTCGTCATGCCACTGCACAATATCCACCCGCTCGCCGGCCAGTTCGTTGGTCACGCTCTGCACGCGGGCGCCGCGCATGCCCACGCAGGCGCCGATGGGATCGATGCGGGCATCCTTACTCTTGACCGCGATCTTGGCGCGCGAACCGGGATCGCGGGCGGCGCCCTTGATCTCGATGATGCCCTGGTTGATCTCGGGTACTTCCAACGTAAACAAGGCGATCAAAAATTCCGGCGCCACCCGGCTGACGAACAATTGTGGACCGCGACTTTCGGTACGCACATCCTTGAGGTAGCCCCGCACCCGCTCGCCGATCCGGAACGACTCACGAGGGATCAATTCGTCGCGGGGTATTTTGGCCTCAACGTTACCGCCGATGTCGAGAATGACGTCGCCTCGTTCCAGGCGCCGAACTACGCCGCCGATCAACTCACCCTTGCGATGCAGGTAAGCCTCCACGATCTGAGCGCGCTCGGCGTCTCGAACCCGCTGGACGATGACCTGCTTGGCGGTCTGGGCCGCGATGCGTCCCCCGAAATCGGCGTTCTCTTGGGGCGTTTCGACCTGTGCGCCAACCTGTGCATCAGTTTGCAATTGGCGTGCCTGATCCAGGGCCATCTGCCGGTCCGGGTTGTCGATTTGCGCGGCGTCGGCCACCACCAACCAGCGCCGGAAGGTTTCATAGCCACCGGTGCGCCGATTGATGGCTACCCGCAGATCGGGATCGCCGGCATAGCGTTTTTTGGCCGCCGACGCCAGCGCCAACTCAAGCGCGCCAAAAATAATTTCCTTGTTGACGCCTTTTTCGTTGGAAACGGCATCCACGACCAGCAGAATTTCTTTGTTGCCTTCTTTGCTCTCTTTACCACGCATGGCGTTCTGCCTCCTCGCCGGATCCGCACGCTCTCATCCCGTCCTAAAGTTCGGGCGCCAGTCGGGCCTTTGCGATCCACTCGAGCGGCACCCGCCACTCCCGACCTTCGCCATCCAAGATCACTACGTCACCGTCGCGCATCCCGACCAGCCGCCCGACCAGTTTCCGTCGTCCGTCCAGTAAGTCCCGCAGGTGAAGGCGCACCTTGGAACCGGCGAAGCGGTCGAAATGCGCAGCCTCGAACAGAGGGCGATCCAGTCCGGGCGATGAGATTTCCAGGGTATATCGCCCAGCGATCGGATCCTCGACCTCCAGCACGCCACTTAGCTGATGGCTGACGCGCTGGCAGTCATCCAGGCCGATACCGTTCTCGCCATCGATATAAATCCGCAACAGGGCACTATCGCGGCCGGGATGAAATTCCACGCCCACCACTTCATAACCCATGGCCTCCACCACGGCGGTTAACATCCGTTTGAGCGTCTTCAAGTCTTGACGCACTTTGACCACCACAAAAAAAAATGGGCCGGCGGCCCACTCGCTCGTCAACCCGACTGGCTCACCGCAGCGCCCGCCTCTGGCGGGCGAAACCGGGAGCCATTCCTGGCGCAACCCCACAAACGCTCGCTAGCCAGGATGGCACTGGAACCGGCCGCATAAAAAAAGCCCTTGACGGGCTTCCTTAAAAAGAAGGTATGGTAGCGGGGGCAGGATTTGAACCTACGACCTTCGGGTTATGAGCCCGACGAGCTACCGGACTGCTCCACCCCGCATCAGAGAAAAATAATATAACACCAATAATGAATACTTGGCAAGCGGCAAATATCTGATTCGCCGCCGCCCACCTTTCGGTCAACCACCTTCCGTAGGGCCAACGATCGACGAATCCGGGCCAGGACCATCCGCCCGCGCACTGGACCGTCCACCGGTGCGAACATAAAAAACCGCGCCCAGAAACAGCAGCGCGCTGAACCCGATGTCTAGCCAAGCCAGCCAAGGCCGCATCATCGGCCCGGCAGCGTGGAAAACCCCAAACACCAAGTAGAACAGGGCTAGAAAACTGGTCCAAGCATGAGTATAGCGCCGGCCATCGAGCAAACCGCGCGTTGGAAACAACAATGGCCCCACCCACAGAATCAGAGCCAAGGCAACCGGCAAGTGAGTTGGCGGTTCCAGCCACGCCAGCCAGAGCAACAACAGCCCGAACAGCCCAAAATAGCCGATCAACGCGACCGCTCGCCAAAGCTGGATCATGTCGATGCCAACCGCCGCGCAATGTCGGCCAGCCGCCGCCCCAGCAGCCGGGCAATTCGCTTCTCTTCGCCATCCAGCGCCGCCCGGGATTCCGAGCCCGACCAGTGGCTCGGTCCGTAGGGTGTGCCACCACCACGGGTCACGCTCAACGCCGTCCCGGTAAAGGGCACTCCCACCAGCACCATCCCATGATGCAGCAGTGGCACCATCATGGTCAGCAAGGTGGATTCATGGCCGCCATGCAGGGTCGAGGCCGAGGTGAACACCGCCGCCGGCCTACCGGACAGCGTCCCTTTCAGCCAAAGCTCGCCCGTGGAATCCAGAAAATATTTGAGGGGCGCCGCCATGTTGCCGAAGCGGGTGGGGCTACCCAGGGCCAAGCCGATGCATTCTCGTAAATCGTCCAGGCTGGCGTAGGGCGGACCCGTGGAGGGAACCTCGTCCTCGACCGCCTCGCACACGGTCGAGACCGGCGGCACGGTGCGCAGCCGGGCTACCATGCCTTCAACCTCTTCCACGCCCCGGGCCACTTGGCGCGCCATTTCAGCGGTATCTCCAGTGCGGCTGTAGTACAGAACGAGAATCTCCGCCACTGTTTCGTGCTCCAACGCGTTCCTCGATTTCGACCGCAACCGGTTACCCAGTCACCCACGTTAATCCTAGCTTCATTCTCCCGATGGAGAATGCCTGCCATAAGACCCCTTTGATGCTATATAATTTTTTTGATGGTAACTCCGCACCTGATCGAGCGCCGATATTAACCGTGGTTCCCTGGACCGCCACGCGATTGATGACCAAGCTGATTCCATCCGCTTTCAGCCTGCTGGCGCTGACGGCCTGCGCCACCGCGCCGGTGCAGGAGATGAGCGATGCCCGTCAAGCGATCCATTCGGCTGAGGCGTCCGGGGCGGCGCAACGCTCGCCCAACACCCTGCTGGCGGCTCGGCGTTTGCTGCGGGAAGCGCAGGAGCAGCTGGAAGCCGGCGCCTACGGCGAAGCCCGCCGCTACGCGCTGGATGCCCGCGACACCGCCATCAAGGCGCGCGAGCAGGCGACTCCAAGTACCGAGCCCTGACCAGGAACCTCGCGCCTCCACTTCCACTAGCCCCACGATCCGCCATGCTCGCCCCCGCCGCCTCCTCCTCGTTCAACCCGGGTTGCCGACCGCTACTTTTGGTGCTGATGCTGGCATTGATTCCCTCCGCCGGAGGATCCGCGGGACTGAATTTTACCCTGCCCGGCCTTGATGGCCGGCCGGTGCGGCTGGCCGATTTTCACGGCCAGTGGGTGATCGTGAATTTCTGGGCCAGTTGGTGTGCGCCCTGCCTGCTGGAAATGCCCGAACTGGAATCCTTCCACCAAACCCAGCATGATCGCGCCGTGGTCATCGGCGTCAATTTTGAGGATCTCGCCCTTGGCGAAATTCGCTCCTTCGTGAAGCGACTGGGCGTGACCTTTCCCATCGTGCTGAGCGCTGGCCAACCAATGCCAGGTTTTCCGCTCAAGGGATTGCCGACTACTTTTTTGATATCCCCTAGCGGAACCCTCGCCCATACCCACCTGGGCGCGGTGAACGCCGCCTTGTTGGCCGAACGATTGACCGAACTGGAACGCACCGGCGGTTGGCCCGGACCCAAGGCAGCGACCTCAAGCCATCCCCAACCCTGAGGAGGTTTCGTGAAAACCCTTTGCCTGCGTTGTCAAGTCAGCGGTCGTGTCCAAGGCGTTGGTTTCCGCTATGCCACCGTCGAACAAGCCTTGAGGTTGGGCGTCACGGGTTATGTTCGCAACCTGCCGGATCGGCGGGTGGAGGTACTGGCTTGCGGCGAGGAAAGAGCCGTCAACGCGCTGCGCAATTGGCTGTGGCAGGGTCCGCAACTCGCTCGGGTAAGCGATGTTCACTACGAAGCGCTGCCTTACCAGGATCACCACGATTTTCGAATCGATTGAAGGCCGCATTATTTTCATCGCCGGCCTTGACTTATCCACAGGCTTGTGCGCGGCTCGGCACCGAGCGGTTTCCTGCGCCAGTCTGACGAAAAATCTTCGTCAGATTCCAAGGCTTACATGCAAGCTACTGAAAAAAATAACAAATATGGATTGATCAAATAATCATCAAGCCATCGTTCCCCTAGCGGCAACATCCATTTATACACGCTGCGTCAAAGTTATCCACAGAGTTATCCACAGAACCTGTGGATAACTCCACAGGGTTAGCCATGTTCCGCCGCCAATCGCTCTCGTAACTCGTCAAACAACCGTTCCCGCGCGATCAAGGTGCTGTCGGTGTCGCGCCGGCCGCGATACTCCACCTGTCCCGCCGCCAGATTGCGTTCGCTGATTACCACCCGATGCGGAATACCGATCAGTTCCAGATCAGCGAACATCACGCCAGGCCGGACCTCGCGATCATCCAGAAGGGTGTCGATATCGGCCGCCCGCAATTCCCGGTACAGTGCCTCGGCTGCCTCGCGCACGGCGGCGGAACGGCCAGCGCCAATCGGGGCTACCGCGACCTGGAACGGTGCCATCGCCGCCGGCCAAATGATGCCGCGCTCGTCGTGATTTTGCTCGATGGCGGCAGCCACCACCCGCGACACGCCAATACCGTAACAGCCCATGGTCACGGTCTCCGCCTGACCGTGTTCGTTCAACACTTCAGCCTGCATCGCGGCGCTGTACTTGGTTCCAAGCTGGAAAATGTGGCCCACCTCGATCCCACGCGCGATGCGCAGCACCCCCTGGCCATCCGGGCTGGGATCGCCCTCGACGACTTGACGCAGGTCGAACGCTTGGGCCGGTTCCGGCAGATCGCGCCGGAAAGTCACGCCAGTCCAGTGAAATCCCGGTTCGTTCGCACCGCACACAAAATCGTTCATCACCAACACCGCACGGTCCGCCACAACACTGATTTCAGACGGAATGCCGGCCGGGCCAATATAGCCGGGTCGGCATCGCAGATGGCGTTCGATCTCTTCGTCGGTGGCGAACCGAAAATCAGCCAAGCCGGGAATCTTGCGCGCCTTGATTTCGTTCAGTTCGTGATCGCCGCGCAGCAAGAGCAAACTCATGGCGTCACCGTGGACGATCGCAATGGTCTTGAGGATCTGTCGGGGAGGGATACCGAGATAGTCGCTCACCTCGGCGATGGTGCGCTTGCCGGGCGTCGCGACCTTCCGCATCGCCTCGGCGCGCGCGGGCCGTGTTTCCTGGGGCGTGACCGCCTCGGCTAATTCAACATTGGCGGCATAGTCGCTTTCGGTGGAGAACGCGATGGCGTCTTCGCCGGAATCGGCCAGCACATGGAATTCCTGCGAGCGCGCCCCGCCGATACTACCGCTATCCGCCAGCACCGCGCGAAACTTCAGGCCCAGCCGGGTGAAAATACGCACGTAAGCCGCGTGCATGGCATCGTAGGTTTCCTGCAACGAAGCCTGATCGAGGTGGAAGGAGTAGGCATCCTTCATCAGGAATTCCCGCGCCCGCATCACGCCGAAACGCGGCCGGATTTCATCGCGGAACTTGGTCTGTATTTGGTAAAAATTGATCGGCAGTTGCCTATAACTCTTGATTTCACGACGAAACAGATCAGTGATTACTTCCTCGTGCGTCGGGCCAAAGCAAAACTCGCGCTCGTGTCGATCCTTGATCCGCAACAACTCCGGACCGTACTGTTGCCAACGCCCCGATTCCTGCCACAGCTCGGCTGGCTGTACAGCGGGCATGAACAGCTCCAGGGCACCGGCGCGGTTCATCTCCTCGCGCACCACCGCCTCGACCTTGCGCAGCACGCGCAAGCCCAGCGGCAGCCAAGTGTAAACGCCGGCGGCGAGCTTGCGAATCAGGCCGGCGCGCAGCATAAGCTGATGGCTGACCACCTCGGCGTCGGCCGGGGTTTCCTTCACGGTGAACAATGGAAAGTGAGAAACGCGCATGGATCCCGCCTCGCGAAACGTGGGAAGCGATCAGGGGTTGCAGTAATACTCTTGTTCCGACTGGGCCTTTTTCAATTCCACCGCGCGCTGCTCGGCGTCAAGGGTAAGCTTCTTGCCCTGGGCGTCGGTTCTGACCACTCGGCCTTGACCCTGCAACACCTCAATGTTTTTCTTAGCAATTTCGCAGTTCTTGGCGCGCCCTTCCTCGGCCTCCTTCTGCGTCTGCTCGGTCTTCTCCTTCTGCTTGGCTTGCTCCCGGGCCAACGCTTCCCGTTCCTTGGCCTGCTGGGCGCTCACGTCCACTTCAGTGCCGGCGGGCACGCTGGATTTCTGCACTGTTTCGTATTTCACGCCAACAGGCGGCGCCATCTCGGAGTATTTAATCATCCCCTGCTCGTCAGTCCACTTGTAGATGAATTGCTGGGCCTGGGTCGTGACCACCGCTCCACCGCAACTCGCCGCCAGGATCAGCCACAGCGCTCGTTTCGACATGATTTACCTCCAAATTGCCTGGATGTTCGCGGAAAGTATGCCACGCGGTGTATTTTCCACGATATCACGGCGGGATTTTGCTGGAAAACGAAGTTGTGTAGTATAACCGGCCCGCAAGACCCGCGCCCAGCGCGTACCGGTGGTTTTCAGATGGGTAGCGCCCGCCGGGGTCCACCCCCGCCGCGCGGCGGCCACCCCGCCCAGCCGCGGCCCCGGCCATGCCATTTCCTGGACCCGTCCGGATACCCCCGTACTTCGACGACGGTTCGTCTTGCCGGTTCACCATCCATCCAACCCTGCCTACCATGAGGAGCCAACACCGTGGAACCCATCACTGGCGCTGAAATTTTGGTTCGCTGCCTGAAGGAAGAAGGCGTCGAGTATCTTTTCGGTTATCCGGGCGGCGCTGTGCTGCACATCTACGACGCGCTATACAACCAGGACGACGTCAAGCATGTACTGGTCCGCCACGAGCAGGCCGCCGCGCACGCCGCCGACGGTTATTCCCGCGCCTGCGGCAAACCCGGCGTGGTCCTGGTCACTTCCGGCCCTGGCGTCACCAACGCCGTCACCGGCATCGCCAACGCCTACATGGATTCCATCCCGATGGTCATCATTTCCGGCCAGGTGCCCACCGCCCTGATCGGCAACGACGCCTTTCAGGAAGTGGATTCGGTCGGTATCACCCGACCCTGCGTCAAGCACAATTTCCTGGTCAAGGATGTCAACAAACTGGCCGAAACCATCAAGAAAGCGTTCTATATCGCCACCACCGGCCGACCCGGTCCGGTACTGGTGGATTTGCCCAAGGACGTGACCATCGCCAAGGCTGAATACCACTATCCCAAGAAGGTCAAGCTGCGTTCCTACAATCCGACCGTCAAGGGTCACGCCGGCCAGATCCGCAAAGCCGTGGACATGATCCTGTCCGCCAAGCGACCGATGATCTACACCGGTGGCGGCGTTATCCTGAGCGATGGTTCGTCGGAACTGGTCGAACTGGCTCAGTTGCTGGGCTACCCCATCACCAACACCCTGATGGGCCTGGGCGCCTATCCGGCCACCGACAAGCAGTTCGTCGGCATGCTTGGCATGCATGGAACCTACGAGGCCAACATGGCGATGCATCATTGCGACGTGCTGATCGCCATCGGCGCCCGCTTCGACGACCGAGTCACCGGCAAGATCGACAAATTCTGCCCGACCGCCAAGATCGTCCATGTAGACATCGACCCGTCCTCGATATCCAAGAATGTCAAGGTAGACATTCCGATCGTCGGTTCGGTATCGAACGTGTTGCGGGCGATGATCAACGTGATCCGGGACGAAAAGCTGCGGCCCGACGCCGAGGCTCTGGCGCGTTGGTGGCGGCAGATCGACGAATGGCGAGCCATGAAATCATTGAGCTATCGACCCAGTGACGAAGTGATCAAGCCGCAGCACGTGATCGAGAAGCTGTACCGGGTCACCGAGGGCAAGGCCATCATCACCTCCGACGTCGGTCAGCATCAGATGTGGGCCGCCCAGTATTATCATTTCGACCGGCCGCGCCAATGGATCAATTCCGGCGGTCTCGGCACCATGGGTTTCGGCCTGCCGGCGGCGATGGGCGCCAAGCTGGCCTTCCCCGATC
>JAVMKH010000158.1:0-15685 GCA_031732935.1 Candidatus Contendibacter sp.
CGGCGGCCGAGCTCGGCCGGCTGGCCGAGCGGCTGCAACATCTGCCCGACTGACCTCGGCCGTGCTCGCGGCCACGTTTGCCCTTGCCCTTTCGGGCAAGCTCCATTGCCCTTTCGTCCGATAGTCTCGGAACCGTCCCGATGAGATGATAAATAAAAAAACATACGGTTCGGTCGGACATTCCATATCATTGGTGAAGAGCCGATCACCTGTTTGCGCTCCTGTATTGATCCGCCGGTCCGTCGGCGAGGAGGTTCGCGATGGGAATGATCGGCCAGAAGATTCTCATCGTCGAGGATGACGACAGCCTGCGGCCGGCGCTCGAACGCCTGCTGAACGCCGCCGGTTGGCGGACCGTGACCTACGCTTCGGCGGAGGCATTGCTGGCGGATGCCGCCGCCGGGGACGCCGCGTGCGTGGTTTGCGACCTGAAATTGCCGGCGATGTCCGGTTTCGACCTGCTGACTGCATGGCGCGAGCAGGGTGGGAGGCCACTGGTGATCCTGATCACGGCGTATGACGCGCCGGGTCTGAGCGAGGAAGCGGCGCGGCGCGGCGCGGCGGCCCATCTGGTCAAACCGTTTCGCGGCACCGCATTGCTGGAGGCCATCGACACCGCGATCAAATCCGCGAGACTGGGATAAACGCCCACCACCCATTCCGCGCCATTCTTCAGCGCCCCCGTCTCCAACCCTTACCCCGGGCCCCGCAACCTGGGCACGGGATTCTGATACCGCATCATCAACTGGAGGACATCGCTCATGCTACTCAACAGACGAACGCTCCTAGGATCACCCCTCGTGACGGGGCTCAAAGCCACGGGTTCGGTCCTGGCGCTGCGGCTTGCGCCAAACCGTTTCGCAATGAAAGCACCCACTGTATTCCTAATAACCAACCAGCCTTAATAGGAGGAGGTCCGCAAGTGAAAATGAAAGTGAAACTGGCAGCCCTGCTGAGTATCGCAGCGCTCGCCGCAATGGGGCTCACTACCGGCAGCGCGGTCGCTGCGGAGGAAAAAAAGCCCAACATCCTGGTCATCTTTGGTGACGATATTGGCCAATCCAACCTCAGTGCCTATACACATGGATTGGTCGGCTACAAGACACCGAACATCGACCGCATCGCCAAGGAAGGCATCTTGTTCACCGACTACTACGCCGAGAACAGTTGCACCGCGGGGCGCGCGACGTTCATCACCGGGCAGTCCGCGTTCCGGACCGGCCTGACGAAGGTCGGGGTGCCGGGCGCCCCGATCGGCCTCCAGGCCCGCGACATCACCATCGCACAGGCGCTCAAGCCCCTCGGCTATGCCACGGGTCAGTTCGGCAAGAACCACTTGGGTGATCGGGATGAGTTCCTGCCGACGAACCACGGCTTCGATGAATTCTTCGGCAATCTCTACCACCTGAACGCCGAGGAAGAGCCGGAGCGTCCGTACTGGATGAGTAACAACCCCAACTTCCTCAAGTCCTACAACCCGCGCGGAGTGATTCACAGTTTTGCCGATGGCAAGGTCACGGATACCGGCCCGCTCAATGTCAAGCGGATGGAAACCATTGACGATGAAACCACGGCCGCCTGCATGGATTTCATTGATCGCCAGGTCAAGGCGCAAAAGCCCTTCTTCGTGTGGATGAACTTCACGCGCATGCATATCTTCACCCACGTCCGCGAGGCGTACCGCGGCAAGGGGGGCATGGGCCGCGGCAACGAGTACGCCGACGGCATGTGGGAGATGGACCAGGACGTCGGCAAGTTGCTCAAGCAGCTCGACGACTTGAAGATCGCCGACAACACCATCGTGGTGTTCACCACCGACAACGGGCCGAATCTCTTCACCTGGCCCGATGCCGCCAGCTCGCCGTTCCGCAGCGAGAAAGACTCCAACTGGGAAGGCGCCTTCCGGGTGCCGGCGATAGTCAAATGGCCGGGTCACATCAAGCCTGGTGAGATCGTCAACGGGATGTTTTCTGGGCTGGACTGGTTCCCGACGCTGATGGCTGCGGCCGGGGACACGACCATCAAGGAGCGGCTGCTGAAGGGCGCCCAGATCGGCGACAAGACCTTCAAGGTCCACTTGGACGGCTACAACCAGTTGCCGCTGCTGACTGGTCAGACCGACAAGTCGGCGCGCGAGGAGTACTACTACTTCGACGACGACGGCGAACTCGTGTCGATGCGCTACGACGTCGTCCTGCCGGACGCGGCTAATCCGACCGCCTGGAAGATCGTTTTCGCCGAGCAGCGCGCGGTCGGAGGATTCGATATCTGGAGGAACCCGTTCACCAGCCTGCGCACACCCAAGATTTACAACCTGCGCATGGATCCCTACGAGCGCGGCGACATTGGTCCGACCAACAACTGGAATGAGTGGAACACGCAGAACGTCTACCTGATCTTCGAAGGAATTCGGCGAGCGTCGGAGTTCTTGAAGACCTTCGTCGAGTACCCGCCAAGCCAGAGTTCAGCCTCCTTCTCGATCGACCAGGCGGTCGAAAAGCTCAAGATGGAACTGCAACAGCAGAAAGAGAAGAAATAGGGTCGCGGTGTTTGGCGCATGGCTCGCCAGCCTCTGCGGCCGGCGAGCCATGTTGTGTTTTAAGTTTGGCAGGTTTGAAGCGATGGCGAAAAAGAAGCGACTCACGCTCGAAGTCACTCACAGCGTCGCTGCGCGTGAGGCGGCTGGTGACGTGACTCTGGGCGCTGTCTTGCTGCTGATGATGTCCGGTACTACCGGACTTGTCTATCAGTTGTTATGGGTAAAGCAACTGTCATTGGTGGTCGGCGCCGACGTCTTCGCTGTGACAACGGCCGTCAGCGCATTCTTCGCGGGCCTGGCCATTGGCAGTTATGGCTTTGGCAGACGTGCAGATCGCCTTGCCCGCCCACTTCGTCTTTACGCGCTCGTGGAAATTGGCATTGGTGTCCTGGGCGTATTGGCAACTTTGCTGATCGGCCAATCCGCGCCGTGGTTCGCGTGGTTGGAAACTCACACCGGCCCGGTTGCCTGGGCACTTCCGTTCGTGCTGGTCGGTTTGCCCGCCGTCCTGATGGGCGGTACGGTTCCGCTGATGATGCGTGTCGTTGCGCACGCCGCCGCGCGCGTGGCCGCTGTCGGAGGACGTCTCTACGCCGCCAATACCGCAGGGGCGATTCTGGGCGTATTGCTCGCCCCCTTCCTGTTGATTCCGCTGTTTGGCGTCCTTGGTTCGGCATTTGTCGCCGCAACAATCAACGTCGCCGTGGCACTCATCGCCCTGTTCGTTGCGCGCTCCCGCGAGGCTCGGGTTTCTGTCCAAACGGCTTCCGCCTTACCCGAGGTTTCGCGCCGCAACCGCCTTGCTTTGGGCTTGTATTCCATCATCGGCGGTCTGGCATTGGGCTACGAAGTGATCTGGTCGCAAGCCATCGTGCAATGGACGAGCACCCGCAGTTTTGCCTTCGCGGTCGTCCTGGCCACCTACCTGGTTGGCATCGTTCTCGGCAGCGCTTGGTATGCGCGCCGCGCGGATCGAACCACCGACCCGTGGGGGAGTTTGGGGCTACTCATCGCGGCGGTCGGGCTCTCCGGCTTGGTGGGTGTCATGTTTGCCGGCCATTGGCTCTCGTCCTTTCAGGTCAAGGCAGCGACCTGGATGTTCGACCTGACGCAGCGGGAATCTCTGGCCATGGCCGCGCGATTTGTGGTCGCGGCAGGCTGGATTGTGCTGGTTCCCACTTTTCTGCTGGGCGCGGCCTTCCCGGCGGCGCTGCGTTTGACTGCTGAACCGGCTAGTTCCGGTCGGGACACGGGGAGAGTGCTTGCGCTGAATACGCTCGGCGGCATTGCCGGCACTCTGCTGGCGGGGTTCGTCCTCGTTCCCAGGCTTGGTTTGGAACGTAGCTTGGCGCTGATGTCCGCCGTCGCGGCGACGGTGGGAATCGTCGCGGTGGTCAAGGGAACATCGGTTTCCCGACGATTGCGGTGGGCCACTTTCGCTTGCGGCGGCTTGGTCGTCGCGGCGGGAATCAGTCTGGGGCCTGATCATCTGGCTCGCCTTTTGGCCGAGGCACGTCATGGTCACCTGCTGTTCCACGAGGCCAGCGCCGCCGGCACGGTGGCCGTCATCGAACAAGGTTCGGGACGGAATCGCTTCCGGCGACTGTATATCCAGGGCGTCTCGAATTCCGGCGATTCGATGACCTCCTTGCGCTATATGCGCTTGCAGGCCTTGCTGCCTTTGATCATTCATCGCGGTACACCGCGCGACGTCTTGGTGATCGGTCTCGGCACCGGGATCACCACCGGCAGCCTCCTGCGCTATCCAGGGTTGGAACGACGGGTTTGCGCGGAATTGTTGCCCGCCGTGGTTCGTGGCGCGGCACTGTTTGAAGGCAATGATGGCGTCGCCACCGATCCGCGCATTGACGTTCGATTGCGTGATGGCCGGCGGGAACTGCTGCGCAGCGACGACAGCTATGATCTCATCACGCTCGAGCCTCCTCCGCCCTCGGCTGCCGGCGTGGTCAACCTTTACTCCACGGACTTTTACCGACTGGCAGCCACCCGGTTGCACACCAACGGCCTCGTAGCCCAGTGGTTGCCTCTGCCCACCCAGACCGACGGCGATACGCGCTCGCTGGTCCGCAGCTTTCTCGACACCTTTCCCTACGCCACCTTGTGGACGACGGAGCTGCACGAAATGCTGCTCGTCGGGTCACTCGACCCCATCGAGCTCGACGCCGGCCGTATCGCCGCCCGTTTCAATCAACCGGAGGTTGCCGCTGCGTTGCGCGAGGTGGGCATCGCCTCGCCCGCCGCCTTGCTGGCCACCTGGGTGACCGACCGCGCCGGATTGGAACGTTACGCGGCAAACGCCCAACCGACCACCGACAACCGGCCGCGCATTGAATACGGCGCATGGGTTATGCCGGGCGAATTCATCTCAACATTGCAGGCGCTGAATGATCTGCGCACAGCGCCGCCCCTGATCAATGCGGACGCCATTCCGGAGAGAGAAATCTCAACCGAGCATCAGAAGCTCATCGCTTTTTACGAAGCCGGGATTTACGCCTACCAACGGGATCGGTTGCGATGGCAGGAAACCATGAGGTGGCTGCTCACCCAAGATCCAGAAAACCCTTACTACCTATGGTTCATTGGAGCGTCGGACGCATGAACACTACGAATACTCACAACCAAATACTCGATCTGAAGAATCGCATGGCCAAGGCCATCATTGGCCAGGAGCGTGTTATCGAACAATTGCTCATCGCTTTGTTGGCTAATGGCCATGTCCTCATGGAAGGATTGCCCGGCCTGGCGAAGACGCGCACCATCAAGAAGCTGGCCGCCAATCTGGAAAGCGAGTTTCGCCGCATCCAGTTCACCCCCGACCTGCTTCCCAGCGATATCACCGGGACGGAGATTTATGTGGGCGAAGCTGAAGGCGACAAGTTCCAGTTCCAGCAAGGGCCCGTTTTCGGGAATTTGATCCTGGCCGACGAGATCAATCGCGCACCGGCCAAGGCGCAGTCGGCCTTGCTGGAAGCCATGGAGGAGCGCCAGGTCACGGTTTCAGGAAAAACGTACAAGCTGCCCGAGCTTTTTCTGGTTCTCGCCACGCAAAACCCCATTGAGCAGGAAGGCACGTATCCGCTGCCGGAGGCGCAGATGGATCGCTTCCTTCTCCATGTCTTCGTCGGCTATTCAAGCGACGACGATGAACGGAAGATCCTGAGACTTGTCCGTGGCGAAGACGCCGGTTTGAAGGACAGGGAAGACGGCAAGCTCGCCGAGCAAATCGTTTTTGACGCGCGGAAGGAAGTCCTTGCCGTGCAAGTGGCCGAGGCCGTGGAGAAATATATCGTCGCCGTGATTGCGGCCACGCGTCGTCCAGGGGATTTCAAGGATGCGCCGTTTTCCAAGTGGATCAAAATCGGCGCGAGCCCGCGCGGCACCCTGGCCCTGGATCGCGGTGCGCGTGCCCACGCTTGGCTGGATGGGCGTGACACCGCCACCCCCGACGACGTGAAAGCGGTTGCCCACGCCTGCCTCCGCCATCGCCTCATCCTGACCTACGAGGCCGAAGCCGAAGGCGTCACGAAGGACACCGTGCTGGATGAAATCCTGAAGCAGGTTGCCGTCGCATGAGCTCGCTCGAAGAAAACAGCACAGACCGCCAAGGGATGAATTCAGGTCCCTCGCGTTCCGATCGTTCCGCCGTTCGCACTGCCTTGCCCGGCGTCTATGCGAGCCTGCCGGACCTGGTCGCGTCGCAGCGTCGAGCCAGTGGTTTCAGCTTTCTGCCCCGCCAGCCGGTTCACTCACTCCTCGCTGGGCGACACACCTCGCGCCTGCGTGGACGCGGGCTGAACTTCGAGGAAATCCGGCGCTACCAGATGGGCGATGACATCCGCCAGATCGACTGGAAGGTCACGGCGCGCACGCGCAAGACACACAGCCGCGTCTTCACCGAGGAACGGGAGCGCGCCACGCTGCTGCTCGTGGATCAGCGCATCACGATGTTTTTCGGCAGCGTCAAGAACATGAAATCCGTCACCGCCGCCGAGGCCGCCGCGCTCGCCGCGTGGCGCGTGCTGGCTCAGAAAGACCGCGTTGGCGCCTTGGTGTTCAACGATTCAAAGATTGAAGAAATCCGCCCGCAGCGCAGCCAGGCCACGGTGATGCGGATTCTCCACGCGATTGTTCAACAAAACCACGAGCTCTCCGTGGCCGGCGGTGCCCAGGCCAATCCCGGCATGTTCAATGAGGTGCTCCGGCATTGCGACCGGCTGGCCAAGCACGATTGCCTCATTTGCATCATCAGTGACGCTTACGGCCACGATGAGGAGTCGCGCCAGTTGCTCACGCGCATCGCCTGGCACAATGATGTCCTGTTCGCCTTCATCCACGATCCCTTGGAGGTGGAATTGCCTGCCGCCGGGCGGTTGGTGTTCAGCGACGGCCGCCAGCAACTGGAGGTGGACACCAACAACCGCGGCTTTCGCGAACGCTTCCGCGCTACGTTTGCCGAACAGCGTGCCGCAGGGCGAAAGTTTCTCCTGCAACGGGAAACGCCGGTGCTTCCGTTGAGCACGAGCGAGGACGTGGCCGAACAAGTCCGACGCCAATTGGGAGTGCGCCTGCGATGAACACCGACGCCACTAGCCTCGATCGGCTGCACGACATCATCGTGCCAGCACCCGCCCCGTGGTGGCCGCCCGCGCCGGGCTGGTATTGGGTGCTGGGGCTGATGGTCGTCATGCTGCTGGCGGCATTGATCGCAGGACTCATTCGCCGGCAGCACAACCGCTATCGTCGTGAGGCGCTGGCTGAGCTGGCGCGTCATGAAATGGCCTTGCAGAACGCAGAGTTGCGCAGCCCTGCCTTGTTGAGCCTTGCGGAACTCTTGAAACGTACCGCGGTGACCGCATTCCCGCGCGAAGACGTTGCCACGCTGACTGGGCTGAAATGGTTTGAGTTTCTCGATGACACCGCGAGAGGCTCACGTTTCCGCGATGCGCTCGGCGCCACGTTGGAAAACGCCATCTACGATCCACGCACCGCCGACAGTCTCGATCCGCGGAAACTCCACTCCGTGGTGGAGGCGATTCGCCATTGGATCAAATTTCACGACACCAGGCTTGAACCGCAGGCAGGAGGCGCGCCGGACGATGAGTCGGCGGATGATCCGCCGATGCCCGCGCGGTCTTCTGTCGGACAATTGCCGGAGAAGGACCCATGTTGACGCTCGCCTACCCATGGCTGCTCGTCCTGTTGCCGTTGCCATTGCTGGTCTGGTGGCTCGTGCCGGCACGTCGCGAAACCCGACAGGGGTTGGTCGTTCCCTTCCTCGCGCGCTTGGCCGAGCAGAGCGGCCAGCGCCCGCTGAAAGGCGCCGTGATTCTTCGGGGTGGTTGGTGGCGTTGGCTAGCGGTGTGCTTTTGCTGGATCTGCGTAGTGTTCGCTCTGGCGCGCCCCCAAATCATCGAACCGCCGGTCACCAAGGAAATACCCGTGCGAGATCTGATTCTGGCCGTGGATTTGTCCGGCTCGATGGCGACCAAGGACTTTAAGAATGCGAGTGGCCAGACGGTGGACCGTCTCACCGCCGTGAAGGAAGTGCTGGATGCCTTTCTGGCGAAGCGCCAGGGCGATCGCGTGGCGTTGATTTTCTTTGGGAGCGCTCCGTTCGTGCAGGTGCCGTTCACCGAGGATTTGAAAGTCTGCCGCCAGCTCATGGACGAGGCGCAGGTGAGCATGGCCGGGCCGCAAACGGCATTCGGCGACGCCATTGGCCTGGCCATCAATCTGTTCGATCGCAGCGAGGCCAAGGAACGCGTGCTCATCGCGCTCACCGACGGCAACGACACCGCCAGCCAGGTGCCGCCCCTGAAGGCCGCTCAGATCGCGAAAGACAAGGGTATCACTATTCACACTGTCGCCGTTGGCGATCCTCGCGCGGTGGGTGAGGACGCGCTGGACGAAAACACGCTCAAGCAGGTTGCCTCGACAACCGGAGGGCTTTACGCCCATGCCGCCGACACCCAGCAATTGAATGAGATTTACAGCCGCCTCGACAAACTGGAAACCCGTAAGGCGCAAACGATCTCACATCGTCCCCGACACGACATTTATTGGTGGCCGTTGGCGGCGGCCTTGATGGTCTCGATGCTCCTCCATATTGGCCAGCTTCTGCGGCCGAAGACCTCAAGAAGGGTAAAGACGGAATCACCCGGTCGTGTCCTTGCCTCTTTCGCGCCCTTCTCCTTGGCCGCATTATGGCCCTTGTCCTTCCATTTCATCCGTCCGGCCTGGCTGCTTGCACTCGGCCCCGCGGCGCTGCTGTGGTGGCTCCTGCGCCGACGCAATGACGCAAAGCAGCTGTGGCGCGGCATCGTTGCCCCGCACCTGCTCACACCCCTGTTGGGCGGGGAGGAGAAGAAATCCCGCTTCGGCCCATTGGAATTCATTGGCCTTGGCTGGCTGCTTACGGTGGTCGCCATCGCCGGACCGACCTGGAAACAGGAGCCCGCGCCTTTTGCGGATGACGTCGCCGCCATCGCCCTTGTGGTGAAGGTTTCACCCTCGATGACCACGGAGGACGTTCAACCCAGTCGCCTGGCACGCGCCACCGATAAAATCCATGACCTGCTCAAGGAACGGGGTGCTGCGAAGACTTCGCTGATTGCCTATGCGGGGAGCGCCCATGTCGTCATGCCACCCACGAAGGACAGCGGCATTATCGATACCTTTGCCCGGGCGCTCGACCCGAAGATCATGCCCGTGGTTGGCGATGTGGCGGCGGAGGCCCTCAAGCTGGCGGATCAGACCCTGGTGGAGGCCGGCGGCGGGTCGATTTTGTGGATTACCGACAGCATTGCGGCGGAGCAGAATGCTCCTTTGTCGTCCTGGAGGAAGTCTTCCGGCACAGCGGTGCGCCTATTGCCCCCCTTGTTTCCGGGACCCGAGCTGGATGCAGTGATCGGAGGCGCCCGCGCCGTGAACGCTAGCGTCGTTCGACTTGCCGCGGACGATACCGACATTCGGGAACTGGCCAGCGCTTCGAAGTTTGCCAGTGCCAGTGGAGGTGGCGCAAACCGTCGCTGGGCGGAAAGCGGCTACTGGTTGACGCCCTTGATTGCAGCCCTCTTGCTGCTGTTCTTTCGCAAGGGATGGATGGTTCCAAGGGGTATGACACGATGACCTTCAACCAAAGTAACCGCGGACGCCAAACAAGCGCAGGAAAGCAGCTCCCGCTGCCTTTGCGCTCGTATGTTCCTTGGGTCGTCGGACTCTTGTTCTTGCTGGTCCTGGCTGTCGGGACGGTGCGTAATCCCCACTTTTGGCTGACGGCCGACCAGCGCGGGGATCGTTTGTTCGCCGAGAAAAAATATGCTGAAGCGGCCAAGGCTTACGCCGATCCATGGCGCATCGGCGTGGCCCAATATCGCGATGGGCAATTCGAGGCGGCAGCCAAAACCTTTGCCCGCGTGCCGGGTGCGGACGGCGCGTTTGATCAGGGCAACGGGTGGCTGATGCGCGGCAAATACGACGAGGCCATTGAGCGGTATGACCGTGCCCTGGGCTTCCGTCCCGGCTGGAAGGAGGCGGAGGACAACAAGGCATTGGCCATGGCACGTAAAGAGATGCTGGCCGAGTCAAGCAAGCACCGGGCTGAGGAGTCCGCGAACGCCTACAAACCGCAGGAAATCAAATTCGATCTGAAGGGCGAGAACAAGGAGGAGGGAAAGCCAACGGAGATGAACGGAGAAAAGATGTCGGATGCCGAGCTGCGCGCTTTGTGGCTGCGCCGTGTGCAAACGACCCCGGGCGATTTTCTGCGGGCGAAGTTTGCCTACCAGGCGGCATCGGCGGGACAACCGTCCGGGACAGGAGGAACACCATGAAACCCCGGCCGATTTCACGTCCTTTTGTTCGATGTCTTCTCTGCCTCGCAGGGATGCTATTGTGCGGCCACTCGCTGGCGCAGGAAGCGCAGGTGCGGACGAGTCTCGAGACCCAGGACGCTATCTGGGTCGGCCAGAAGGTTACGGTCGTGATCGAGCTGCTCGCGCCGGGAACCTTCGCCAGCGCCGCCTCGTTTGACCTGCCCGACCCGCAAGGCGTGCTGCTCTTGCCTCCCTTGGGACATCCCCTTCTGAGCAGTGAAACCATCGATGGCACGAGCTACACCGTGCAGCGGCACGAGTTGTCAGCCTACCCGATGCGTGCGGGAGCGCAATCCGTCCCCGCCTTTTCGGTGCGCTTTGAATTCAAGCGCGCCCCGATGGACACCAATACAATCGCGGCTACGCTAAAGACCGACTCGATGCCATTCACGGTCAAGATGCCGCCGGGCGCTGAAAACCTGGGGCAGGTCATTAGCGCCCGGGATTTAAAGATCGAGGAAACGTGGCGGCCCGAGCCGGGTAAAGAGAACGTGATGGCGGGCGCAGCGTTCACCCGCACGATCACCTTCACCGCGCCGGACGTACCCGGTATGGTGTTCCCGCCGTTTCCCGCTGGCCAGATTGACGGTCTGGGCATCTACACCAAGCGACAACTGCTCGATCAAACCGACGACGGCTCATTGCGCGGCGAGCGGCGCGATGTCGTCACGTATGTCTGCAAGCGGGCCGGCGAGTTCACGATTCCCGCCGCTCGGTACACCTGGTTTGACCTGGAAACGCAGCAGCTTCGCACGACGGATCTCCCGGGGCAAACCTTGAAAGTAGCGGCAAATCCGGCGTTGGCGACGGCGAGCGGTACAGACTCGGCAAGTGTTGTCGCCGCTTCGCGTTCCATTTCGTGGTGGAAATTGACCGGTTTGGCTGTTGCAGTGCTTCTGCTTCTCTTCGCGGGTAAAAGTGCCCGGTTTCGCCGCGTGTTGGCCGATTCGTTCACTCTGTTTCGACCATTGCATTTGCAGCCATTGAATCCTACCGAACGATCTCAACAACAGAAACAGTCATAATGAGAACTCATCATTATTGGAACGTTCAGACGGGTGATCGCGATGGAAGGGAATAAGGGCGTGACCCATTGATCCGGTGTCCGACCACTTACGCTACGTATGTAGTCAACCGAGTAGAACTGTTTGATCCTATCCACTATAAATAAAGCGTCAGGACGACATTCAGTGCGCGCCTCCGCGAAGCAGCCATGCGCTACCTGACCCGTGGAAAGCTGAAAGCGGATAGACCGCGTAGTACCAAACTTTATCTGTAGACGAGTAAAAAGGAGATCCGCAAGTGAAAGTGAAACCGAGACTGGTAACCTTACTGAGTGTCGCAACGCTCGCCGCAATGGGGCTCGTCACTGGCAGCGTGGTCGCTGCCGAAGAAAAAAAGCCCAACATCCTGTTCATCGTGTCGGACGACACCGGCTACGGTGATCTTGGACCCTACGGCGGCGGCGAAGGGCGCGGCATGCCCACGCCCAACATCGACCGCATGGCGGCCGATGGGATGACCTTCTTTTCATTCTATGCCCAGCCGAGCTGCACGCCGGGTCGGGCGGCGATGCAGACCGGCCGGATTCCGAACCGCAGCGGCATGACGACGGTGGCCTTCCAGGGCCAGGGCGGTGGATTGCCGAAAGCGGAATGGACCCTGGCTTCTGTCCTCAAGCAGGGCGGCTACCAGACCTACTTCACCGGCAAGTGGCACCTGGGCGAGGCTGACTATGCGCTGCCCAACGCGCAAGGCTATGACGAGATGAAGTACGTCGGCTTGTACCACCTCAATGCCTACACTTATGGTGATCCGACCTGGTTCCCGGACATGGACCCGGAACTGCGCGCCATGTTCAACAAGGTGACGGTTGGTTCGCTGTCCGGCAAGGCGGGCGAGAAGCCGAAGGAGGACTTCAAGATCAACGGGCAGTACGTCGATGAGCCCGGTAAGAGCGTCACGCTTCACGGCGTCACGTATCCGGACGGCGTGGTCGGCATCCCGTTCTTCGACGGCTACGTGGAGAAGGCCGCGATCGAGTTCCTCGACACCGCGGCGAAGGACCCGTCCAAGCCCTTCTTCATCAACGTCAACTTCATGAAGGTGCACCAGCCGAACCTGCCGGCGCCGGAGTTCCAGCTGAAGTCGCTGAGCAAGAGCAAGTACGCCGACTCGGTGGTCGAGCTCGACACGCGCATCGGCCGCATCATGGACAAATTGCGCGCGCTCGGCCTGGACAAGAACACGCTGGTCTTCTACACCACCGATAACGGCGCTTGGCAGGACGTCTATCCCGACGCCGGCTACACGCCGTTCCGTGGCACCAAGGGCACCGTGCGTGAAGGTGGCAACCGCGTCCCGGCGATCGCGATCTGGCCGGGCAAGATCAAGGCGGACGTGAAGAATCACGACATCATCGGCGGCCTTGATCTGATGGCGACCTTCGCGTCCGCCGCGGGCGTGAAGTTGCCAACCAAGGACCGCGAGGGCCAGCCGATCATCTTCGACAGCTACGATATGACCCCGGTCCTGCTGGGCACCGGCAAGGACCCGCGCAAGGAGTGGTTCTATTTCACCGAGGATGAGTTGAGCCCAGGCGCGGCGCGCGTCGGCAACTACAAGGCGGTGTTCAACCTGCGCGGCGATGACGGTCAGGCCACCGGTGGTCTTGCGGTCGACAGCAACCTCGGCTGGAAAGGCGCGGAGAAGTACGTGGCGACGGCGCCGCAGGTCTTCGACTTGTGGGCCGACCCGCAGGAGCGCTACGACATCTTCATGAACAACTTCACCGAGCGCACCTGGACCATGGTGACGATCTCCGACGCGATCAAGAAGCTGATGAAGACCTACATCGAGTACCCGCCGCGCAAGCTGCAAAGCATGACGTACACGGGCCCGATCACGATCTCGAACTATCAGAAGTTCCAATGGGTTCGGGATCAGTTGGGCAAGGAAGGTGTTGATATCCCGTTACCGACCGGGAATTGAGCCAATGCCCGTTTCCCTTCGGGCGAGGGGTTAGGGTAGGGAGTTTTGGTTTCGAGGACTGATGAATCCAGTCCATTCGGGTGTTGATGCGGGCTACTCTCTCCACCAGAGTAGCCCGCAAACGTATAGATCAGAGGAATCCATGAAACCAGGCAGCAGCAAACATATTCTCATCTGCATGGTTGCCGGCGTGCTCGCCTTTGCCGCGATGGCCGCTCGCGCCGCCGACCCGCTTCCCTCCTGGCGGGAAGGACCGGCCAAGCAAGCCATCGTGGCATTTGTCGCCAAGGTGACGAAGGAGCATTCACCCGACTTCGTGTCGATCCCCGAGCGCATCGCCACCTTCGATAACGACGGCACGCTCTGGGCCGAGCAACCGATGTATTTCCAGCTTCTGTTCGCGCTCGACCGCGTGAAGGCGCTCGCGCCCCAGCATCCCGAGTGGAAGGATCAGGAACCGTTCGCTTCCTTGCTCAAGGGCGATATGAAAGGTGTGCTGGAGGGTGGCGAGAAAGCCATCGCCGAGATCGTCATGGCCACCCATGCCGGGATGACCACGGCGGAATTCGAAAAAACGGTGAAGGACTGGCTCGCCACGGCAAAACATCCCAAGACCGGCCGGCCTTATACCGAGATGGTGTATCAGCCCATGCTCGAACTGCTGGCCTATCTGCGCGAACACCATTTCAAGACGTTCATCGTGTCCGGTGGAGGCATCGAATTCATGCGGCCGTGGACCGAAAAAGTCTACGGCATCCCGCCCGAACAGGTGGTGGGCAGCAGCATCAAAACGAAGTACGAACTGCGCGACGGCAAACCGGTGCTCATGCGCCTGCCGGAACTGAACTTCATCGACGACAAGGCCGGCAAGCCGGTCGGCATCAACTCGCACATCGGCCGCCGGCCCATCGCCGCGTTCGGCAACTCGGACGGCGACCAGCAGATGCTGGAGTGGACGCAAGCCGGCGGCGGCGCGCGGCTGATGATGCTGGTGCACCACGACGACGCCGAGCGCGAATGGGCCTACGGCGCGGAGTCGAAAATCGGCACATTCAGCGACGCGCTGATGGCTGAAGCGAAGCAGCAAGGCTGGGTCGTCATCAGCATGAAGAATGATTGGAAGCGGATCTTTGCGTTCGAGCCCTAGCGCTAAATAGGTGGGACGAAACGAGCCATGGAAGGCAACGCACCTTGAGACGAGGCGATGAAGCTACGAGGCGGATTTTGAACCTACTGATACAGCAACACTTTCAAGCGATTGTCACCGTGCTTTCACTGGTGAATCCACTAATGTGTGGAACCCTATTCGCGAGTATCGAAGGCGGACAATCCCGCAATACCCAGCTTGCCGACGCGGCGAAGGCGGTGCTGGCGGTGCTGGTCATTCTCGTGCTGGCGGCACTCTTCGGAACCCAAGTCCTGCACCTATTCGGCGTATCCTTGAATGCCTTTTCCCTAGCCGGCGGCGGCGTGTTGTCCTGGATCGGATTCTCCATGTTGAGTGGCAACCCAACCTTGGACAAACCCTCAAGCCATAACGGCACAACAGACAGAAGGTCGCTGACCCCACTGATCCTCTTTGCCGCCAGTCCCGGCACGATGACCGGGGTTGTCACCTTGGCCGCCGCTCATGGCCCGCTCGAATTTCCGGTCACCGCGCTGGTGGCCATCATCGTGGCGGTACTGGTCATGGGGATAGTACTCCTGCTCGTTGCCTGTGGGGGCAGCCCCTCAAACGGCGGCGGCTTCGTCCGAGATACCGCGACCCGTTTCATGGGCTTGATTGTGATCGCGATGGGTATCCAGTTTGCGCTTTCAGGCCTGCGTGCCTTCATGCTGGGCAACGCATGATGCTCGCTCCAACCGACCCGAGGCGGCTCGTACAACAACGGCCTGATCCAGCCCTTCGTCAACTGCAACTGACGGCTTCTACCTCACCAGCACGCCTATCCTGACGCCGCGTTCGGCAATTCGGATGGCGACCAGCAGATGTTGGAGTGGACGCAAGCCGGGTTTGATGATTCGGCCAATCAGGTTTGGTTCCGGTTTGCCAAGCCATTTTCCGTGTCGGACACTCACTGGATATTGCGGGCTTCGTTACCGGTCAATACTTTTCCCACCACGCCAGAAGGTGATAGGGAAACCGGTATCGGTGACTTTAATATGTTTGCGGCTTACCTGATCGATATTGACGATCCGGCCGTTAGTTTCGGGTTCGGTCCACAAATTACAGCACCTACCGCGAGTAAGGATGGATTGG
>JAVMKH010000159.1:0-3008 GCA_031732935.1 Candidatus Contendibacter sp.
GAATACCGGCCTGTCACGCCGGGGGTCGCGGGTTCGAGCCCCGTCCGCTCCGCCACTACATCCCAACCGCGCCAAGTGATTTGAATTTGTCGTTTTTGGAGCGGTAGTTCAGATGGTTAGAATACCGGCCTGTCACGCCGGGGGTCGCGGGTTCGAGCCCCGTCCGCTCCGCCACATATTCAAAGGGTGTCGCTTAGACGCCCTTTTTTGTGCGCGTCCGCCGCGCCTTACCCCTTGGTATTCCGCTGAAAAACTGGATTGTCGCCATGCTTCTACAGAAAATCCGTGATCATGCTCAAGGCTGGTTCGCCTATTTCCTTTTTGGCATGTTGATCATTCCATTCGCGGTGTGGGGCATCAACTATTACTTTGAAGGCGGCGGGCCGACGGACGCCGCCGTGGTCGGTGACAGCAAGATTTCGCTTCAGGAATTTCAGCGTGCTTATCAGCAGCAGCGTCAGCGGATGCAGGCCATGCTAGGTGGCCAAATGAATGCGGCGCTGCTGGAAGGGCCGCGTCTGAAGCAGGACGTATTGCGGCAACTGGTCGATGAGCGGGTGTTGGATCAAAGCGCGCGCGACCAGGGATTCCGGGTGGGTGATCGGCAACTACGCGATGCTGTCTTGGCGCTGCCGGTGTTTCAGCAAAGCGGTGGCTTCGATAAGGAACTTTACGAACGCTTGTTGCGCAATCAAGGCTATACGGCGGCGGCGTTCGAGGAAAGCCTGCGGCAATCACTGGCGGCCGGACAACTACGCGAAGGCGTGACCACCTCGGCCTTGGTCACGCCAACAGAACTGGAGCAATGGATTGCCTTGCTCAAGCAGCAGCGGGAATTACAGTATGTGGTGTTGCCACTGGCTCGCTACTCGGCCCGGGCGACGGTGGATGACAGCGCCATCCAGGAATATTTTGAGAAGAACAAGGAGCGCTTCGTCAAGCCCGAACAAGCGCGACTCCAGTTTATCGAGCTGAAGCTGGCGCAAATCGCCGAAGGCGTCGTGATCGGCGAGGCCGAACTGAAGGCCGCTTACGAGGAGCAAAGCGCCAAATACAGTCGGCCCGAGGAACGTTCGGCCTCGCACATCCTAGTCAAGCTGCCGCCAAACGCCAGCCAGGAGGCGGTGGAAAAAGCGCGCGTCCAGGCGCAACAAATCGCCGATGGCATCCATTCCGGCGCCAAGAGCTTCGATCAGGCGCTACAGGAAACCAAGACTGATTCAGCCGGTGGGCTGGAGGGTGGCGAACTGGGTGTAATCGGCAAAGGCATGTTCGACAGTCCAGCATTTGAAACTGCCTTGTTCGCCCTGCCGAAAGCAGGTGAGGTCAGCGAGCCGGTGCGGATGCCTTCGGGGTTCCACATCATCCGGCTCGACGGCATCACTCCGGCGCAGGTGAAGCCGTTCGAGGAAGTGCGCGAGGCGGTGGCTTCGGAGCTTCGCCATCAAAAGGCCGAGAACCGCTTGTACGAAATCAGTCAGATGCTCGCCAACCTGGGTTACGAGCATCCCGACAGTCTGGAGCCGGCGGCCAAGGCGTTGAATGTACCGATTCAGGACAGCGACTGGTTCGACCGCAAGGGCGGGGAGGGTGTCGCCGCCAACCCTAAGGTGGTGGAAAGTGCCTTTGGCGAGGACGTGCTCAAGCGTGGCGTCAACAGCGAGCCGCTCGAACTAGAGCCGGGCCGCATCGTGATGATCCGAGTCAAGGAGCACAAGGACGCCGCGCCGCGCACCCTGGATGAATCCCGTGAGGACATCGTCAAGGTGTTGCGCGAACAAAAGGCCCGCGAAGCCATCGCCAAGGATGTCGAGAGTATCAAGGCGCGCGCCGCCAAGGGCGAACATCCACAACTCCTGGCGGCGGAGTTCGGTGGCGAGTTCAAGAATGCTGGGCTGGTGGGACGCGACGCATTGGCGGTGGATGGCGCGGTACTGGACGTCGCGTTTCGATTGCCCCAGCCGGGTGCCGGTCAGGTGGCGTTGGGTGCCGCGACTCTGGCCAACGGCGATCAGGTCGTGCTGGAAGTCGCGCGGGTCGTGCCTGGTCAAAAGGATGCGCTTTCCGAAAGCGAGCGCAAGACCTTGGCCCAGCAACTGGCGCAGCGGACCGGTGCCGATCAGTTTGACAAACTGCTGGATAGCGTGCGCGCCAAGACCAAGGTCGTGACTTACAGCGACCGACTGTAGGACAAAGGTCTCTCCCCCTGGTGGGGGAGGGTGGGGGCGGGGCGCGGAGAATTTAGTCCATCGCACCCAACGCGACGGTGTTGAAACCGCCATCCACGTAGACGATCTCGCCGGTGATACCGGAGGCCAGGTCCGAGCAGAGAAACGCCGCCGTGTTGCCCACTTCCTCGATGGTGACGCACTTGCGCAGCGGGGCGATGTGCTCGAAGGTATCCAGCATCTTGCGGAAGTTTTTGATGCCGGACGCCGCCAGGGTGCGAATCGGTCCGGCCGAAATGGCATTGACTCGAATGCCTTCCGGACCCAGCGCCTGCGCCAGGTAGCGGACATTGGCGTCCAGGCTGGCCTTGGCCAGGCCCATGACGTTGTAGTTGGGCACCGCGCGCGCGCCGCCCAGATAGGTCATGGTGATCAAGGCGCCCCGCCGACCGTGCATCATGGGCCGCGCCGCCTTGGCCAGCGCCGCGAAGCTGTAGGAGCTGATGTCGTGGGCGATCCGAAAATTCTCGCGGCTGATGCCGTCCAGGAAATCGCCTTCCAAAGCTTCGCGCGGCGCGTAGGCCACCGAGTGCACCACGATGTCCAGCCCGTCCCAGTGTTGTTGGAGCCCCTCGAACACGGCCGCGATGTCGGCGTCGCTTTCCACGTCGCAGGGTAGGGCGATGGAACTGCCCAGTTCGGCGGCCATTTTCTCGATGCGGGGTTTCAGCTTGTCGTTCTGGTAGGTGAAGGCCAGTGCGGCGCCTTCCCGGTGCATGGCTTGGGCGATGCCCCAGGCGATGGAACGGTTGCTGGCGACTCCCAGGATCAGGGCGCGTT
>JAVMKH010000160.1:0-5699 GCA_031732935.1 Candidatus Contendibacter sp.
ACCCTGACGACCTGGCTTTCTGAAGCACAGACCGCGCTTCACGAAGTCAGCATCGGCAAGCGGACCGTAACCCTGGCGCTCGGCGACAAACGAGTCTCGTTTTCGCCCGCCGACGTGCGCGCCTTGCGGGCGCATATCTCCCAGATTCAGACCGCCATCGCCATCGCGACCGGCAACACCACGGGCTCGCCCGTTTCGGTGGCCACGTGGACGCGCTGACCCGCTGGCTGTCGCCGATCTTCCCCGGCTGGGCGGCTTCCCGCATGGCGTCGCTGGCCCGGCTGAAAGCCGCCGCGCGCTACTACGATGCCGTATCCATCACCGCTCAGCGACCCCGGCGCGGCAACAATGCATCAGCCGATGCCGTCATGGATCGGGCGCGGCAGTATCCGCGCGAATACGGCCGCTGGTTGGACGAGAATCACGACCTCGCAACGGGCGTTCTCGACGACCTCGTGACCAACATCATCGGGAGCGGCGCGGGCGTCGAACCGATGGCGGTGGCGAAGCGCAACCGCGAACCCGACCCGGAATTCAACCGCCAGCTCGCCGACCTCTGGGCCGAATTCTGGGCGTCGCCCGAGGTGACCGGCGAACTCCCCGGTCCGGAAATGGAACGGCTGGTCTGCCGGACATGGCTCCGCGATGGCGAGATTTTCGGCCAGCACGTCACCAAGGCTATCGCGCCGTTCGGCTCGCGCATCCCCTACGCGCTGGAACTGCTAGAAGCCGATTTCGTGCCGTTCGATTTGACGGATCCGGCGAAGTCGCTGGTCCACGGGGTGCAGAAAGACGGCTGGGGGCGGCCGGTCGGTTACTACGTCTATCGCGTGCATCCCGGATCGATGACGACCGCGCTCGGAAGCCGCTTCGATACCGTCTGGCTCCCCGCCGACCGGGCCTTTCACCTGAAGTTCACCCGGCGACTGCACCAGACGCGAGGGGTATCGATCTTCCATTCCGTGCTGTCGCGACTGGACGACCTGAAGGACTACGAGGAGAGCGAGCGCATTGCCGCCCGCGTCGCCGCCGCACTGACCGCCTTCATTCGGCGCGATTCCAGCATGGCCGACGTCGTCACCGCCACCACGAACGACGACGGGACCACGACCCGCTCGTTTTCGATGGAGCCGGGGATGATCTTCGATGGCCTGTTGCCGGGGGAGGATGTCGGAATCATCGACTCGAAGCGGCCGAACCCGAATCTGGACGCTTTCAGACGCTCGATGCTCCGGGCGGTGGCGGCCGGAACCGGGGTCCGTTTCTCTAGCGCCGCGAAAGATTACAACGGCACGTACAGCGCCCAGCGGCAAGAACTCGTTGAGGGGACGGCGCACTATCGCCGCCTGTTCGATTACTTGCGCGCTCGTTTTTACCTGCCCGTCTGGCAACGCTTCGTCGATTCGGCGCGGCTGGCCGGACTGCTGCGAGTGCCGTCCACCATCGACGAAGCCAGCATTTATCGGCCGGAAGTGCGCCCGCCGCAAATGCCGTGGATCGATCCGAAAAAGGAAATCGAAGCCTTCGCGCTGATGGTGGAGCAGGGATTCAGGAGCCGCCAACAAATCATCCGCGACCTCGGCGGCGACCCGGCCACGGTGGACGCGCAACTCGCCGCCGACGAATTCGACGTGCGGCCGGGCGTGCCGAGCGCCCCGGACCCGCAGCCCGACATGCAGGCCGTCGCATGAACGCCCGATGCAAAAAGCCGAGGCCGAAATGAAAACCCGCGATCTCTCCCGATTGACCGGCGCCCGCTTCGAACGCAACACACTCCATTTTGGTCGCGTCGATCCCGAAGCGCGCACGGTCCCGGCCTCGCTGTCCAGCGAAACGCCGGTATCTCGATGGTTCGGGAACGAAATTCTGGTGCACGACGCCGGAGCGGTGAACCTGACCCGCGCCGCCGATGGCCTGCCGATGCTGTGGGATCACGACGGCGGCCAACCGATCGGGCTGGTGGAAAACGTCCGGCTGGTTGACGGAAAACTCAGGGGAGACCTGCGTTTTTCCAACAACCCGAAAGCCAAAGAGGTTTTCCAGGACGTGCTAGATGGATTCCTGAAGAACATCTCCATCGGCTACTCGGTAGACCGATGGGAAGAAACCGCCAACAGCGAAGACGTCCGGGTGACCGGGTGGACGCTGCTGGAAGCGAGCGTTGTCTCTGTGCCGTCTGATGCAACAGTCGGAATGTACAGGTCATTTCCAGGAGAAAATCCCATGACCGAAGAAAGAAATCCCGCCGGTAACGTCGGCGAAATCCCCGCCGGTCCCGTCATCGAACTGGCGAAAATCACCCGCGCCCACAGCATCGCGAAGCAAGCCGGCGCGGCCGAGGCCATCCAGGCGGAGCGCAAGCGCATCACCGATCTGGACTCGGTCTTTTCGCTGGGCGCCGTGCGCGGGCTGGCCGCCGACCTGGTCGCCAGCTTGCGCGCTCAGGCGATCGACGGCGGCTGGTCGCCCGACCAGGCCCGAGCGACCTTGCTCGAAGCTCTTTCCGGCGAATCCGCCCCGCTGATCGATTACGGCGCCGTCCAGGATCGGCCGGCCGCGACCCGCGCCCTGCCCGCCGCTCCCGCCAATGCCCCGCGTCCGCTGGCGACGCCCCGCGTCACCGAGGATTCGCTGGACAAGTTTTTCCGGGGCGCCGAGGAAGGCATCCTGGTTCGGGCCTGCATCATCACCGACAAGGAAACCGTCCGCTCCGCCCGCGAAGGCGGGATGTACGGCAAGCGGCTGTCTACCCTGGCCGGCGACTTCCTCCGCCTGCAAGGTGTCGACACCGCGCGGATGTCGGACGACCAGATTGCGACGCGCGCCATCGCGACCCGCAGCGGCGCCCACGGCCAGACCACGGCCGATTTTACCTACCTGCTCGCCAACGTCGCCAACAAGGCGCTGCTGATGGGCTTCGACGAAGCGCCGGAAACGTGGGCGACCTGGACCCGGCGCGGCCAGTTGCCGGACTTCAAGACCGCCGACCGCATCAACATGAGCGGCTTCACCGGGCTATCGGAAGTCGCGGAAGACGGCGAGATCACCTACGGTAAGTTCACGGACCGGAAAGAGACGATCAAGCTGGTTCAGTACGCGAAAAAGTACCGGATGAGCCGGCAACTACTGATCAACGACGATCTCGGCGGGCTGACGCAAGTGCCGCGCCTGATGGGGCGGGCCGCCAACCGCAAGATCGGCGACGTGGTCTATGCGTTGCTGGATTCGACCGGCCCGACGCTGACGCAAGACAGCACCGCGCTGTGGAACACCGCGACGCACAAAAACTACGTCGCGGCCGCGACCGCGCCGACGGTATCGACGCTGAATACCGCCATCACGGCGATGGCGAAGCAGACCGACCCGAACACCAGCGCCGTGCTGAACATCCGCCCGCGCTACCTGGTCGTCCCGGTGGCGCTGGAAGCGACCGCCCGGGTGCTGATGGGCGCGGTCTACGATCCGGCCGGATCGGCTGGCACCTTGACGCCGAACCCGTTCAGCGGGCGGTTTGAAGTCGTCACCGACGCGCGGTTGGACGGCCAGACGAACGGCGCCACGGCGTGGTATCTGTTCGCCGATCCCAATTTGTTCGACACCTTCGAGGTCGCGTTCCTCAACGGGGTCGCCGAGCCGTACCTGCGGGAAAATCAGCCGTGGGACGGGCAGGGCGTCGAATACGTCACCGGCATCGACTTCGGCGTTTCGGCTCTCGATTTCCGTGCGGTCCACAAGTATCGCGGCAGCTAATATCCGGCGCGCCGCCTTCGGGCGGCGAATCTGGCACTTTTGGAGAGTAAAGATGGCTCAGTCCCTACAAGACGGCGAAGTTTTTCAATACACCACGAGCGGCGCGGTCACGAACGGCCAACTTCTGGTCATCAATCGCATTGCGGGCGTGGCGCTGGATTCCGCCACCGGCGCCGGCAAGAAAATCAGCGTGGCCCTGGAAGGGGTGTTTTCGCTCGCCGCCGTCGCGACCGGCGCCAAGACCCAGGGCTTGCGCGCGATGTACCGATCCACCGGCTCGCAACTGAAAATCACGACCGTTTCGGGCGTGGCCGGCACCGGCAAATTCATCGTCGGTAATATCTGGGAAACCGCCACCGCCGCCAGTACCACCGTCAAGGTCAAGCTGATCGGCGGTCCCATCGTGGCGTCTGCCTGATGAACGTCGCCGCCTGGTCGTACCTGATGAACGGCATCGAAGACCTCGCCACCGAAATCTACGCGATCGTCGGTTGGGAGTGATCGGTGTCCGCGTTCGCCACCCTGATGGCCGATACCGGAGTGCCGGCCATGATGGATTTTTTCGGGGACCCGGCAACATACTTTGTGGCCGATACCGCCGCAACCGTGGTGGTATCGGCCATCATTTCTCTGGATGTCGTCGTGCTGAACGGACAGACCGGGATGCAGGAATATCGGAATCAAATCGAAATTCCCAGCGCCGACCTGGCCGGCATCACCCCGCGCCGGGGCGACGAAATCACGGTCGGGACGGCGCGCTACATCGTGCTCGCCCGCGATGCCGACGACGGCTATCTCTCGCGACTGATCGTGAGGCGCGGCGATGATTGAAGTCGAGGTTGACCGGCAACAACTCGAAGCGATGCGGGCGCGGCTGGCCTACATCGCCAACGGTGCGACGAAAGCTCTCTATCGTGCGCTGAACAAGACCGCATCGAAAGCACGCACCGAGGCATCGAAACAGATTCGGGCAACCGAACTGCGGGTTCCGGCCAGCTACCTGAACGAGCGCGATTCCAGCGGTCGGCGCCGGCTGTCCGGGCCGGCCGATGGCTTCGAGTTCAAAGCCAATTCGACGAAGCTGGTCGCGAAGCTGTCGGCGCGCAAGCGCGGGACCCGGCTGGATCGGTTCGCGACCGTCGCGCCGAAGCAAAAGCCCATCGTGGTCAGCGTGAAACCGGGCGGATGGACCGCCGCGCTCCCTTCGGCTTTTTGGGTGAAGGCGAAGAACTCCGGCGGCTATCTGATCGCCATGCGCGACGAGGATTTACGGGCGGCCGGGAAAACGAAATTCACCGGCCGTCTCGGCTATCAGGCGCTCTACACGACCTCTGTTCACGACGCGCTCCAGAATGTCATCCCGGCCGTATCGACGCTGATGACGCCCTATTTGGCCGCGCGGTTGCAGGCCGAGACGGAATGGCTCATCCAACAGAATCCGCCTCCGGCTGGCGACGGTAGCGAGGACGCGGCATGAGCACCCCAAAGCGCGAATCCATCCTCGCGGCGCTGGCGACCCGCTTGGGCGCGGTGCGGAATCCGTATCCGTCCGACTACGACGATAGTCCGCTGACCACGCTGCTGGAAGGTGAGGAAACGGTTTCGGATCGGGAGTATTCGGACGTGCTGATTACCATGCCGGTCACCGTCGAAAAAATCGACCGCTACGACGAAGGTTCCGACCGCGAGACCGTCGCCAACGATTTGCTGGCGGCCGTTATCGCCGCCGCGCTGGGCGCCGATGCCACGCTGGGCGGACTGTGCGACGACATTCGCTATACCGGCGGATCCACACTGTTTTCATCCACCGGCAGCGCACTGGTCGCGGCGGTGGCTCGCTTCGACATCATCTACCGACACGCGGGCGGCAGCCCGTACTAACCGAGGATCCCGATCATGGCCGTTCTCACGACCCAAGCCCTGTACTACGAATCTGCCGCCAGCGCCGT
>JAVMKH010000160.1:5799-13753 GCA_031732935.1 Candidatus Contendibacter sp.
GCCGCAACGGATCAATCCTGCACGCGCGGATCGGCCGGCAACACGAACATCATCAACAGTATCACCGTCACCAGCGCCGGGGCCATCGCCGTGGTGGCCGGAACCGCCTCCACTGCGTTCAGCACGACGCGCGGCGCGTCCGGCGGCCCGCCGTTCATTCCGGTCGGCTCCATCGAGATCGGGCAGGTGAAGTTCACTTCGACGGCCGCCGCAGCCGTGGCCAGTTCGGAAATCTCCCAAGTTCCCGGTACGTCTCAGGAACTGTACAATTTCCCGGTCTGGAGCACGGACTACCTGAACGGCAAGATCACCTTCGCCAGCGCCCTGCCGCTCGACCATACCGGGTCGGTCGCGAAAAAGGTGTATGCCCGATGCGCTACACCTGTGTTCGCCGAAATCGCGAACTGCCGCGACTGGAAGCCGGCCGAACAAACCAGTTCGGTCAACTCGGAAGCCTACTACGATCAGACCATCGGTTCGGCCAGCTCCTCGCTGGGTCAGGCATCGTTCACCGCCGCGCTACAAGACGGCGTGACCGACACGCTTCTGGCGAAGAAAGGGCAAAACCTGATCTTCAAATTCAAGCCGGCCCGGTCCGGCAGTGCCTACCAATTGACGCAAGGCATCCTCGATGTCAGCCGGACCTATGGCGTGAAATCGTCGGCGCAAGGGTCGTTCACGGTGACGCCGCAGCAAGCCAGCGTGGATTTCGCTAGCTGATGCCGTTCGACCTGCAAGCCTTTCGCGCGGCGCAGCTCGCGCCGCGTCAGGCCGTCGTTCCGGTGCCAGACCTCGCGCACTGGTTCGACGGCGATCCGGTCTGGACGGTGCGCGGGCTGACCGGCGAGGAAATCGCCAGGGCGAACGATGTGACGAACCGGGTTCGCATCTATGCGGCGACGGTGGATGCGCTGGCCTCGGCGGCCCGGTCGGAACAGGCGGATGCGCTGAAAGCCATGATGGGCGTCACCGACATTCCCGAGGATCTGGCAAAACGCATCGATCACCTGACGTTCGGGAGCGTGGAACCCGCCATCAGCCGGGAGGATGCCGTCCGGTTGTTCCGGGACTACCCAATCGTGGCCTACCAGCTCACGAACAAAATCCTGGAACTCACCGGCGCCGGACCCGACGCGGGAAAAGCGCCGCGCTCTACGCCCGCCCCGATGTGATTACGGCCATGATGCTGTGCGAACAACGGGGGCGGTTCCTGTTCGAGGTCCGCCCCGATTTGTTTCCAGCCGGCCGGCTCACGGACGTAGAAAGCGCGCTGTGGGGCATCTATTACGAGGATAGGAAATCGCGCCATGGCTAGTGCATCGGACGTAGTGGAGCTGCTGTTTCGGGGAATCGATCAGGTATCCGACGTCGCCGCGAACATCGCGGGCAGCATCGGCGACCTGAATAAAAAAGTCGTCGATCTAGCCGACCCCTTCGCCGACGCGGCCGACAAAGCCCTGATCCTGGAAACCGCTCTGGTCGGGCTGAGCGCGGCGATGGTCGGAAAAGGCATCGCCGCGGCATCCGCGTTTCAAAGTTCGTTCCAGTTCACCACGACCCTGTTCGAGGCCAGTAGCCGCGCTGTCGGCACCTTCCGCCAGGACATTCTCGACTACGCGCAAGGCAGCACGCAGTCCATCGAATCGATCAACAAGGCGCTCCAGAACGCCATCGGGCAGGGCGTCGATTACGCCGATTCGCTGGGCGTGCTGAAGGAAGCCGAGCGGCTGGCGGTGGCGCAAGCCGGCAGTCTGGACTCTGCTACGTCGCTCCTCGTCGGCACGCTGAACGCCTACGGCCTCGGCATGGATCAGGCCGCCAAGCTGTCCGATCAGTTTTCCATCACGATCCGCGATGGCAAGATCAGCGTTGAAGAACTGTCGGCCTTGCTGGCCAACGTCTCGCCCATCGCGGCGGCGGCGGGCATCGGGTTCGATCAGGTCGGTTCGGCCATCGCGGTATTGACGGCTCAAGGATTCAAGGCCGAATCGGCCATTACCGGCGTCCGCAACATCATCGAAGGCATCATCAAGCCGACCGGACAGGCGGCGGATTATGCCGCACAACTTGGTATCTCCTTCAACGCGCAGGCCTTGCAGGCGAAAGGGTTGAATGGCGTTCTTGAGGACGTTTTTAAAGCGACGGGCGGCAACGTCGAAAAGATGGCGCAGCTCTTTACGACGACCGAGGGCCTCGGCGCGGCGCTGGCGCTGGGCGGGAAAGGCGCCGGCCAGTTCGCCGACGAACTCCGGCTCATGGCGACGGAAACCGGAACGACGCAAGCCGCGTTCGAGAAAATGGCGAATTCGGTTGAACTGGGTTCGCAGCGGGTCAAGAACTCCATCGAAATCGCGTTCATCAATCTCGGAACGCCGCTGCTGGATGAGTTCGGCGCGATCCAGACCGGCGTGGCAAAAATCTTCCAGGATATCGCCCGATCGCTGGAATCCGGCGGCGCGCTGACGCCGGTCGTAGCCGCGTTGGAGAGTTTCGGGCAGCAGATCGGCGCGGTCGTTTCCATCATCGCCGACAATCTACCCGCCGCGCTGACGCGGCTCGATTTCTCCGGGCTGATCGATTCTTTCGGCGGGCTGGGCCGCGAAATCGCGAATCTGTTCGGCATCCTGACCGACGGCGCCGACATCACGACCGCCGAAGGGCTGGCCACCGTCCTTCAGAAAATCGTCGATTCGGGCCAGTCGCTTACGATCACGGTTACCGGCATCATCAGCGCGTTCCGGCCGCTGGCCGAGGCGGCGGCATCGGCCACTGCGAATTTCCACGAACTCGACCAATCCAGCCAATTCGACTTCGGCGCGTTTCTCGGATCCGCAAAGCTCCTCGTCGATACGATGAGCGGACTGGGATTGTCGCTGCTGGCCGTCGGACAGGCCGGAATCGACATGAAGCGCGTCATGGACGTGGTGTTCGGCGGCGTGCAGGTTCTAGTGAACACCCTCCAACTTGCGTTCGACGGCATGGCCGCGGCCGTGGTCGCTCCGTTTGCGGCCATCGCGGCGGGCATCGTCAAGATGTCCGACCTGTTCGGCACCGGCAACTCGGAAATGGCGCAAGATGCGCAAGACATCGTCCGCTATTTCGATGCCATCGCCGAAAACGCTAGCCGCAACGCCGACGAACTCGAACAGGGCTGGAACAAGGTCACCGGCCAGGCGACCGAAGAAACCGGCGCGCTGCAAGGCCAGCTCGACAAAGCCCGCACCTCGTTCGGCCAGCTCAAGCCGGCGATTCAGGATTCCAACGCCGCACTGACGACCCAAGTTACCGGGCTGGAGGATTCCATTTCGGCGGTCCGGCGCTACGAGGAATCCATCGGCGTCGTCGTTACGGCCAATGAAAAGCTATCCAAAAGTTCGGAGAAAAGCGGGAAAGACGTTTATGCGCTGGCGGAAAACATCAAAGTTTCCCTCGCCGAAGGTGCGGCCGGATCGATCAGCATTTACGATACGGCGCTGGCAGGAATCGCCACGAAATACGAACAAATCGGCGGCGGCACGGTAAAGGCCACCGGCGCCTTCAAGGCCATCGACGAGGCCGCAAAGAAAAGCGCCGATACGGTCAGCGAAGCGACGAAGAAAAGTCAGGAATGGCAGCTCAAAATGGAAGAGCTGGCGACGAACAAGCAAATCAAACTGATCGAAGCCACCGTAACCCTCAACGTCGCGCAAATCGAAGCGCAGTCCAAGCAAGCCGTCGCCGCGCTGGAATCGATCACGACGACGATTGGCGGATCGCAAGACTTGCTCGGGCAATTGTTCGGCGATCTCAATAAAGCCGACGCACGGACGAAGTTCGAGATTCAGGATCAAATCGAGAAAGAAAACGACCGGCTGGACAAGCAACTCGACCTTCAGAAAGAACTCGTCCAGGCGCAAGTCGATAACATCCGCGCCCAAACGGCGGCGCTCCAGCGCGATATGCCGATGATCAAAATCGACGGGACCGGGTTGGACCTGGAACTGGAGGCGTTCATGTGGAAAATTCTGGAGAAAATCCGCATCCGCGCCAATGCCGAATTCTCTGACTACCTGCTGGGAGTCGCCTGATGATCGGATTGCTCGCGACCGCCTACGACCCATCCGGCGCCGTGATCCTGCCGGCGCGGGCCATGAATGCATGGTCTGGCAGCCGGCGCGGATCGATCACCCAAACGCTGGATGGCTCCGTATCGATTTACGACGGCGGCTATTCGATCGGCGATCAGACGATGACCGTGCGAGTCACCCACCCGACGAAAACCCTGTTGACCGCGCTGCGCTATCTGGTCGGCTACTACGGGCAACTCGTCGCGACGTGCGAGACCGGCTGCTATCGCGTCGTCCCTGCGTACACCGTGGACGGCGATACGCTGACCGTCACCCTTCGAATCGTTTCCCGACTGGACGCATGACATGGCTTCGACGATCACGGCTTACGACAAACTCTGGAAGCTGCTGCTGACCGGCGGTATCGACCTCGATACCGACACCCTGAAACTGGCCCTCGTCACCAGCAGCTACACGCCCAGCACCGCGCACGACAAATGGGCGGACGTTTCGGCGAACGAAGTGACGACGGGATCGGGCTATACCACCGGCGGCGCGACGCTCGCGAATCCGGTGGCGGCGAATACCACCCTCGATTTCGACGACGTCGTTTGGACCAGCCTGACGAAAACATTCCGCTATGCCGTGTGCTACAAATCGGGCAGCGGCGGCGGCATCACGAACCCGCTCCTGTTTTACATCCTGCTGGACTCCACGCCCGCCGACATCGTGAGCAGCGGCAGCAACTTTACGGTCCAGTGGAACAGCACCGACAAGGTGTTCTACAAGCCGACCTGAGCGCACCGCCATGCCGATGATTTGGTACTGCGGCGCGCTGCTGGATACCACTGACCTTACCGACCCCGCCGTGGTACGCGGCTATGACGCGGCCGGCAACTGCCTGTCCGAAATCCGCTATGGAGCGGGCGAAGGGTATCCCGACGTCATCGCCGCCGATCCGTCCGGCCACGTCTATTGCGCGACTGCCGACGGCTTCGGCGACTTCTTTCGCGTCTACCGCCAAGCCGGCGATCGCGTCGATTTCCCCGACCTGCACGGTGTGAAAATCCGGGCCATCGCGCTCGATGCATCCCGGAATCTCTACATCGGCGGCGACACGGCACCCAGCGATAACGCCATCCTCAGGAAATACGACTCGGCGGGCGTCTTGCAGTGGTCGGCGTCGGCGTCGGCCGCTCCTGTCCCCACCGCGCCGCCGGATGGCGTGCTGGGCATCGTCGTGGATGGGTCGGGGAACGTCTACACCTGCGGCGGGCGCTACAACGGCGGCGGGCTGATTCGAAAATACAACTCGTCGGGCGCGCTGCAATGGACCCGCCGGCCCTGGGGGCAGGGGAAGCGCATCGCGCTGGATTCGTCCGGCAACATCTACGTCGCCGGAGAATGGGGGAACGGCTATTGGATCACGGGCATCGCGAGCGAGGATGATTACACCCGTCCGATCATCCCCGGTGTCAATTTCAATTTTTACGAATCCGCGTATGCGATCAAGCACATCACGAAATGGAGCAGCAGCGGAACATTTCTGGCCAGCGTCGAAGTGCCCGGGGGCGCCCTCGGCGGCATCGGCGTCGGGCTGGATGGGCTGAGCATCATCGCAGACCAGATTTACGCGGCGGGAAAGAATTACGACAACCGCCCCATCGTCTGTATTTACGATACCAGTCTGACGTCGGTATCCGAAGATATTACGGCCGGACTGCTGTACGACAATCCCAGGAACGGATATCGTTTCGGCGTCGATGCGGACGGCAATATCTTCTTCGTCGGCCAGCGCCGGCAAAGCACGATCGCTTACACGACGGGCGGCAGCCCGATCAAAGCGATCTGGTCTCATATCGCCTACGATTCCGGCTACAACCCGATCTGGAGCGACAGAAACGGCCATCAGGGCATCGGCACGCAACGCGATGGGAGCCCGTGGTCGGCGCTGACTATCGACATTTACGGCGGCATGACGCCGCAGCAATTGCACGACAGCCTGGATGATGTACCCGACTATCTCGTTGCGAGCATGGGGTTCATCCGCGACTGGTGGCTGGTTTCGAACGTCGTCGTCGTCGAAAATCCCGAAATCCCCGCGCTCCCGATTCCGCTCTATTTCGGACTGCCGGCATGGATCGGCGATACCTATGCGCACGTGCCGGGCTTGGGGCTGGCGCTGGACTTGCGGGCGCCGCGCCTGCAACGCGACTATTCCGGAGCCATCCTGCCGGCTCAGGTCTTCCGGCTCTATCTCAGCGGCGGGACCGGGACCATCGAACTCCCGCTGTCCTGGTTTACCTGCCGGCGCGGCACGGGGTCGGTTTCCATCGATGCGAGTTGTCCGGGCATCACCGCCGACCAAATCGACGAGATCGCCGACCGCACCGCCGGGGAGGTGATCGTCTATCGCGGAATCCGCTTCGGCGATGGAACCGAACAGCTCGATGAAATGGTGCGAGCCGCTTTCGCCACTCTGCGGTATTCGCGCGGGGCCGGGAGCGCCAGCGCCAGTTTGGCGGCCCGCTCCGATGCCGAGACCGCCGATCCGAAAACGCGCGCGATGCGCGGCATCAGCTACCGACAGACCAGCGACGGCATCCGGCGCATCCGCTGCGACATCGATACCTACCTGATGCCCGGCGATACCGCCGACCTCGGCGGCGGCGAAACGATGACCGTCGCCGAACTGGTCTACACCGTCGGCGCCGATCAAGCGTTCATGGAAATCACCGAGGCCGCCGCATGAGCCAAATCATCGTCGCGACCGAAGCCGATACCGGATCGCTGAAGAAGTACAGCAGCAGCGGATCCAACGTCTGGTCGGTGAACCGGACCGGCGGTTTTGTGGCGGTCGCGCTGGATGCGGCGGGAAACATCGTGGCCGGCGGCGCCCGGAACTACGGCAGCGCCTGGACCTCGCTGCACAAGTACGACTCTTCGGGCAGCGAGATCACCAGCGGATGGCCAATCGATACCGCCGACGGGGTGACCGGCGTCGATACCGATTCCAGTTCCGGCGTCTACGTCACCACCTCGCGCAGCGGCAGTTCATCGCGCACGCTGAAAAAATACGCATCCACCGGGGGGAGCGTCTCGTGGGAAGTCAACATCGCGGCCAGCATGTGGGCGGTCGGGGTGGATTCCAGCGACTACGCCATTTTCGGCGGCGATACCGCCAGCAGCCTGACGACCTATCGCTATGCGTCGGATGGGACGTACCAGTGGGGGAAGAATCACCACGATCCGGTTTACGCCATCACCACGGATTCATCAGGCAACATCTATGCCGCCGGATACCGGACCACGTTCGATTTCGTCACCACGCGAAAATATACCTCGGGCGGGTCGCTGACCTGGTCGAAGGACCTGCACGGCGCGACGATCTTCGGCATCGCCGTCGATTCGTCGGGGAATATCTACGTCGCGGGCGCATCGGACGGCAGCTATACGACCCGGAAATATAATTCTTCTGGAACGCTCCAATGGTCGGCCAACCATGGGGCCACGGTCTACGCCATCGGCATCGATCCCGACGACGGCTATGTCTACACCGCCGGAGCGAGAACCTCGTCGGTCACGGTGCGGAAATACGACCCGGCGACCGGTACCGAGATCACCAGCGGATGGCCCATCGATACCGGAAACACCGCCCGCGCGCTGGCCTTCGCGCCCATCCCGCCGGTTACGGTCGCAGCCCCTGGCCTGCCCGTCTCGCTGGCGCTGGGCATCCCCTACCCGACCGCATTCCTCGCTGTGCCCGGTCTGCCCGTCTCGCTGGGGCTGGCCGCGCCGACCGTCTCGGATCCGCCGCTCCCGCCGACCGGCGACGGACAGCCGATCTACCACCTGTGGATTTCGGACGGCCTTTCGCTGTTTCGGATGGCCGTGGAGGGCATCCAGTG
>JAVMKH010000160.1:13853-15255 GCA_031732935.1 Candidatus Contendibacter sp.
GAGGGCCTGTATTCGATTCGACTGGTCTGGGATACGACCCGGCAGGATAGTGAGCTGGCCGAACTCAAGGCGAAGGAAGCCGAATACATCGATACGATCCTGCAAGCGACCACCAGCTACCTACTATTGGAGCGCGACGCGCAAGATGCCGTCGCTCAGGTCGAAACGATTCTGGAGCAATGGAGCGATGGACTGATTGCGCCCGGCGCCGAAGCGCCGCCCGAACTGCCGCCGGACCCGCCGTTGGATCCGCTGACCGGACTGCCGTGGGAAGACCCGGACCGCGCCCATGATGGCCCGCTGTTCGACGCCATCAACCTCGCGCGCACGGATGCCGGAAAAAGCGCGCTGACGCGAAACGCGCTGCTCGACAATGCCGCGCTCGGACATCTTCGCTGGCTCCGGGACAACGACGCGAGCAGCCACATCGGCATTCAGGGCAGCACGCCGGAAGACCGCGCCTCGTGGGCCGGCTTCCCGTGGGTGACAGTGGACGAGCTACTGGCCTATGGAGCAGTCATGGCCGGCGACGCGGTGGCGGATTGGCTTCGCTTTACCGAAATGAAGCCCGTCCTGCTGGATGCGACCGCCGATACCGTGGGCGTGGCCTACCTCTACGCTCCGGCTCATATCGGGAGCCATTTATGGTGCGCGGTCGTCGCACAGGAGGGCGCCGAGGTCCCCATCGTCACCGGCGACCCGCCCAGCGATCCGGCGAAGGAAGCCGCCGCCGACCTGGAAAAGAACCGGATCGAGCCGCCCCATTCGCCGATGGACGTTCCCGACAAACTCCAGAAAGCCGCCGCCGTTGCCGCGACGGCCATCGGGAAAGCCAAAGCCGCCAAAGCCGAAATGGCGCGGCTGAAAGCCGAACGCATCGAACGCACCGCCCGGATCGCGGCGCTGGAAGCGGATAAGGCATCCATCAGCGCGATGGAAATGGATGCTTTCTGCGTGAATTACTCCACCGAACTCGCGATAGGCTCTACCGTCGATACGATGGAAATGCCGGGCTATCTCACGGATGATGTGACATATCGACACAGCGCGACGCTGAACACGTTCTATATCGAGCGGGACATCAACATCGCGCCGACCGGCATTGCCCCCGCATCCGCCGGGAAACTGGTCTCGCCGATCTCCACCAGCCCGGCGGCAGTCTACTGGAATGCGGCGATGGAGCCGGGGCACCTGAAATGGAAGCCGCTCTGGCGGTACGGCACGCTGACGCGGGTCGATGTAGACCGGAATCGGTGTGACGTGACCCTAGCCGCCGAAACTTCCCGGCTGTTTCACGGCGAACGGACCGCGCTCGGGCTGAACGCCAGCGCCACGCTGACCGACGTTCCTATTTCCTATCCGCCGTGCCACGCCGCCGCATTCTTCGCGCCGATCATCGTCG
>JAVMKH010000161.1:0-15123 GCA_031732935.1 Candidatus Contendibacter sp.
CTCAAAAAATCGGTGGAGGAATTGACGCAACTGCGGGAAGCAGGGCTAACACTGCTATATTACGGAATTGAAACCGGCTCGGCCGATTTGCTCAAGCGCGTTACCAAGGGCGCCACGCCGGAAGCGATGGCAACCGGGCTCGGCAAAGCCAAGGAAGCGGGATTAAAAATCTCCGCGACGGTGATCCTTGGACTCGGCGGCCAGGCGTATTGGCGGGAGCACATCGACGCCACCGCCGAACTGGCCAACCAGGTCGAGTTGGATTACCTGTCAACTCTGCAACTGATGATCGATCCCTCGATCCGCGAGGAATTCCATCGCAAGTTCCGCGAACCGTTCCGGGAACAGGACGATTATGCGCTGCTGGCGGAACAGGTCCGGCTGATCGAACGACTGAATCCGCCCGCGCCGCTGGTGTTCCGCTCCAACCACGCCTCCAACGCCCTGGCGTTGGCAGGAACCCTGCCTCAGGATCGCGAGCGACTGCTGGGGCAACTGCGCCGGGCGTTAGCCGGCGCAGTGCGGCTGCGGCCGGAGTGGCTGCGTGGATATTGAGAAGCTGCACAAAACCCTAAATACCGCTGAATCTAGGCCTTGTATTTTGTACAGCCCCCCCGGTCAGGCGGCCAGCCGGACGTTACTCTGGCGGACGGCGGCAACGATCTGGTCCTCCAGATCGATCCGCGTCGCCAATTGCTCACCAAGCCGCGACAAATCCTCCTTCAGCGCCGCCAGCCCCACTTGAGACTCAGGGCTATCGTAGCGGTCGTGGAATGCCAGCGCCGCCTGGGTGGTGCGGGCAATGCGCGCGTAGAGTTGCCGCGCCAGATCGCGGGCGCGGCCATAGGGTGAATCCGCCGGCTGTTCCTCCAAGGCATGGAACACTCCAAACGGTCCCAGCGCCAGATAATCCATCAGCGCCTGCTGGAATTGGTGCAGGACATGTCGTCGCACCGGTTCAAACTGGGCCAGTGATTTGAGGGCGGCTAGCTTGTGATACAGGATCAGACTTTCTTGGCGGGCGGTCAACAACTTGGTCACCAGGTCCGGCAGCGCCTTGCTGTGAACTGGGTCAACAATGGTCGTGGCGTTCATCGGACATCCTCCAGTGGCTCGCTTCATGTCGTTGTTTTATGGTTGCGATGGTTCATGCACAAAGCGGTTTATCCTAAGCCACTTGGACCCCGGTTTCCAACCCTCAACTTGGATGTGACTTTAATGATGCATTTTTATGGTCTATACGGTCTCTAAGCTGGCCTCGCCACTACCTCGTTGCGCAGGTAGACCGGCAATGCCTGTTCCGCCGCCACCCACGTCCCGCGCCGGGAAGGAGCCACCGCCAATCGGGCGACATCGCCAGCGCGCGGGTAAAAACCGTCCTGCCAGCCGCTGACCGTCAGCCGCCGCGCCAACGTTTCGGCGTGCGCCGCCCAGCCGCTGCCCGCGCCAAACCATTCGCCCAGCGGCGCGCTCACGGCGTCTGGCGCGCAGCACCGCTCATCGTCCAGTAGAGTGGCGTCCTCGCCGGCGACCCCGTAGACACCCCAGTAAACCTCGCCCATGCGAGCGTCCAACGCCGCCGCGATGCGCGCCCGACCGCTGTCCCGCGCTGCCCCCAGCGCCAGCGCGGCCAGGGTAGACACGGGAACCACCGGCCGATCGGCGGCGAAAGCGATGCCTTGGACGATACCGACCGCGATCCGCACGCCGGTAAAGGCGCCCGGTCCCCGGCCAAACGCGATAGCGTCCAGTTGCGCCACATTCAGTTCCGCCTCGGCCAGCACCGCCTCGATCATCGGCAAGATCAGGGCGGCGTGGCGGCGTGGCGCCCATTCGTGGCGTTCCAGCACGGCGCCATCCACCCACACGGCGGCGGAGCAGGCTTCGGTAGCGGTATCCAACGCCAACAGCCTCACGGATGCGCCTCCATTCCAAACTCGGCATTCATGGGTTCATTCCGCTACGGCTTCCCGCTCATCGGTATGACTTGCTGTATCTGCAACTCGTCTGGCTGATCGCGCTTTTGTTCGCGTGAGGCTGGCTTCGGCTGCGCCGCCGGGACCGACTGGACCGGCTGCACCATCGGGGTCGGCTGGACCGGCGACATCGTCGGCCCCGGTTTCGGCCGCACCGCCGGGGCAGGCTGGATGGGCTGCATCGTCGGCGTCGGCTTGGGTTGGATCGTTGGAGTCGGCTGGATGGGCTGCATCGTCGGCGCCGGCTTGGGTTGGATCGTTGGGGTCGGCTGGGTGGGCCGCATGGGGTAGTCACGTCCGGGCTGTTTACTTTCCCAGCGCCCTTTGGGTGCTTCCGAGTCACGGTCCGACCGCCTTGGCCAACCACGATCTTCATCCCGCCAGCGACGATCTTCCTGTCGTGGACCGTGGTACTCGTCCCAGCGGTTGTCATCTCGCCACCGTGGACGGTCGTCTCCAGCCCTCGGGCGCTCACCGTATCGCCGCTGGTCACCGTCTCGATAACGGCCACGGTTTCGATAAGAGCTATCGGGCGGAGAATAGGAGCCCGTCCACTCATCGGGTTGATACCCATCGTAGGCCCCGCCGCGATCCCAACCGCCATCATCGTAGTAAGCGGCTTCAGGCGGTACGACGCACCCCCCAAGCATCAGCAAACTACTCAAGCCCAAATAAACCAGAAGGCATGGCTTCCGTTTCATCGTTCGCTCTCCCATGAAAGTTCGGTTAATACTGTTTCCAATCTGGAATCCGCTCGTCCCTATCGCGATTCCCGTAGCCGTTCCGGCTTCTTCCGCGCTTATGGTCTTGGTGTTGAGGGGCGGGCGACCTTCAAAGCGGCAAACCGCCCTAGGTTTGCTCCCGTTCCCGCTCCCGGGTCCGCGCCCAGGCGGGGCGAGCCAGCAATCGTTCGACGTATGCCGTCAGATGCTCATGCTCCAGTGGCAGCTTGAAGGCCCGCGCCCACGCCAGGGTATGGGCGATCAGAATATCGGCGGCGGTGCAGTGGTCGCCAACGATGAACTCCCGCCGACCCAGACCCACGGCGAGCACCTTGGCCGCCACCGAGAATTCCCAGCGCGCGGTATCGAACACCGCGGGAACCCGCAGGCGCTCGGGCAGGGCGAACGTGTGCTTGGCCAGGGTCCACAGGGGCTGTTCCAACTCGCTCATGGCAAAATAGCACCATTGGTCGTAATGAGCGCGTTCCAGTGAACCGACCGGCGGCGTCAACCGGGACGCGGGGAAACGGTCGCCGACGTAGGTGCAGATAGCCGCCGACTCGGTCAATACCATTTCACCATCCACCAGGGTCGGCACCTTGCCGCCAGGGTTGAGCGCCAGATACTCCGGCTTCCAGCCGGCGCCCGCTCGCAGATCGATCGCGACGTACTCATACTCGGCGCCGGCTTCCTCCAGTGCCCATAGCACCCGGCTGGACCGGGTATTGGTGCAACCATAAACCGTCAACATGGCCAAAAGCGACTCCTCTTGGGATAGTAGGTTATGACTTGATTTCCCGCCGGGGCCCGCTAGCGGTTCTGGCTTCTCGCTGGCTGGGATGGGGCCTGGCGCTTCTGGGCGCTTTCTCGCCCGCGCTCGCTCTGTCCACCATCGAACGTTTCCTGGGGCGCTCCAGCTCGGACGGCCCAAGACGGCTGATGTTCAGTGGATACTGCCGCACCCGTACCTTCTTAAGGTGCTGGAAGATCTCTTCCGGCATGCCGGTGGGCAAATCCACGGTGCTGTAGTCGTCGTGAATCTCGATGCGGCCGATGTAGCGGCTTTCGATGCCGGCTTCGTTGGCGATGGCGCCGACGATATTCTGGGGCGTCGCGCCGTGCTGATGGCCCACTTCCAGCCGGTAACGCATCACCTCGAATTCGGCGGGTTCCATGGCTTGGTCCCGCCGGCGGGTTGGGCGGCCGGTTGGCTCCGCGCGGGCGCGCGCTTCGTCCGCCGCTGGCGGGCGGGTCGGTTTCGCCGCGAGATCGGCGGATTCCCCGGACCGCTCCCGCCGTCGGGTCGGGCGGCCGGGCGGTCCCACGCGGTCGAGTGCCTCGTCCCCCGCCTGTGGGCCGGTCGGTTTCGTCTCCGCGCTCTCCAGCAACTGCAACGGCCGGTCACGCTGCATCAGGTAGGCCAGCGCGGCGGCGATGTCCCGGGCGCCGATGTCCTGTTCCCGTTCGATCTGGCCGACCACTTCCTGAAAAAAGCTCAGCTCCTGCGCGGCCAGGGTATCAAGGATTTTCTGCTTGAACCGGTTCAGACGATGACCCGCGATGGCGGCTTGGGAAGGCGGTTGCATCGGGGTGATCGGCTGGCGGGTCGCCTTCTCGATGACGCGCAACATGCGCATCTCGCGCGGCGCCACGAATAGAATCGCCTCGCCGGCGCGGCCCGCCCGGCCGGTACGGCCGATGCGGTGGATATAGGCCTCGGTATCGGAGGGAATATCGTAGTTGACGACGTGGCTGATGCGCTGCACGTCCAAGCCCCGCGCCGCCACATCGGTCGCCACCATGATGTCCAGACCGCCGCCGCGCAATTGTTCGATGGTCTTCTCGCGCAGCGCCTGGGTCATGTCGCCGTGCAGGGCGGCGCTGGGATAACCCCGCGCCTCCAGCCGTTCCGCCAACTCGGTCGCGGCGATCTTGGTGCGCACGAAAATGAGCACGGCGTCGGTTTCCTCCACCTCCAGCACCCGGGTCAGGGCTTCAAGTTTATGCTGAACCCCGACCTGACAGTAGCGCTGCCGAACCGTGGCGACGGTAGCGGTGCGGGTCTGAATCTTGACTTCTTGAGGCTCGCGCAGGTGGCGGTGCGCTACTCGCCGGATCGGTTCGGGCATGGTGGCGGAAAACAGAGCCACCTGTTTCTCCGCCGGGGTTTTTTCGAGAATCCAGTCCACATCCTCGATAAAACCCATCCGCAGCATCTCATCGGCTTCGTCCAGTACCACGCTGCGCAAACCGTCCAGCGTCAGGGTTTCCCGGCGCAGATGATCCATGACCCGGCCCGGCGTGCCGACCACCACATGGACGCCGCGCCGCAGATGGCGAAGCTGGAGGCTCATGCTCTGGCCGCCATAGATGGGCAGGACGTGAAACCCGGGCAGATGGCGGGCGTAACTCTGGAACGCCTCGGCGACCTGGATGGCCAATTCGCGCGTCGGAGTCAGCACCAAGACCTGCGGCTGGCGGTCGGTCAAATCCAGCCGATCCAACAGCGGCAGGGCAAACGCGGCGGTCTTGCCGGTGCCGGTCTGGGCCTGGCCGATCAGGTCGTGGCCAGCGAGGAGATGGGGAATGCAGGCGGCCTGAATGGGCGACGGGGCTTCGTAGCCCACTTCCTTCAGGGTCTGGAGCAGCGGCGGCGACAATGCCAATTCTTCAAATTGAGTGATGGGGGATGACATGCCAAACAGTACCTTCGGGGAGGATGCTCGCGGAAGGCAACGAGCATCGGGGGAGAGATGCGAAAAAACGAATACCGCCTTGGCGGGCGGCTTCAAGCCAAGCTGGCCACGACTCGCCGGCGGCGGCGAAACCGGGCGACGATATGCCAACGCCAGAGCAGATGCCCGATACAGAAGGTCAGGATGCCGGCCACCACGGCGGTCGCCATCGACCCGACCAGCAAGGGCAAACCCACTGTGTCGGCTTGTTGCAGTAACCAGTCCAGCGAAAGTTCGAACGTCCAGGGCTCCGGCGACCGCCCCAACAGCCAAACGCCGAAATGGTAGTTGGCGAAAGCGATGGGTGGAACGGTCAGCGGATTGGTGATCCACACCATGGCCACCGCCACTGGCAAATTGAACCGCAACCAAGTGGCGGCCATGGCGGCGAGCAGCATCTGCCAGGGGAACGGCACAAAGGCGAAAAACATGCCCACCGCCAATCCGAGCACGGTGGGACGACGACTGAAATGCCACAGGCGCGGATCGTGCAACAGATCGCCCAGAAAGCGCAGACTTTTGTGGGCGCGCAGCGCCTGGGGATCGGGCAGATAGCGTTGCAGGAAGCGTTTCATGGTGAAATTGGGCTGGGACCGGTCATTCAGCGGGAGTTTTGACCCGCGAACGCCGGGAAAAATTCGGGTGGCCTGATGATTTGAAGACTATACCCTCCTTGCCGGGGTACTGGCTATTCCCATGGGCCGCATTCAACGCGCTGAAAACTCGAAGGAGTCGTAAAAAAGTTGCTCCACCGGCAAACCCTGGGCGGCGAACACCGGCTTGGCGGCTTCGATCATCGGCGGCGGACCGCTCAGGTAGACCTCGTAACCGCTCAGGTCGGGATAATCGGCGGCGACCGCTCCATGCACCCAGCCCGCGCGCCCTTTCCAGCCATCGTCCGGGCGCGGTTCCGACAGTACCGGCGTGTAGCGGAAATTCGGATGCTCTTCCACCCACCGGCGCGGTAGTTCGTCCAGATACAAATCCACCTTGGCCCGCGCGCCCCAGTACAGGTGCAGCGACCGGTCCAGCTCTACGTGGAAAGCGTGTTCCAGCATTCCTTTCAACGGCGCGAAGCCGGTACCGCCGCCGATGAGAATGATCGGGCGCGACGAATCCTCGCGCAGGAAAAAGGTTCCCAACGGTCCCTGAAAGCGCAACAACGCCCTGTCCTTCATCTTGTCGAACACGTAGCCGGTAAAAAAGCCGCCCGGCACGTGCCGGACGTGCAGTTCCAGCAACTCGTCGGCGTGGGGCGGATTGGCCAAGGAAAAACTGCGTCGCCGCCCGTCGGCCAGCAAAATATCCACATACTGCCCGGCCAGGAATTGCAGGCGCTCGGTATTCGGCAGCTTGAGATAAAGCCGCATCACGTCCGGAGCCAGCAACTCCCGCCGTTCCACCCGGCAGGGCAAAAGCTTGACCGGGATGTCGCCGCCGGCCTTGACCTCGCGCGTTTCGATCACCAGATCGGAGCGCGGCCGGGCCTGGCACAGCAGCGCCTTGCCCTCGGCCTGTTCGCGCTCACTCAGACCCGGCGGCCGTCCGTCGGGATAGACGACTTCGCCGGACAGAATGGTGCCCATGCAGGAGCCGCACTTGCCGTTACGACAACCGTAGGGCAGCACGCCGCCCTTTTCGCGCAGGGCGGCGTCCAGCACCGATTCGTGCTCCGCCACCTGAAATTCGTGGCCGCTGTTCTTGAGGGTGATTTGATAGGGCATGTCGGAAAATGGTGGTTGGTTGAAATCGCAACGGGTTGGAACGAATTGGGGCCAACCAAGTTCGGCACGCGCCATCAAGTCGACGCCCGCCCTCTACCCACCCATTCCTCGGCGGCTTTGCGGATGCCACGGGCGATATCGACGAATGCCGCATCCTGATCCGGCCAACTCTTCACCGGCTTGGCATCTTTGGGGAGCGCCTGGAGCTTGCCGAACGGGGCGCCAGTCCAGTCGGTTTCCCGCAGGATGATGGGAATGACGCGGGCCTCACCGGCTTCGTGGCGTTCCATGGCGCGCTTCAATTCGATGTCCCAGCAATAATCGGAGGCGATGAAATCCGGGCTGATCAGCAACAGGACCAGATCGGCGCTTTCCAGATGCGCGGAGATCTGCGCGGCCCATTCGCTGCCAGCGCCGATGTCGCGGTCGTGCCAGTCCTGGAGGATGCCCTGGCGCTTCAGCAGCTTGAGATGGACTTCCAGGCGTTCCCGCAGGGCTTCGTCTTCGTGGGCGTAGGAGTAGAACAGCTCGATGGGGCCACTCGTCCTGGGGCGGGGTGGAGGGGATGTGGAAGGCGCGGCGGCGACATTCGGGACGTTCGGCTCGTCTCCGAGCTTGAAAAGCTCTGCTTCCACTTGGCGGCGGTCGTTTTCGGTTTCCTGGATGATGGCGTCCAGGCGCAGTTTCTCTTCGGCGCGGGTTTCGTCATCCCGCTGCCGGACCACGGCCTGCAATTTTTGGGTCAACCGGTCCCGGCGGGTTTGGAGTTCCTGAATGCGGGTTTGCAAGATGCGGTGGCGGCTGCTCATGGGAAACGCTCTTTAAAGTTGGTTGAGGGTCCATTCCACCCGCTCGCCGACGCCTTCCTCGTCCTTCACTTGGCCGTAGAACGCTTCCAGGTCGGTTCGGTCTTGCAGGTCGAGGCCACCGCTCAAGCGGATCAGCACGAGGTCGATGGCGCGATAGGCGGCGTGGCGGAACAGCGACTCCCGGCTGGCTTGGCGTTCGGCGTGTAGTTTTTTCAGCAGATTCAAATCACTCGTCTGGCTCAGGCCGGTCCAGGCGCCGGCGCGCACGTCGGCCAGATCGTGGGACAGCAACGCGAAGCCTTTGCCGTTGGGGTCGATGCGGGCGATGGCCTGGGCGATGGGGAAGGCCAAGAAACGCTGCGGTTCGGCCGCTTTGAGTTGCTCTGCCCACTGCTTGCCTTGTTCCTCGCTGAAGTCGGGACGCTCGGAATCCCGAATCCGCCGCCATTCCCGGTATTGTCCTTCGATCTCCTTCAGCCGCTTGGAGAGCCAGGGCAGCGCCTTTTCCCGGTCTTTCCCGCCCAGTTCTCGACAGGCATGGAGCCCGAGGATTGGTTCGTCTTTTTCGACAGCTTCCAAAATGATCTGGATGGATTCATCCGTTCCGATGTTGTTCAACGCCGTGAGCGCCGCCCGGCGAACCGGGATGGCGGCTTGAGAATCGAGGAGGGCTGTTTGCAAGGCGGGAATGCTGTCCGGTGAAGCGATTCGACTCAGCGCCTCAGCGGTGGCGGTCTGGACTCTAACGTTGGGATTCCGCAGCAAGGTTTGCAATGTTGGCAGGGCGTTAATCGCCTGGATGTTGCCGAGAGACTGGACAGCGTCCAGTTTGACTTCGGGATTTTTATCTTCAAGAAGCGTGGTAAGTAACGTGAATTCCGTCTATTATTCACTGTGAGTCAACATGTTAAGCTCATTTTGGGACAAATTCAGCGAGGGCTTGCGGGGTTGATGGGTGTAGGCCACCAAGGCGGCCAAGACATTGACCATGGCGTTGACGACACTGCGATGTCGAGTGTGCTCGATCTGCTGGATGCTTTTGATCTGGTCGTTGATGGTTTCGATGATGGCCCGCTTGCGCAACAACAGCTTATCCACCATCGGCATCAGTTTGTTATGCATGTTTCGACGAATTTTGGTGATTAACCGCAAGCCCCGTTCCCAAAGTTCGTGAAACAGGCGATGGGAAATGTAGCCGCGATCGCCGATCAGCTTGCCGGTCAAACCCTGAGTCAGCTCGGGTACCGGTTCGCGATCATCCCCGTTACCGGGGGTGATGCGAAAGGCCAGGAGTTCGCCCCGGTCATTGACCACCAGATGGAGTTTGAACCCGTAGAACCAGCCCATCGACGTTTTTCCCCGGCGGGCGACCTGCTTGAAGACTTGGTGGCTGTGAATGCGGCGGTTGTGACACACCACCAGCGAGGTGGCATCGACGAAGGCAATCCCGGTATCCTGGCCCCGGCGGGTGTGCGGATAGATGCACATCGGCATCAGGGCGGTCGGAATCAGCGCCACAAACCGGCTATAACTCAACAGGTTGGGAAACTCGCCCCGGCAGTGCCGGCAAAGGTGCAGTAGGTAAAACGCCTTGAAGTGACGATACTGGGATTGATGGAAATAAGTCAGGATCGTCATGATCTCGCCAAGGGTCAGCCGCGAGGTTCGCTTCCGCTGGCGCGTGCCGCCCGTCAGGAGCCGGCGATGCCAGGCCGGCAGGAACAACCGGCAAAAATCATCGACGTCGCAGAACAGGTCTTCTAAGCTCATGCAGGGGGCTCCTGAAGCAGTTGGGATCGCAACCGGGAACCTTAGCAGGTTCCGCTCCAGGGGCCACCTCTCCATCCTTATCCAGAACTCACGTTAAGTAGCTTATGGCTGGCGGTTGTGGGGAATGCACCCAGCGTTTCAGCCACCTTTTGTCGGGTGATGCTGTTATTGCTACCGGCGAGTGCGGTCAACAGGGATAACCCATCGTCGCGGTTAAATTTCAATAACACGACCGCTGCCGCCATTCTGACCAGACGTTTCTCCGGTGGTTTGTGAAAGACGGCAGCGACCGCATCGAGAACAAAGTGGTCGCCGATTTTACCCAGAGCCAGCAATGCTGCCTTGCGTACGTCGGGATCCCGATCGTTGAGCCGTCGCAGTAAGGATTTGCTGGCGGTTGCATCACCCAACTGACCCAGCGCCTCGACGGCGGCCCGGCGCACGCCCACGTCGGCGTCGGCCAGCCGTTGCAACAGGGGCTCGACCGCGCGCGGGTCGCCCAGCTTGCCCAGCGCCTCGGCGGCGGCCCCGCGCACGCTCACGTCGGCGTCGGCCAGCCGTTGCAACAGGGGCTCGACCGCGCGCGATGTCGCCCAGTTGACCCAGCGCCTCGACGGCGGCCCGGCGCATCCACCCGTCCGCGGCGGCCAGGCGCTGCACGAGATGCTCGACCGCGCGCGGGTCGCCCAGCGCGCCCAGCGCCTCGGCGGCGGCCTGGCGCACGCTTGAGTCGGTGTCAGCCAGCCGTTGCAACAGGGGCTCGACCGCGCGCGGGTCGCCCAGTCGGCTCAATGCCTCAACAACGGCGAGCTGTATCTGCTGGCTCGGCTCATCCTGTATCTTCAGCAAGCTATCAACAGCATCTGTTCTTCGGGTTGCACCCAGAGCAACAATAATTTTTGCCTTGAGACTGGAATCGGCGATTTTCTCCAATTTATCCATTAAAACCCGAACAGCCGGCAAAGAACAGAAACCGGTTAACTCTCTGATGATTTCTTCTGAACGTGGTATATCATATTCAGAAATTGATCGTCTTTCAGATTCGAGGAATTTTTGGATCTGCCCATCGTCCCAATAAGCGACTATCCTTTTCGTCAGCGGCAAATTGTCGATCAACTCCCCATTCAAAACATCGTAGTCACCGACCGCCTTGATATCGAACAACTTATCCGGTTCAAGCTGGGAGCGCAGATAGCCGGTTTCCGCAATATAGCCCTTTAATCCCAGGATATCATCGCTACCGGCCTTGCCCCGGTAAAACTCGATACCATCCGAAATCCCCTGCTTGGCGCTCAACCGAAAATGATAGCTGGTGTAGTTCATCAGGATGTTGTAAGCGCCATATAGCGCCAGCCCAGCCACGACGAAATCAACCGCCCACAACACGGCTCGTTTGTTGCGTTGTTTGGCCTTGTAAACCTCGTTCCATTCTTCAATGGGCTTGGAGAATAGATCGTGATACAGCTCATACCAGAACACGCCCTGCCGGGATTGCCGCCGCAGAATACGGCTGGTTTCCAGCCGATCCAGCACCTTGGCCAAGGCTTCCCCCTTGACGCCCAGAAACTGGGCCAGATCGCCGGCCGTATAAGCCATTTTGGTGCCGCGCCGGGTAATCAGATGATCGAACGCTTTGGAGGCCAGCTTTTTGTCGCCTGACGAAAACCCACCGATGATGCTTTCCACATAGTTTTTTAGAATACCCGCCGCCCGACCCTTATCCTGATACGTTTGCAGTCGCAGCGAACGGTCCGGATTGCGCTGTTCGGCTTCCCAAAGCTGCGAGCAGGCAAGCTGCAAATAGGCGGGCTCCACCGTATCCAGTTCTTCGGCGAGCGGGATAGCGGCCAAACCCCGCTGTTCGCGGGTCGCCAAATCCTTGAGCAACGCTTCCAGCAGATCCGGCTCAAAGCGAAAATCCACCCGCTGCGCCGGCTCCTCGATGGCTTTGCGGGCATTGGCTTGGTCCAGCCGCTCCAGTCGGTAGAAATTTTCAAACAGCAGCGTGGGCAGGGTCGGCTTGAAGGCGTTCAGTTCCAGCGCGAAATCCTCGCGCATGGCGATCACCACGGCGATGGGCGCGTCCCGGTCGGTGACGACCGCCGACAGTTGCTGGATGAACGGCTTGAAATCGGTAGTGTGGCGCTGATACTGGAAAAATTCCTCGAACTGATCCAGCACCACCACCAGCGGCTGCCGGGTAAACAAAGCGCAGAAGCTGAAAAACTCGTTCAGGGATCGTTCCGGCAACTCCGCCGGCAGTGCCACGTTTTCCAACAGGCTTTGCTGTTGCAGCGTTTTGAGAACCTGCTGTTTCAAACCTTCCAGGGGCGGCGAAACCCAATCGTTGTAATAAACGCCGTCGCGGTTCTCGTGGCGGGGATCTTTCAGTCGCGGCAACACGGCCGCCTGCAACAGCGAACTCTTGCCGACCCCGGACGCGGCGAACAACAGGGTGAGTTTGTTCACCAGAATCTTATCGATCAGAATCCGGCATTCCTTCTCGCGGCTAAAGAAATTATCGCGATCCTGTTCCTCATAGGGACGCAGGCCTTTGTAGGGAGACGGCACGGAGGCATTCATTGCAGATACTCCTCCAGCCCGCGCACGAATTCGGTCAGTTCGAGCCCGTAGCGATGCACCCCCCGCGAATCCCAGTAAGCGCGCACGAAGGGATCGGTATCCTTGGTAATCGCATGGGCCGGTTCGTATTGCTGATGCCGGCGTTTATCCAGAATCCCGTTGACCAGCAGGCGATCTTCCCAATGGCGCGGCGAATAGCCCAGGAAAAACAAGCCGCGCGCCGCGAACTGCTTCACCACGTAGCTTGGAATCAACCGATCCATGTGACGGGCGAAGGTGAAATAATTCTCCTCGGCCAGCGTCAGAATATTGTGTTGATACGCCATTGGCTCGTGGACGGTGTTGCAGTAACCACGGATTTTATAAATCAGCACATAACCATCGTCAATCAACTTGAGGCTGGACAACTCCTCTTCCAGCCGCAGGGATTCCGGCGCCTCCCGATCCGAGTAATGCACGACCACACTGCCCAGTTCGCAGTCGGGTGGGCTGGGCATAATGATGGAGGCAATCAGCGCATATTTCCTGCCCGCCTGCCGCAATTCATGTTCCAGAGACAAATCGTAATTGGCGGAAATCAGCACCAGCGGCTGCTCGATGCGGGCCAGCAACCGATAAAGCGAGACATCGGGAACGGGGATTCCGACAAGAGTTTTGAAATGGCGCACCAGCGATGACCGGCCGTACTCCGGCTTCATCTGATAGTATTCCGCGATCATCGACAGGGAATCGGCATAGCCCTGGTAATTAACCCGTTGCGCCAATTCGGGCGCCAAAGCTTCCATGCGAGCTTGGCCATGCAATAGACGGGGAATATCCGAGCCCAGAAACAGCACGATTTCACCGTGCTTCAGGCGGTCGGCCAGAGCGCGGTAATCCGGTTCCTCCTTGGTGCTGGCCGTCGTCAGCGTCTGCCAGGTGGCCATGAAATCGTCGGCGGGCAGGTGGCCCTCCAGGAAATCATCCACAATGCCCACCAGCGCCTCATCTTGGCCGCCTTTTTCGACCATCCGCCGTAAATGGGTTATTACCGTTGGGTAAATCGGCTTGATTTCCGCCAGCCGGCGGGTCAGACGCTTGATGTACTCGGTAAGCTGTTGGGAATGCTGGAGCCGCGCTTCGAGTCGGCCGATTTCGTCGGCGATCTGGGGATTGCTGGGTTCGCGGCGGCGGATTTCCCGCCGGATCTCAAGTGCTTCCTTGAACGCCTTGTTGCGCTCCAACTGGCGGGCCTCCTGTTCCAGCTGCGGTAACTGCTGTTGCGCCTGCTCCGCCTCCAGCGACCGCCATTGTTGTTCTACAGTCTGGCGCTCCTGTTCCCGTTCTTCGAGCTGGGCTTCAATTCTGATCTTCTCTTCGGATCGCGTTTCATGGTCACGGTCCTTCTTCAATCTTTCAATAACGGCAGAGAGCCGCTTGAATTGCTCTTCGCATTCATTGATTTTTTGTTCCAGGCGTTGGTCTTGAGACATGGTTTTATCATTTCATCCATCATATGACGTTGGGCTTCGCAAGCTCAGCCCAACCTGCCAAAAGTTCAATATCTATCGAGAAATGATCGCATTCACTCATTCAACACCTTCGGCAAGGCATCGCGGGCGCTGGCGTGGAAAATCACCGTGACCGGGTAGCGATCTCGTCCGCGCCGAGGCCTTTCGATTAGATACCCTGCACCACGCCTCGCGCCGTCGCCAGCGGCAGGAACAGCTTCAGCCCCTGGTCGGGCAGGCGGATAAAGCCATGATGCTGGTAGAACGCCACGGCGGATTCATCCTTGGCATCAACCATCAGGGCATAGGCGGCGATTTCGGAGCGCAGGGCGCGCTCCAAGGCATCGGCCAGCAAGGCGCCCCCCAGGCACTGGCCCTTAAAGTCCTGATCGACAGCCAAACGCCCCAGGCGTATGGCGGGCACGGATGGGTAGCGCGGGAGTTTCTTGGTGAGACTTGCCGGCAGGTCGGAGAGCAGCAGGCTGGCTGAAGCCAGGGTATAGAAGCCCGCGATGCGTTGTTCGCCCGTCAACGCCACGAAGCACGCCGTCACCCGCCGGCGGATGTCCTGCATGACGTGATCCCGAAAATAGCGATCCAGCGGCTCCGAACCGCTGTGGAAACCGGTGCGGTCGTGGCGATTTTCCAGGGGTATAACCTGGAACGGCGTACCGCTCATCCAGCAATCACGAGTTTTCGGCGCCGAGCGAAGGCGCGCTCCAGAGCCGGGTTTGGTGGCGGCGGCGATAACAGCGCCCGCGCGAAACATTCCTGATCCGCCAGGGACAACCGGATGACCTCGGCCTGTTCGATAGCCTGCTGGGCGGCTTCCTGGACGGCGGTCACTACGAAATCGGTTAGGGTGCGCCCCTGAAGTTCGGCGGCCCGCTTGAGAAGAGCATGCAACTCAGGACTGATCCGGGCTTCCAAACGTGCAGTAGATGTTGCGGTAGGCATGGTCGCATTCCTCCTGTCAATAACATACGGCAATTTGCCGTAAAAAATCTACTTGCACCAAACTGGCGTTATGGACTCAACGCTACAGCCCCAGTTCCCCCCACAACACATCGACCCGCCGCTTGACCTCCGGGCTCATCGCGATGGGCCGACCCCATTCGCGGTTGGTTTCGCCGGGCCATTTATTGGTGGCGTCGAAGCCGATCTTGGAGCCGAGACCGGACACCGGTGAGGCAAAGTCGAGATAATCGATGGGCGTATTCTCGATCATCACCGTATCCCGCGCCGGGTCCATGCGCGTCGTCATGGCCCAAATGACATCCTTCCAGTCGCGGGTGTTCACGTCCTCGTCCACCA
>JAVMKH010000162.1:0-2931 GCA_031732935.1 Candidatus Contendibacter sp.
GGCGTCGCCGGTCATGAAGTAGCCGTCGGCGTCGATCGACTCGGCGGTGGCGTCCGGACGTTGGTAGTATCCCTTGAGCAGCATCGGCCCCTTGACCAGCACCTCGCCGTTGTCGGCGATCTTCACCTCGACGCCGGGGGCCGGCGGGCCGACTGAATCGAACTTGATGGCGCGGTCCGGTTGCAGGCAGACGTAGGCGCAGGTCTCGGTCTGGCCGTAGAACTGCTTGAGATTGATGCCGATGGAGCGGTAGAACCGGAACAGGTCGGGGCCGATGGCCGCCCCGGCGGTGTAGGCGACGCGGATGTGGCTCATGCCAAGCACGTTGCGCAGCGGACCGTAGACCAGCAGATTGCCCAGGGCGTAGAGCAGGCGGTCGGCCAAACTCACCGGCTTGCCATCGAGCAAATCCACGCCACAACGCTTGGCCACGCCCAGAAAGTAGTGGAACAGCTTGCGCTTGACGATGCCGGCGTCCTCCATGCGGATCATGATGGAGGTCAGCAGGCTTTCGAACACCCGGGGTGGCGCGAAATAGTAGGTCGGTCCGATTTCCCGCAGGTCGGTCGTCACCGTATCGGTCGATTCCGGGCAATTGATGGTGAAACCCGCCACCAGCGCCTGGGCGAAGGAAAACAGGTGATCGCCGACCCAGGCCATTGGCAGGTAGGACAGAATGTCGCCGCTGGCGTCCAGCCCGTCGATTTGCATGCCGCCTCGCGCGGCGGCAATGAAGGCGGCGTGGGTCTGGCAGACTCCCTTGGGCTGGCCAGTGGTGCCGGAGGTATAGAGCATGACCGACACGTCGTCGGCCTTCCCTTGCGCCACTTCCTCGTCGAGGAAATCGGGATGGTTGCGGTTGTGAATCCGCCCCATTTCCATCAGGGCGTGGATGTCGTGCAGGAAGGGCTGGTTGTAGTGACGCATTCCGCGCGGGTCGTCGTAGACGATGTGTTCCAGCAGGGGTGTCCGATCCCTGACCTCCAGCAGCTTGTCCACCTGCTCCTGATCCTCGACCGCCGCGAAGCGGATGGCGGCGTCCTCCAGCACGAAGAGCATTTCGTCGGCCACCGCGTCCTGGTAGAGCGGCACCGGCACGCCGCCGAGGCATTGGGCGGCGCTCATCATCATGTAGAGATGGGGCCGGTTGTCGCCGATGATGGCCAGGTTGTCGCCGCGCTTGAAGCCGAGGGCCGCCAAGCCGCTGGCCAGGGCGCGCACCCGCTCGGCGACGCTGGTCCAGCTCCAGGTCTGCCAGATGCCCAGGTCTTTCTCGCGGATGGCCGGCGCGTCGCCCCGCGCCTTGGCATGATGGAAAAGCAGGCGCGGAAAAGTCTGTAACTCTTCCACCGCCCCCTTGGGGGTCCCAAAAGACATCGTTCTCCTCCAGCCGATTTCCCGGTATCCAAGAGCCGGACTCGGTTATTTGATGGTTCGAGTTATTGCTGTAATCAGGAGGCAAGTCATAAAAAAGCGTAGTCGAGATAAAAGGGAAGTGTAGGAACTTCGTTGTGTTCGTCTCGAACTATTGCAAATCCGTAGGGTATGGTGGACCCCAAAAAATCGGATGGGGGCTTAAGCTAAGGAGGAGCGATGAATAGGAGGGTCCGGATGATGCCCTTGCCGAGATGATCAAGCCCGGCGGTCCGGTAGTTCACTTGGTGCGGTTCGACCAGCCGGTCGATCACGTTCAGGCCCGGTTTGGGGGTGTCCTCAACACCGAGGTTCAAGCCGGCGGGCAGGTCGTGGCGGGGAATGATGCCAGCGATGCGCTCCCTGACGTGGAAATCAGCCGCGATCACTAGACCAATAGGAAATGAATTCAGGTGCAATCACATCTCGGCGAGCCACCAGCTATTGCGCGGCACGGCCGTTGACGATCCGCCGGCCGCGCCAACGCATCACCGCGGCATCAGTGCGAACACACCCCAGCCCAGGTATTCACGCGTGTAAGCGGCGTAGCGCTCGGGTTCCGAGGTCAGTTGGGCTCGAATCTCTGGCGCGAACTCGTCGTCGGGATTGGCTTCAAGCCATCGGCGCATGGTGAGCCATTTGGCCGCCTCGTATCGGTCCCAGCCGTCTTGGTCGGCCAGAACCATTTCGACGACGTCGTAGCCAAGATGGCCGAAAGACGCGAGCAGTTCTGGAAGCAGGAGAAAGTCGGAGATCGAGTGGGCAAGACACCCTTGGGCAACCCCTTCCGTCGGCGGTAACTGCCGCCAGTAGGGCTCGCCGATGAGGATGATCCCGCCGGTGCGCAGGCTCCGCGCCAGAAGCTCGATCGTGCCGGCAACGCCACCGCCGATCCAGGTGGCGCCGACACAGGCTGCTACATCGGCCTTCTCGTCGGAGACATAGCCGGCGGCATCGCCATGGATGAACTGGACTTGATGGGCGACGCCGAGTTCTTCGGCGCGGCGTTTCGCTTGCTCGGTGAACAACGGGCTCATGTCGATGCCGATGCCGATGATGCCGTGAGCGCGTGCCCAGGTGCACAGCATCTCCCCCGAACCGCTGCCGAGATCGAGCACTCGGGCCCCTGATTCCAGACGCAGCGCAGCGCCGAGAGTGGCGAGCTTTTCGGGTGTGATCGGGTTGTGGATGCGGTGAGCACTCTCGGTGATGTTGAAGATCCGTGGGATGTCCACTATGGAAAATTTCCTTACGGGTGTGAATAAATTCGGTCACGGCCTGACGGGGCGGCGGATAAGCCGTGATGGGCGGTAAAGCCGCGGGCTTTTCCGCCCGGAGCCGGCTTGATCCGCGTGGTTGTGCGGTGCTTCGCGCCCGCGACAACGATTTCGCTTGCCTTCCCCGCGTAGCGGGGACAGGTGCAATGCCTACTTTGGCTTTAGCTTAAAGCCGCTTCAGCAGTCTTTCATATTCAGCGTGTGGGCCTATCCAAAACCAAACAATTTCATTGTTATTCAT
>JAVMKH010000163.1:0-674 GCA_031732935.1 Candidatus Contendibacter sp.
CTACCCGTGCAGAGTACTACCTTAATTAGCTGTCCGAAATTTGGGGACCACTATAGGCTCGTGGTGCAAACCACCGGCTTTCATCAGCCGCTTTCCCTACCCAGTCAGCGGTCTAGTCCGCCGGTGGTCAACCCACCAGCTTCCAGTTGGTGGTGATTGAGGGACTGGGTATGCGGCCAAGGCGTCAGGTACGATGGGGTTCGAAGTGCTGTTGATTCCATGCCTCTAATCGCTGGTGTGGCTGTCCCTACTACGCCCGCCGATACAATTCCGCACCGCTGCTAACGAACTCGTCCGCTTTTTCCGCCAGCCCCTTGGAGAAGGCGACCTGCGCATCGAACCCTCGTTGCCTCGCGTAATCGCGCACTTCCTGGGTGATTTTCATCGAGCAGAACCGCGGGCCGCACATCGAGCAGAAGTGGGCGACCTTGGCCGACTCCTTGGGCAGCGTGGCGTCGTGGTACTCGCGGGCTCGATCCGGGTCGAGGCCGAGATTGAACTGATCCTCCCAGCGAAATTCGAACCGCGCCTTGCTGAGCGCGTTGTCGCGGAGTTGCGCGCCCGGCTGGCCCTTGGCCAGATCAGCGGCGTGCGCGGCGATGCGGTACGCGACGATACCTTCGCGCACGTCGTGCTTGTCCGGCAGGCCCAGATGTTCTTTCGGCGTCACGTAG
>JAVMKH010000163.1:813-15046 GCA_031732935.1 Candidatus Contendibacter sp.
CTGCATCGGCACATGGCCGGGGCCTTCGATCATCACTTGCACGTCCTGCGCCCAGGCTTTCTGAGTCAATTCGCCGAGCGTTTCCAGTTCGGCAAACTGCGCGGCATCGTTGGCATCGGCGAGCGAACCAGGACGCAGTCCGTCGCCGAGGGAAAAACTCACGTCATAGGCCCGCATGATTTCGCAGATTTCGTCGAAGTGGGTGTAGAGGAAGTTTTCCCGATGATGGGCCAAGCACCACTTGGCCAGAATCGAGCCGCCGCGCGAGACGATGCCGGTGACACGATCAGCGGTCAACGGCACATGGCGCAACCGCACGCCGGCGTGAATCGTGAAATAGTCCACGCCCTGTTCGGCCTGTTCGATCAGCGTGTCGCGGAACAATTCCCAGGTCAGCGCTTCGGCCTTGCCGTCCACCTTCTCCAACGCTTGATAGATCGGCACCGTGCCGACCGGCGTTGGCGCGTTGCGGATCAACCATTCGCGAGTTTCGTGGATATTCTTGCCGGTGGACAAATCCATGATCGTATCCGCGCCCCAGCGGATCGCCCAGACCATTTTTTCGACTTCTTCCGCAATCGAGGAACCGAGCGCCGAATTGCCCAGATTGCCGTTGATCTTCACCCGAAAGTTGCGACCGATGATCATCGGCTCCAATTCGGGATGATTGATGTTAGCGGGAATGATCGCCCGACCGCGCGCGACTTCGGCGCGCACGAATTCCGGCGTGATGGTTTTCGGGATGGTCGCGCCAAAGTTCTCGCCTTGATGTTGGCGCAACAAGCGAACGTAACGCGGGTCGTCGCGCAATTCCTGCAAGCGCAGCGACTCGCGCAGCGCGACGTACTCCATTTCCGGAGTCACGACGCCGCGCCGGGCATAGTGCATCTGGGTCACGCAAGCGCCGACTTTCGCGCGATACGGCGGTCGGATGTGCGCGAAACGCAGGTGGGCGGTTTCTGGGTTGGTGGCGCGGGCCTGGCCATAGTGAGACGTTGGGCCGGCCAGCACTTCGGTATCGCCACGTTCCTCGATCCACGCCGCCCGTAGGGCCGGCAACCCCCGGCACAGATCGATACGCGCTTGCGGCACGGTGTACGGACCGGAGGTGTCGTAAACCGGAATCGGTGGATTGTCCTCAACACCGAGGCTGGTCGGCGTGGGGTACTGAGCAATTTCGCGTAGCGCGACCCGCAGGTCCGGGCGTGAACCCTGAAGATAGATTTTGCGGGAATTCGGATAGGGGCGGGTGATGTCCGCGCTCAATTGCGCGGTGGCGCGAAGCAGGTCCGGCGAAATCATGGGCATGTCATCGTCCTCGAGGGTGTGCGGGCAAGGACGAAGCCGGGGTATCTTCGCGAACGCTGAAGCTTTCCTCCGCCGGTACTAACCGGATCAGGTTCCAAGGGTATGTCTCAGCCCCCGTAAGGGAGCACCCCCGCTTCGTACTGGCAAGGATTAGACCACAAGACAGATCTTGCGGGAATCAGCAACGCATATTTTCGAGCGGGTAGGTTGGCGCATATGCCGCCGGTCCCTGGGTCAGCAGCATGCCGGTGCGGCCAGGCACGGTTCCGTAATCCACGCGGTGCCGGGGCAAGGCGTCCAGCGCCACTTTATCAGCCAGCGTCCGCAACGCGCCGAGGCGATAACCCTGGTCGCGCCAACCCCCAAGCAAGCGATCGAGCACGGGCAGGAATTTCATGCCTTCCAGTTCGGCATGCAGGGTGAACACATGGCCGGTGATCGGCGCCGTTGCCGTCATCGCCAGCAGGTGGTCGGCGACATTGGCCGGCGTGACGCCGTTCAGGCCAATCCGCTCATCCAAGGTCGGCAGCGTGGTCGGGAACTGTGGACAGCGGATCGCCTCGCCGTCCACCACCGGCAGGAAGGGATGGGTTCCACGCGCGTCGGAGCAGCAGGTGAAGCCCAATTCCGCGGTGAGCCGCAGCGCGTGGCTATTCATCTGCCAGCCCGCGGCGCCATGCACGGTCGCCGCCGCGCCGAAAATCTCGGTGTAACGTTCCACCGCCTTGCGCATCTGGTGGACCGTCCACCCGCGGTCGGCTCCAGCGACATGATCTTGCCAATACACGTGATCCCAGCCATGGATGCCGGTCTCGAACCCGGCGGCGCGGACTTGCCGCATCACCTCACCCGTGCGCCGGCCAATGTCCGGTCCGGGTAGCAGTGTTCCGTAAAGCAGAGTTTTGAGCCCGTAGTGTTCGATGACCGAGGTGCGTTTCACCTTGCCGAGAAAACCGCGCCGGAACACCCGCCGGAGCGCCCAACCGGTGTGATCGGGACCGAGGCTGAACAGGAAGGTCGCGTCCGTCTGGTGACGCTGGAACAGCTCGACCAGTCGCGGCACACCCTCCAGCGTTCCACGCAGGGTGTCGACGTCAACCTTGAGAACGAGCGAGGGCGCGGTCATCCCACTTCAATCAACGAGGGTGCCGGCATCGGCGACATGGGTGCGATAGGCTTCGAAGATTCGCCGTAGCGCGTCGTCCATCGTTACCTTCGGCTCCCAGTCGAGATCGGCGCGGGTATTGGTGATCTTCGGCACCCGTTGCTGGACATCCTGATAGCCTTGGCCGTAGTAGTGCGCCGAGGTGGTTTCGACCAGTCGAACCTTGGCCGCGTTGTCCCGATATTCTGGATATTCCGCCGCCAGTTCCAGCATCCGGGTCGCCAGTTCGCGCACCGACAGGTTGTTGCGTGGATTGCCGATGTTGTAAATCTGGCCGCTGGTCACGCCGCGTTCATTGACGATGATCTTGAGCAGCGCGTTGATACCGTCATCGATGTAGGTGAACGAGCGCCGCTGGGCACCGCCGTCCACCAGCTTGATCGGCTCGCCGCGCGCGATCTGGCCCAGAAATTGGGTGATAACCCGGGAACTGCCTTCCTTCGGCGTGTTGATCGAATCGAGGCCAGCACCGATCCAGTTGAAAGGCCGGAACAAGGTAAAATCCAGTCCCTGCTCCATCCCGTAGGCCCAGATCACCCGGTCCATCATCTGCTTGGCACAGGCATAGATCCAGCGCGGCTTGTTGATCGGCCCGTAGACCAGTGGCGAGGTTTCGGGATCGAACTCCGCGTCGGCGCACATGCCATAAACCTCGGAGGTCGAGGGAAACACCAGCCGTTTCCGGTACTTGACGCAGGACCGCACGATAGGGAGGTTGGCCTCGAAATCGAGTTCGAACACCCGCAGTGGTTCGCGCACGTAGGTGGCGGGCGTGGCGATGGCGACCAGCGGCAGCGCCACGTCGCATTTCTTCACGTGGTATTCGATCCATTCCCGATTGATGGTGATGTCGCCTTCGAAAAAGTGAAAGCGCGGATGGCCGATCAGGTCGCGGACGCGGTCGTCCTGCATGTCCATGCCGTGAATTTCCCAGTCGGTGTCCGCGAGGATGCGTTGGGACAAGTGGTGGCCGATGAAGCCGTTGACGCCGAGGATCAGGATTCTTTTCATTACGGGAAGGATTCCAGGGTCTGAAAGTAGCGGCCAGCGGCGGTGGCGCTGAGTGATCGGAAGAATTGGATGGGCGGTGTCAGATGCCCAAGGGCCATGGTCCGGGACCAAGCCGCGCCGCCAGTTGCGTCGGACTAACTACTTCGCCGCCGATTTCCAGCGTGAGGACATGCAACGCACCACCGCCCGCGCAGCGGGCGATCAAGCGACCGCCGGTTAATTCGAGAAAGGGTTCGGGTATCCTGATCGCGTTTGCCGCGATCACCCGCGTTCGCAGGATCCGGGCCGGCTGGTCGGCTACCGTGGTGAACGCGCCCGGATAGGGCGGAGCGACCGCGCGCACCAGGTTGTGAATGCCCATCGCCGATCCGGTCCAGTCAATGCGCCCGTCCTCGGGCTTGCGGCCGGAGAAATAACTGCCCTGGCGCAGATTCTGCGCGATGCGCGGCGCGGCGCCGGCGATCAGGGCTGGTAAGGCTCGGTGCAGCGTCATTTCGGCGGCGACGGTCACCTTGTCGAGCACTTCCCGCGCGGTGTCGTCGAGCAGGATCGGCACGGCGGTCTGGTCGACAATATCGCCGGCGTCCGGTTTCGCCACCATGTAATGCAGGGTCGCGCCGGTTTCGGTCTCGCCATGGATGATCGCCCAGTTGATCGGAACCCGGCCGCGATATTTCGGCAGCAGCGAACCGTGCATGTTCAACGCGCCGCGCGGCGCGATCGCCAGCAGTTCGGGCATCAACATTCGCCGGTAATAGAACGAGAACAGAAAATCAGGAGCCAGGTCGCGGAGTCGCTGTAGTTCCTCCGGGGCATTCGGGTTTTCCGGCGCGATCGTCGGAATGCCGTAATCGGCGGCGGTGGCGGCGACGCTGTTGAACCAGACCCGTTCGCGGGGATCGTCGGCGTGCGTCACGACCAGCGCCACGTCGACGCCATGAGCCAGCAAGACCTTGAGGCAACGGACTCCGACGTTATGATAGGCGAACACGACGGCGCGGGTCATGGATTAGTCTCCTTCGGCGCGCTGTTCCAGAATCGCCTGGATGGTGAAACGCGGGCGCTCGCGCACTTGTTGATAGATGCGGCCAACGTATTCGCCCAGCAAGCCGATGCCGAACAGCAGGATGCCCATCAGTAAGAAGTTGATGCCAAACAAGGTGAACAGCCCCTCCGCTTCCGGGCCAACGATCAGCCGGCGGACCGCCAGGTACGCCACGAACGCCGCCGACGCTAACGACAAGCCAATCCCAACCAGCGAAAACATCTGCAGGGGCGCCAGCGAGAAGCCGGTCACCAGATCGAAGTTTAGCCGGATCAACTTGTACAGTGGATATTTGGACTGGCCGGCGGCGCGCTCGGCGTGGGCGACCGTGACCTCGGTCGGATTGGTGGCGAAGGTGTAAGCCAACGCCGGGATATAGGTACTGACCTCCCGCGTCGCCACAATCGCCTTGGCGATGGACCAGCTATAGGCGCGCAACATGCAGCCTTGATCGGTCATCTTGATGTGGGTGATTCGCTCGCGCAGCCGGTTCATCAGCCGCGAAGCGACATGTCGCCACCAGTGATCCTCGCGGGTTTCCCGGACGCCGCCCACATAGTCGTGGCCCTGGTCCATCGCCGCCAACAGTTTGCCAATTTCCTCCGGGGGATTCTGCAAATCGGCGTCCAGCGTCACCACGCGCTCACCCCGGCAATGCTCAAAGCCAGCCATGATCGCCAGATGCTGGCCGTGGTTGGCGTTGAACAGGATGACTCGCGTCACATCGGGCCGAGCGAGGAACTGATCTTTCAGCAACGCCGCCGAGCGATCGCGGCTGCCATCGTTGACGAACAGTATTTCGTAGGATACGCCCAGTGCGTCCAAGACCGGATAGAGCCGCGCGAACAGCGCGGGTAGCGTTTCCTGTTCGTTGTAGACGGGAATGATGACCGAGAGTTGGGGATCGTTCATCGCAACACCTCGCCGACCGTCGCGCACACCCGTTCCACGTCGGCGCGGGTCATGGTCGGGAACAAGGGCAGCGTCACCGTTTCGCGAGCGATCCGCTCGGTGTTGGGCAACTCGCCCTCATGGTGGCCCTGGCGACGGAACAACGTGGTGAGATGCGCGGCTTCGTAGGATATACCGGTGCCGATGCCGCGCGCTTCCAGCGCGGCGCGGAATTGCTGGCGATCCATCATCATCCGCTCCAGCGGCAGCAACGGTGCGAACAGATTCCAACTGTGGCCGGCTTCGTCGCCTGGATAGCCGGGGTGTGGCAACAGGCAGGGTGGCTCGGTGGGAAACAGCCGAAAGTAGTCCGCCACGAGTTCGCGACGGCGGGCGTTGAATTCCTCCAGCCGCGCCAGTTGCCCGAGACCGATGCGAGCGTTGACATCGGGCAGGTTGAACTTGCCGCTGGGGAAAGCCACGTCGCGCGTGCCGTCGGGCAGGCGGATGATGCCGTGGAAGCGCAGCGTCTCGACCTCGCGTGCTTCCGTCTCGTCGTTCAGGACCAGCGCCCCCCCTTCGATACTGGTCATGTTCTTGTTGGGATGGAAGCTGAACACAGTCAGGTCGCCGAAGCTGCCGATGCGTCGCCCACGCCAGCTGGAGCCGATGGCCAGGGCCGCGTCCTCGATAACCCGCAACCCATGCTGCTTTGCAAGCGCGTACAACCGCTCCATATCCACCGGCAGTCCCGCGAAATGGGTGGGCATGATGGCTTTCACGCGCGGTGTGATGGCCCGCTCCACCGCGTCGAAATCGAGGTTGCGGCTGACCAGGTCCACATCCACGAAGATCGGCGTTGCGCCGACCTTGGCAATCATGTTGGGGGCGGCGAAAAAGGTTTGCGATGGGGTGATGACTTCATCGCCAGGGCCGATGCCGCACAGTTGCAAGGCGACTTCCAGCGCGGCGGTAGCCGAGTTCAACGTTCGCACCGGCCGATCACCAAGGTAATCGGATAGCGCCGTTTCGAATTTCTTGACTTGCGGTCCGGTGGTGATCCAACCGGAGCGCAGCACTTCGGCGACACCATGGATCGTGTCCTCGTCCAAGGTAGGTCGGGCGAAGGGCAGATAGGGAAGAGATGGCATTACGAATCTCTTAGGAAGATCGGGCGAGTAGATAAACGCCAATGATAATAAATCCGATGCCGAGCCAGCGACCGTTCGTCAGTGCTTCGCCGAATAGATACCATGCGGCAAGTGCATTGACGACATAGCCGATGGATAACATCGGGTAGGCGATGCTGACCGGGACGCGGGAGAGCGCCAGAATCCACACCAGCACACTGACGCCATAGCAGGCAAAACCACCGAGGAAATGCGGGTTGGTCGCAACCACCCAGGCCAGCGGCAGCGCGTTGGCGACGGTGGGGGTAATGACACCGAGCGTATTCGTACCGGCCTTGAGCAGCAGTTGCGCGGTGGCGTTGAGCAGCACGCCGGTCAAAATCAGGGCGAAGCTGGCGGCGGTCATTGGCGGCTCACGATGACCCGGCGGGGATCACGGGCCAACACTCGCATCGGCAGACCTTTCTTGGTGAAGCGCTCGTAGTCGGTGGGGGCCATCAGCGCATACCCTCCCGCCAGCTCAACCCAGCGCCGCTGCCAGTCCTCGACCCGCAAAATACCCTTTTGGGGTTCCGCGTCCAGGCCGAGGGCAAATTCGTTGATGTACTGCACCAGCGTGACGGGCCGTTCAAGATAGAAGGGCAGGGTTTGGTCGTACATCTGAATGCTGTAAAAAGGAAGGCTGCTGTCCAGTAACCCCTGGTTCGCCTCGATCTCGTGAACGATATGATAGGACGAGGATAGCCATGATAGTTGATCGTAACCGTCCATCGCCAGGATGCCAGCCGCTAGACTGCCGAGGGCCAGGGCGATCATGCCGAACGGCCGTGAATAACGCTGGAACAGCCAGGCGGCCGCGACGGCGCCGACGGTGAAAGTGAACACCGAGGCTTGGAGCCAGGGCACAAGATGGTCAACGATCTCGAACGGCGATGATTCCTCGGAAAAGGCGCGGGCGATACGGTCGCCGCCAATCAATACCACCAGGAGCAACGCGCCGCTGATCGCGGCCAGCCTCCAGGCTAAGCCATTCAGTGTAATCGGCGCTATCCGCCGTGTCTCGACCGCCGCAAACAACGCCAGCGCCGGAAAAGCCGGCAGGATGTAGGAAGGCAGCTTGGAATGCGAGACGCTGAAGAAGAGGAAGATGAACGCCGCCCAGATCAGCAAGAATCGTGACGATTGCAGCGTTCCCGGTTGACCTTCGCGCCGCCAGCCCTCGCGCAGCCGAACGGCGATGAAAGGAGTCCAGGGCATCGCTCCGAACAGCAGGATGGGGACAAAATACCACCAGGCCCCTTCGCGGTGGTGGCCCTTGATGAGAAAGCGCGCGAAATGCTCGTGGATGAAGAAAAAGCGGGCGAATTCATCGTTGGCCAACGACACGGCGACGAACCAGGGAGTGGCGATCGACAGAAACAGCGCCAACCCCTTGCCGAAGTGCAGGCGGGTCAACAACCGCCAGTCGTGCTCGATCAACACATAGATAGCCAAGACCGCTCCAGGCAACACGATGCCGATCAGACCCTTGCTCAGGACAGCCAGCGCCATCGCCGCCCAAACTACCAGCATCCCGTTGCGGTTCTCCACTGGCGTCGCGCCAGGACGCTGGGCCAGCAGAAAACCAAGCAAAGCGATGGTGAGAAACGCCGCCAAGCCGGCGTCCAGGGTATTGATATGGGAGTCGATGATGAAGCCGCTGCAGCCACCCAGCGCCGCCGCCGCCGAGAGCGCGATCTCCTCGTCGCCATACAGCCGGCGGGCCGTCCAGAACATGAGCAACACGCAGGCGAATGTCGTGGTCGCCGGCCACCAGCGCGCGGCCCAGTGATGGTCGCCGAAGATTCGGAACGCCGCCGCCGCCGCCCAGTATTGCAGCGGCGGTTTCTCGAAATACTTGAGATCGTTCAGTCGAGGCGTCACCCAGTCGCCGGACAGGGCCATCTCCCGCCCGATCTCGGCGTAGCGGCCCTCGTCGGGCCCAATCAGCTTGCGGTATTCAAGATTGCTGAACCAGATCGCGGTGAAAAGGATCAACAGACCCAACAACAGGGCCTTGGACAACCCGCGCGAGGCTGAAGGGACCTGGATCGAATTCGGCGCCTGAATGAAAATCGGTGGGCCATCACTGACCCCTGTTTTTTCAGCTTGAGACATAATGCTTCTGGTCTAAAGATGGGGTGATTTTTTGCTCCCGTTACACGGAATACCGTTTCTTCAGCGCATCGCGCAATTGTTCCAGCACCATCTCCGGCTTGATGACCTTCAGGCACACGTTGTCGGTGCAGGGGGTCCTGCGATGGTTGGCCGCGCTCACGCAGGGTGAACAGGCAAGACCCGCGTAAATCGGGGTACTGTTGCCGAGAGAACCGTAGAGACGAGGCGTTTCCGGGCCAAAAATCACGAAGGTACGAAGATTCGTGACCGCCGAGAAGTGGCCTGGTCCCGAGTCGTTGGTCAGCATGATTTCGGCCATCGAATACAACGCGGGCAATTCCTCAAGCTGCTGGCGACCGGCGAAATTGACGCAGCGCTCGTGTCCGACCTGTTGTTTCAGCATCTCCGCTTCCGCGCGCTCCGCTGGAGCCCCGGTGATCAAAATCAGCAAATCTTCGTATTCAGCCAACAATCCACGCATGACCGCCACGAAATAGTCGGGCATCCAGCGGCGTTGCGGCAACAGGTCGCTGGCGTTGGGGTTGATCAATACCAGCCGGTGGCACCGTTCGTCATAGGAAGGATAGTCATGGCGAATGCGTTCGCGCATCGCGGCGATGGTGTCTTCATTGATTTCGGCGCGGGCCAGTTTGATTTCATCGTCATCGATCAGGGTCTTGGAAAACGGCAATTCTTCTCGCTCTGCTAGAGCAGCGTTGACCAAGGCGATAAAATTATTGGCAACGTGTATGTGGGGGTTGTAGGCCACCCGATGAGTCAACAGATCGCCCCGATACAAGCCCTCGTTGTAAAAGGCGTGGAATCCAATCCGCCTAGCGGCGCCGGATAAACCGGTCAACAAGGCGCTATAGCGTGAAAACAGTTCCAAATCAATGACGGTGTCAATCCGGACTTGACGCGCCCAGACGAAAAAACGCAGGCTGTCGACAGTGAGGTTTAAAAATCCGTCCGCGCGGATCGTGAATACATGAGATTCTGGTATCGTATTCAGCAAACGCAAGCTGGCCGCATTGGATTTAAAAATCAGGAAATACAGTTCGATATTACCCGCGCGCTGCAATTTTCTCATGGCGGGATCGGCCAGGATGGAACTGCCCATCTCGGATAGCTCGATGAACAATACCTTGCGAGATGGTTGAAAGGGTTTCTCGACCAACAGGGCGACAAGTCGAATCAGTAGAGTTGCTAGAAAGCACAACGGAATTCCGGCGAAGTAATCCACTTTTCGCATGGTGTCGATTTTCATAACAGGTGTTTGCGACTGCTGAGGTAGATGATAAAACCAGGTAAACTCACAATGATCTGCATTAGTCCATAGAGAATGGACATGGCTAAAATAACCGCTTTATCAGCTCCGATCAGGGAAAACAAGGCCACTAGAGTGCCCTCGCGTATACCCCATCCAGCCAGGGAAACGGGGATGATCGTCAACAAGATTGCAGGCGGTACAATGACAAAATAGGTTACTAAACCATAGCGCAATCCCAGGGCTAAACCGATCATGCAGACACTCAGCATGGCCAATGCAGGAATCAGCAATGATGATCCGATCAACAGGATGCGATTGTTTAGAAAAGCCTGATGGAGTCTTTCCGATATGGCCCTTATGACCTGCAATTGAGGATAAGCATCAAGCCACGGCAGATGCTTTAGATAAGAAACAGCTACGAAACCGACCAAGCTACCAACCACCAGCAATAGGGTTAGATGATAAATTGGGTCTGGAAGCAGATCAGGATCAAATAGATATGCCACGAGGTTCAACCACATCAAGGCGGCAAGGCCGGTGACTCGATCCAGCATGACGCCATACAGAGCATCTCGTTTGCGGAATCCCTGGCCAGCCACGTCAAGCACCTTGAGAGCATCGCCACCAATGCTGGTCGGTAATCCTTGATTGAAGAAGGATGCCTTGAAGTAACTGCGCCAATAAAACGAAATAGATTGACCGAAATTCAGGTTGTGCATGATCAGTTGCCAGCGATAGGCTGATAAGGTGGTACTGCCAAATTGCAGGGGCAATGCCGCTAACAGTAGATCCAATCTAGCCTGTCTCAGAGTTTTCCATACCTGGTCGACATCAATGGAACGCAGGATCATGGCAAAAATCGAAATGGTTACCACGATTCGAAACAACAGCTTGATCGAATGACTTGAAATAAGTGATTTGATCCCGTGATTGAAGGTAAGCATGAAATATTGATAAGAATTAATCGGTTGTTATGGTTGATGGTGCCTTGTACTCAGGCTGCTGATTTTGATAACCGCTCACTAGGCGATGATAGTAAGTACCCGCTGGTTTGCCATTTTTCCAGAGCGCTATTTCTTTGACATCTCCTGCTTGCCGCACGCGTGAAAGAACATCTTCACTGGTCAAATTAGCAATACTCCGGCTAATCAACAACATAGTCTTGTCGCTCTGTTCTTCAATAGGAAACCAGTATTCATACATCAAGCTTTTTCCACCGAATAGATGCCAACTGGAAGTTTGGAACGCCGGTTCATGGCTAACCTTTTCATTCAAGGTTCCAACGGCTTTAGTGCGATAGAACGCAAGTCCACTGGCGATTCTATTTCTGTCCATGCCGACCACCAGTATTTTTTCATTGGTTTCGTGCTCGATTTGCTCCACCAATATTTCAATTTCACGCCCGAAGCCTTGCCACCCCAGGAGGTATAGGTTTTTTGGATAAGGAAAACCAGGAAATCCTAGAGTTAGATAGTGCAAGGCGGCGCCATAGCAGATCAAGCAGATCAAGATCGTTGCTGGCCATGCGCGTTGACTCCATTCAGTCAGTTGGTTAGCACTGGATTGTGAACTCCGATTGGCGATGGAAGCCATGTAGGGAATAATGCCTAGCCAGCAGGGAGCCGTCCAGTGAAATTTAGTTTCTCGGAACAAGCTCAGGGCTAAAAAAATGGCGACTGGAAATAGAGTGAGCATTAGTAGCAGAAGATAGCTACGGTTCGTGATGCTGGAGGTTGTATCCGTGGATATGACGTCGATTTTAGAAATGGCCGTTTTTCTGTATAGGATGATTGCAATCACTGAAAGAAATCCGGTCGGTGTTATGATCAGTATTATGCTGAGTATGAAAAAAGGCAATGAAAATTCAAAACGTTCCGCTACCCTGTCACGGCTTTGATAAAAAAATGAGATCCACTCGTGCTCGGCGTTCCAGACGATAACCGGTGAAAATAGGATAATGGCGATGAGGATGGCAAGATAAGGCTCCGGCCGGAATATCCATTTCCTGGAATGGCGATCGGCAATGATGAATAACAGTGCGGCTGGACCCAGCAGGGCAATGGTGTATTTTGAAAGCATCCCCAGTCCGAAGGAAATGCCTATTCCTATCCAAGCTATGCGCCGCTCATGGATCAGTGCCTGATAAAGGTAATAAAGCGCCGCCGCCCAGCAGGCTGCCAACGGGGCGTCGGGAGTCATGACCCATCCGATGGCGAAATAAACTGGCAACGTCGCCATCAGCAGGACGGCCTGGCTGGCGTTGCATCGGCCGTGAATTTCGCAGGTCAGCTTGAAGGAAAAGTAGGCCGTAATCAACCAGCATGTAAAGGCACCGAACCGGACGGCGAATTCGCTATCTCCCATTAAATGGGTGAATAGCCCTATGATCCAGGCCACCATCGGTGGATGATCCAGATACCCGATATCCAGATGCTTGGCGTAGTTCCAGTAATAAGCTTCTTCGTAAAAAAGCTCTGGTGGCCCTAAATAAAGAAAGCGTAAGGTAACTGAATAGATAATCAAAACTATCGCAAAATGATATTGCTTTAATCCAGATTCTGGAAAACTGGTCTTTGGTGAAAAAATAAAATAAGTGTTACTGATGTGGCTGCATATGAAAGAAATAGTGACGCAGAAAATTATAGTCGCTTCGAATGAAATAAATCCCGGTTTTATTAAAGACGCCAAAACTCCTCCACGCAGGAACAGTATCAATAAGGTGGCGATGGTGAAGTTTAAGAGCCGATTTATGGTGAAAGGTTCTATATCTTTGAACGACCAGGTGGCATTCAGCAGGTAGCCGATTCCCGATGCCGTCAGAAAGCTTGCAATATGGCAGAAGCTTAATGAAAAACCTTGGCGGTAACCGAGATTCAGTATTGACAGATCAATGACGAGCGTTAGCAAACTGACAAGGATACATCGCTTGCTCAATAAATGGTTTTCTAGCCTTGCTGGCCCCGCTAACCTCTTAAACACACTCATTGACCGATTCAAGGAACTTTGTTCGGTTACTTAATAAGATCGTAACCGAAGGTGAACATGAGGCCCGCGTCACCAAGCAGGTTCATCTGCACGTTGAAATCTCCAAATTTATAACCCAATCCGGGTACGATGCCTGGTGCGACGCCGTTATCGTTGAACGGAATCTTGTCCTCGTAAGGTTCCTTGTAGCCAAGTAGAATACCGCCGGTCAGCTTGAAATACAGGTTCTTGAAATACTCGTTGTCGCTGATGAAATCCAGCGACCAGGATTTGCCGAAGTAGTAATACTGACATTTCTGGTCGAAACTATTATTGAAGTAGGACGCTCCCACCAACCACCGCGAGGGGGACTGCCACTCCACGCCAACCAGCCACGAATAGTCAGCGTGTTCGGGACTGGGGTTGAAGTGGATGGCATCGGGGGCCGCTTGTACCATGATGATATCGCCTTCCTCAAAAACGCCGGCTTGGGCGCTGCCTGCCGTCAGCAGGATCAAAGTGACGAACCTAGGTAGCCTACGAAGTTTTGAGTAGCGGAATGGCATCGGAGACCTGCGGGTTGGAGCCAGGGTTGGAGCGGACGGGCCACGCAGCGGGCCGATGATGGCGGTGATCGTGGCGGAAACCCGGCGATTATGCGGGATTGAAGGTGCCTTGACCACGGGTTCAAGCAGGCTGGGCGCGGGTTGCGGCAGATTCGTCCAAGCCTCGTATCGCTGGCGTGGCGACCATGCCTTTGCTCGTCTCGTTGTGGGGCGCGTTACGTTGACTCTTTGTCTGGCTTCAATCCGGCGCAAATCATTGCGTTGATAAGGGCATGGCAGCGCCGGACTAAAACACCAAGATCAGATCGCCGACCCCGGCTTTCGTTGGCTCCATCCTTTGGCAGGATACCGATCAGGAGCTGCCGGAACCGGGTTTGGCTTGCCCACACCTAGCGCACGCCCCATATAGCACGATCTCGTGTCGTTCGACCCAGAAATCCTGGGGAACCAACGTTTCCAAGTCGTGGACGCAGCCCGTTAGATCGAATACCCGCCGGCAATGTTGGCAGATGAAGTGATGATGGTGACCCCGGTCGGTTGGCTCGTAGCAGGGAGGTGTTCCCGGAATCTCGACCTGGGCAATGTCGCCCCGTGCCATGAACGTTTTGAGGGCGCGATACACCGTCGCTAGCCCGATTCCCGCGCTGTCCCGGTTTGCCCGCTCGCGGATCTCCTGCGCCGTCAGCGGCTGGCCCGCCTGGCGCAGAATGCCCAGAATCACTTCGC
>JAVMKH010000164.1:0-15042 GCA_031732935.1 Candidatus Contendibacter sp.
AGGGCAAGGAATTCGAGGTGCCGCTGATCCGGTTCGGCTTCCCGCTGTTCGACCGTCACCATCTGCACCGCGACACCACGCTCGGTTACGAGGGCGCCATGCACATCCTCAAGGCCCTGGTGAATGCGGTCATGGAGCGACTTGACGAGGAAACCATGGAAATGGGCGAAACCGACTTCGCTTTCGACCTGATTCGGTGAGCGCAGATCATCACAATCCCCCCTGCCCCCCTTATCAAGGGGGGAGCGCGCGAAGCAAGCGGGGGGATTTGGCCCCAACGTCGCAACCGGCTGTTCGCGCGCAAGAGACGACTCCGATTACGACAGGAGAATTCGACCATGCCCAACGTCATGTTGCGAAACAACGCGGCCGGCCAACTGGTCTTTTACGTGACCAAAAAGGATCACGAGGAAATCGTGGTCGCGCTGGAACATGCCGGTCCTGGCGCTTGGGGCGGAGAGATGGAATTGGCGGATGGTTCGCGCTTTTACCTTGAACCGTTCGACCAGCCGCCTAAACTGCCGCTAACCGTGCGGGTGAAGCGGCTATGAGCGCTGCGCCGCTGTCCGATTGCATCGCCTTGCGTGTGGCTTTGGCGGCCCGCGCGCTGCCCGACGGCAACCCCGCGCCGCTGCTGCGAGCGCTGCTCGCGGCGTTGGGCGAACCGTTGACCGAGGACAAACTGGCCCGTCTCACCGTCAAGGACCTCAAGACCGCTGCTGACGGCCTTTTGAGCGAAATCGACGGCCCCACGCTGCGCCAGGCTCTTTCTTATTTAAAAGGCGAGGACGGGATCGACGCGGTCGCCGCGATCCCCGATCCCCAGCCCTACCGCGAAGGTGATTTACCGAATTCCATCCGCGTCGCCTGCGCCTCGAACCGGGGCGAGCGGCTGGATGGCCATTTCGGTTCCTGCGCCCGTTTCCTGATTTATCAGGTCTCGGCGACGGAGGCACGGCTGATTGCGGTACGACCGGCATCCGCCGTGGTCCGCCTCACCGTGGACCACAGCGCGGGTCGGGTAGCCTTGATCGAGGATTGCGATTTGCTCTGCGTGCTGTCCATCGGGGGTCCCGCCGCCGCCCGCGTGGTCAACAGCGGTATCCACCCCATCAAGCGTCCTCAACCCGAGGATATCCCAGCACTGCTGGCCGAGTTGCAACAAGTTTTGGCCGGTGAGCCGCCGCCCTGGCTGGCCCGAATCATCGGTCGCAATCCGGCCATTTCCACCGCGCCGGTGGGCGATTCGCTTCTGGCCGAAGCGGGAGAAGTTCCGTGATTACGCCGCGCCAACTCAACGATATCGCCCGCTGGACGGAAAGCCGGGGCGTAGATTACGCCGCGCTGAGTCATTTACGCCAAGTGTATCCCGGCCTGTATTTCACCCACTGCCTGGACGACGACATTAACGAGGTTGAACCGGTGCTACGTGGCACGGGTATCAATCTCTATCTGGTGGATGGCCGACAGCATTGCCTGCGTTTGACCGAGGATTTGCAGGCGGCGACCGGGGTAGTGCTGGCGATCACCACCGAATGTGTGGATTCCTGATCGAAACGACTTTCCATTCAACGAGGTAATCACCATGGCCAAGATCGGTTTGTTCTACGCCACCGACACCGGCAACACCCGCAAAGTCGCCAAGATGATCAAGAAGCAGTTTGACGAGGGCGAAATCGAGCTGTTCAACGTCAAGGGCGCCAAGGCGGAAGATCTAACCGCTTGCGACGCCTTGATCTTCGGCACTCCGACCCTGGGTGACGGCGAGCTGCCGGAAACTCTGGCCGAGTTTCTCCCGACTTTGGAAAGCGTGGATCTGAGCGGCAAAACGGTCGCCCTCTATGGGTTGGGCGATCAGGTGGGCTATCCCGACGAATTCGTCGATGCGCTGGGGATTTTGTACAAGAAGCTGAAAAAAATGGGGACGCGATTGGTCGGAAACTGGTCGGCGGAGGGCTACGAGTTCACCAAATCCAAGGCGTTCCGCGACGGTGAATTTGTCGGCCTGGTGCTCGATCAGGACAACCAGGCCGATTTGACCGAGGAACGCCTGGAAGAGTGGCTCGAACAAGTCAAGCCTGAATTGTTGGGCGAGACGGTGGCTTCGTAGGGTACGCACCGCATATCGGACGCTTCCATCCCGGAAAAGGTACGCAATGCGTACCCTACTTCACTGGCAACGGTGCGCGATGCGCACCCTACTTGGCTGAGACAAGGCGATGAGAACCAGCGAACTCGCCGCATTGCTGAACGAGCCGGCCTGCACGCACAACTTGAAGAGCAAATCCGGTTGCGCGCGGCCCATGCCCGGCGCGACCGCTGGGGGATGTACCTTCGACGGCGCGCAGATCGCCCTGCTGCCCATCGCCGATGTCGCGCACATCGTGCATGGTCCGAGCGGTTGCGCCGGCAGTTCCTGGGACAATCGCGGCACCCGTTCCAGCGGTCCGACCCTGTTCAAGATCGGCATGACCACCGACCTGAGCGAGCAGGACGTGATCATGGGACGCGGCGAGAAACGGCTGTTCCACGCCGTCAAGCAGGCTATTGACCGTTATTCCCCGGCGGCGGTGTTCGTCTACAGCACCTGCGTCACTGCCCTGATCGGCGACGATCTGGAGGCCGTGTGCAAAGCGGCGACGCAACGTTGGGGCGTGCCGGTGATTCCGGTGGACGCCGCCGGCTTTTACGGCAACAAGAATCTCGGCAACCGTTTGGCCGGCGAAGCGATGGTCAAGTACGTGGTCGGCGGGCGCGAACCGGCCCCGGCCCCGGTCGATCCGGCCCGTCCCGGCTTGCGCGTCCATGACATCAATCTGATCGGCGAATACAACATCGCCGGCGAGTTTTGGCACACCCTGCCGCTGTTCGACGAACTGGGATTGCGCGTGCTGTGCGCCCTGTCCGGCGATGCCCGTTTTCGGGAGGTGCAGACCATGCATCGGGCCGAGGCCACGATGGTGGTCTGCTCCCGCGCCATGCTCAACGTCGCGCGCAAACTCCGCGAGCAATTTGGCATTCCCTGGTTCGAGGGCAGTTTCTATGGTATCGGCGATGTCTCCAACGCCTTGCGCGACTTCGCCCGCCTGCTGAACGACGCCGAACTCGACGCCCGCACCGAAGCACTGATCGCCCGCGAGGAAGCCCGGTTGGCGGTTGAACTGGCGCCCTGGCGCGAGCGTCTGCGCGGCAAGCGAGCGCTGCTTTATACCGGCGGCGTCAAGTCCTGGTCCATCGTCGCCGCCTTGCAGGATTTGGGCATCCACGTCGTGGCGACCGGCACCAAGAAATCCACCGAGGAAGACAAGGAACGGATTCGGGCGCTGATGGGCGAGGACGCCAAGATGATCGAGGATGGCAACGCCCGCCAATTGTTGAACATGGCCCGCGAGTATCGAGCCGATATCCTGATCGCCGGCGGACGCAACATGTACACCGCCCTCAAGGCACGGCTGCCGTTCCTGGACGTGAATCAGGAACGCGAACATGGCTACGCCGGCTATCAAGGCATGTTGACCCTCGCCCGGCAATTGACCCGCGCCCTGGAAAATCCGGTTTGGGAAGCGGTGCGCCGACCAGCGCCTTGGACGATGATGCTACGGGAGGTGCCCCATGGCTGAGATATTGGGACGTAGTAAAGCGCTGACGGTCAGTCCTCTCAAGACCAGTCAGCCGCTCGGCGCCAGTCTGGCGGTACTCGGCCTCAATCGTGCCATGCCGTTGCTGCACGGCGCCCAAGGCTGCACCGCCTTCGCCAAGGTGTTTCTGGTCCGGCATTTCCGTGAACCGATCCCGCTGCAAAGCACCGCGATGGATCAGGTCAGCAGCATCATGGGGGCGGACGACAATCTGATCGCGGCGCTGAAAACCATCGCCGAGAAAAACCGGCCAGCGGTCATCGGCCTGCTGACCACGGGCTTGTCGGAAGCGCAAGGGGCCGACATTCACCGCGTGCTCAAAGTCTTCCGCGCCCGACATCCCGAATTTCAGAACGTGCGGATCGTGCCGGTCAATACGCCCGATTTCAGTGGTTGCCTGGAAAGCGGTTTCGCGGTGGCGGTGCAAGCCATGATCGCTGAGTGGGTGCCATCGGCCGCCGATGCCGGCACCTGTCCGGGTCGCCGCCCGCACCAGATCAATGTGTTGTGCGGTTCGCTGCTGACGCCCGGCGACCTGGAAGCGTTGCGCGAACTGATCGAACGCTTCGGGCTGCATCCGGTACTGATTCCCGATCTGTCGGATTCGCTGGACGGCCATCTCGATGCCGAGGATTTCTCGCCGATCACCATCGGCGGCACACCATGGTCCGCTTTCGCCACCTTGGGCGACGCCGCCGCTACGCTGGTGATCGGTCCATCGCTCTATCCTGCCGCCGAATTACTGGAAACCCGGACAGGCGTGCCGGTCCATCGCTTCGATCACCTGCTGGGACTGGAAGCCAATGATCGTTTAGTCATGACCTTGGCCGGAATTGCCGGCCGCACGGTGCCGGCGCGGCTGGAACGACAGCGGGCGCAATTGCAGGATGCCCTGCTCGACACCCATTTCCTGCTGGGCCAAGCCCGGATCGCCGTCGGCGCCGATCCCGATCTGTTGCACGCCTTCAGCGGACTGTTGGCCGAAACCGGCGCCGAGATCGTGGCGGCGGTGGCCTCTAACCGTGCGTCGGTGCTGACTCGCATACCGTTGCCCCAAGTGCGCATCGGCGATCTGGAGGATTTGGAAGATTTGGCCCGCGCGCATGGAGCGGAATTGGTTATCAGCAATTCCCACGCCGCCGAAATGGCGAGTCGGCTGGGAATACCGCTACTGCGCGCGGGAATCCCCCAGTACGACCGCATCGGCGGTTACCAGCGCACCTGGATCGGCTACGGTGGCGGGCGGCAACTGCTGTTCGATCTGGCTAACGCGCTACTTGAACAAGCCGATCACGGCATTGCCCCCTATCACTCCATCTACTCCCGCAAGGCCGACTCACGGCAGGAGGCGAGTCATGGCGTTACGCAGGCATTTGCGAATTCTGACCGGCGGCATTGAGGCGCGGCGCATGACTCCCACCATCAAGGCGGCTTTCGCCACCAGCGACCGCCACAAGATCGACCAGCACTTCGGCGCCGCCAGCGCGATTCTCATCCACGCGGTCACCCCCGAACAGGCGACCGTGGTGGAATTTGCCCAGTTCGGCGACCTCGATCAGGACGGCCACGAAGGCAAACTCGCCGCCAAGCTGGCGTTGTTGCAGGGCTGCGCGGTGATTTACTGCCAGGCGGTCGGCGGCTCCGCTATCCAGCAATTGCTGGCTTTGGGGGTCCAGCCGATCCGGGTGGAGGCCGGCACGGCCATCGCGCCCCTGCTCGCCGATCTTCAGGCAGCCCTGCGCGGCGGCCAGCCGCCAGCCTGGCTCAACCGGGCCATCGCCCGCCAGCACCAGACCGAAAGCGCCGACGAGCGCTTTGCGATGATGGAAGCGGAAGGTTGGCGGGAATAGGAACAAACGACGGATTTTTTTACGGCTCCCGGTCTGGTGTTGTATCCGGCGCCGGGGCTATTCATACCAGCGAGGTAAAAACAGTATGGGCGCTGAACCGATCATCACCGGCATCACCCGTGGCGGCACATCTTGGACTCCCCAGTTCGTGACCGCGCTGAACGAGGAAAAGTGCATCGGCTGCGGTCGCTGCTTCAAGGTGTGTCCGCGCGATGTGTTGACCATCGTGCAGCGGGCTATTGATGACGTTGATCTGGACGACGATGATGATGACGATGACGACAGTGATAATTCCTTCATGACACTTTCCAACCCCATGGACTGCATCGGCTGCGAAGCCTGTTCGCGAGTTTGCCCCAAGGCGTGCTTTACTCACGAAGCTCTACCGTTGGCGGCGTGAGTGGTTTCGAAGCTCACGCTGAAAAATTCCCCTCTCCATGTAGGGAGGGGTCAGGAGTAGGGGGTTTTTTCAACATTCACGAATATAGGGGTTGCGGCCATCGTTATATACTTAACTTTATAACGATGGCTTTGGCGGGAATACGCGATGCGGAATCGAAACGAAGCGGGCACATTAATGGGTTTGATTCGCCCCGATTCGGTGCGGGAGCAGCCCTTGCTGGGCCAGCGACAGATCATGCTGCTGCGCGAGATCGCCGCGACCGGCTCGATCACGCAGGCCGCTCGGGCAGTCGAGTTGAGCTACAAGGCCGCCTGGGACGCCGTAGCCGCCATGAACAACATGGCCGAACAACCGCTGGTCGTCAGCGCCACCGGCGGCAAGCACGGCGGCGGCAGCCGCTTGACCGAGTATGGGCTGCGACAGATTCAGTTGTACGACATTGTGGAGAGCGAGTACCGGCGATTCATCGGCCGGTTGAATGAAAAAGTCCACGACGTGGACGAATTGGCGAACTTTATGCGGAGATTGATGATGCAGACCAGCGCGAGAAATCAGTTCCTGGGTCGGGTGACCGGCTTGAACATGGGTCCGATCAACGCTGAAGTCGGCGTGGACATTGGCGGCGATCACATCACCGCCCTGATCACACGGGGCAGCGTCGAAAATCTGGGACTCCAGGAAGGCAGTGAGGTTTTCGCCTTGGTGAAGGCGTCTTCCGTGATCGTTGTGGCCGGTGAACCCAAGCTCAAACTCAGTGCCCGCAACCAGTTGCGCGGCACGGTTTCGGATTGCAGAAAAGGCGCGGTCAACGGCGAAGTCACCCTCCAGTTGGCGGGCGGCAAAACCGTCACCGCCACCATCACCAACGCCAGCATCGACGGCTTGGGGCTCAAGGAAGGCGATCCGGCAGTGGCGGTGATCAAGTCGTCCAGCGTCATTCTGGGCGTGGCGCTGTAGCCGTGGCCGACCGAAGGAGATTTCCGGTGTCTCGTGAAACCTTTTTCCGCTGGCTGGGCGTCGGCCTGCTTTGGCTGGCGACCGGGCTGGCCGTTCCCTCTCAGGCCGCCGAAAATTCCCCCTCCCCCCCTTTGACAAAGGGGGGTGGCGAAGCCGGGGGGATTTTAGTGTTCGCCGCCGCCAGCACCACCAACGCGATTCAAGACCTCGCCGCGCTGTACGAAAAAGAGAAAGGCGTTAAAGTCACTACGTCTTTCGCCGCCGCTTCCGCCTTGGCCAAACAAATCGAACAGGGCGCGCCGGCGGACGTGTTCGTTTCCGCCGACTTGAAATGGATGGATTACCTCGACGGCAAGGACAAGATCGTCAAAACGAGCCGCCGCAATCTGCTCGGCAATCGACTGGTGCTGGTTGCGCCCAAAGGCAAGGCGTTTCCGGTGAAACTGGAAAAAAACTTCGATTTGCCCGGTGCGTTTCAGGGCCGCTGGTGTTCCTGCGGTCCCGAAGTACCGATCGGCCAATACAGCCAACAGGCATTGACGGCGCTCGGCTGGTGGACGGCGTTGGAACCGCGCCTGGCGGCAGCGCCGGACGTCCGGTCGGCGCTGGCCTTCGTGGAGCGCGGCGAGTGCGCGGTCGGCATCGTCTACGAAACCGACGCCAAGGTGTCCGACAAGGTCGAGGTGCTCGGCGTCTTTCCCGCCGATACCCACTCGCCCGTGCTCTATCCGGTCGCGCTGGTGCAAGGCGCCAAGCCGGCGGCGCAAAAGTTCCTGGATTTTCTGCGCACCCCGGCGGCGGCGAAGGTATTCCGCCAGTACGGGTTTACCGTGCTGGACTGACGGTTGCCCGTGTGGTCGTTCTTACAACCCACGCCCGAGGAGCTGACCGCACTCTGGCTGTCGCTCAAAATCGGGTTGTGGTGCACCGCGCTGATCACCATTCCCGGCATTGTGACCGGCTGGCTGCTGGCGCGGGTACGGTTCCCCGGCAAGGCCATCGTGGACGGGTTGGTGCACCTGCCGCTGGTTTTGCCGCCGGTGGTCCCCGGTTATCTGTTGCTGTTGTTGCTCGGCCGGCAGGGACCGCTCGGTCGCTGGTTGTACGAGAACTGGGGCGTTGCCCTAGCATTCACCTGGCAAGGCGCGGTGGTCGCCTCGGCGCTGATGGCGTTTCCGCTGATGGTGCGAGCGGTACGGCTGGCGGTGGCGCTGGTGGAGCCTCGGCTGGAAGAGGCGGCGCGTACCTTGGGCGCGGGACCGCTGCGGGTCTGGTTGACGGTGACCGTGCCGTTGTCGCTGCCCGGCATTTTGACTGGATTGGTGTTGGCCTTCGCTCGCAGTCTGGGCGAATTCGGCGCGACGGTGACCTTCGTCGGCAACGTGGCTGGCGAAACCCGCACCCTGCCTCTGGCGATTTATACCTACACCCAGATTCCTGGCGGCGACGGGCCGGCGCTGCGGCTGGTGATCATCTCCATCCTGCTGGCTTTGGCCGCGCTGTGGGTCAGCGAACTGGGCGTGCGTCGAGTGGAGCGGATGCTGGGGAATCGAAGGGGGTGATCGCGACCGCCCGTAACAAGCCGAATATCCGAGCTATTTCATTCATGTCTGTTTATGGAGTTGGACCGTTGGCTATCTCGGAACTCGAAAACAAAGACAGACCCCCTTACGGAGTGGGCGATGCGTCCTACCGGGCGGCGGGCGGCGAAGCCGGCATCAGAAAGCTGGTCGATGGTTTTTACGATGCCATGGATCGGCTTCCCAAAGCGGCAAAAATCAGGGCCATGCACCCGGAAGATTTGACCGTTTCAAGGGACAAGCTGGCTCGATTTCTGTGTGGCTGGCTGGGTGGCCCAAAGCTTTACGCGGAAAAATATGGCTCCATCAATATACCTCAAGCACACAATCGCTTTGAGATTGGCCCCAACGAACGCGATGCGTGGTTATCGTGCATGGAAGAAGCATTGGAAAACCAACCCTACGCCGCGGAGTTCAAGAAATACCTGCTCGAACAACTCTACGTTCCCGCTGAGCGGAGCAGAAACAGGGCGTGAGTATTCAACCCTCGTCGATGGCAAAACCGGCCCAATCAACCCATGATGCCACTGATCCTCGATAGCGAAATCGACCGCTGGTTGGCCGAGGACATACCTTTCGGCGATCTGACCACGCACGCGCTCGGCATCGGTGAACGGCCGGGACGCATGATGTTTGAGGCGCGCGATACGATGGTGGTAGCAGCATCCGAAGAGGCTGCCCGTCTGCTGGTTCGAGTCGGCTGCATGGCGAGCGAACTGCGTCCGAGCGGTCATGCGGTCGAGGCGGGCACACCGCTGTTGGCGGCCGAAGGGCCGGCCGCTGCTTTGCTGGCCGGCTGGAAGGTGGCGCAAACGCTGATGGAATACGCCTCGGGTATCGCGACCGTCGCGCGCCGCATCGTCGAAGCCGCGCGCGCTGTCGACCCGGCGGTCATCATCGCTTGCACCCGTAAGACTTTTCCAGGCACCAAGGCGATCTCGCTCAAGGCGATCCTAGCGGCGGGCGCGGTGCCGCATCGTCTGGGTCTGTCCGAAACGGTGCTGGTGTTTCCCGAACATCGCGCTTTTCTAGCTAAGGAAGACCAAGTCTTAGCCCTGGCGCGGCTGAAGGTTGCCTGTCCCGAGCGCAAGATCGTGGTTGAGGTCAATAGCTTCGACGAGGCAGTGCTGGCCGCTCGGGTCGGGGCCGATATCGTACAGTTGGAGAAGTTTCCGCCCGAAACAGTGGCCGCCGTCGTAGCGCGGTTAGCCGATACGGCATCCCCCGTCAAGATAGCCGCCGCTGGCGGAATCAATCTGATCAATGCCGCCGATTACGCCCGCGCGGGCGCGCATATCCTGGTGACATCGGCCCCGTATTTCGCGCCACCCGCCGATATCAAGGTGAGTATTTTGGCGTGCTAAGGCAACTCGCCATCGGTACGGACCAGCCCGCGAATCCCGCGCGCGGCGAGACGACGGACGAGTGATCAGGACGGAGGCGACTCATGACCCTATTCCCGCCGGTCCATGGCGCCTCGCACCAGTTCCCAATGCAAGCCGGCGATGAGATCGGATTGGGTGATCATGCCCACCAATTTGCCGCCGGCATCGACCACCGGCAGATGATGCAAGTTCATATCGGACAGCATCGGTACCAGATCGAGCAAGGATTGATCCTCGCGCACCGTCTGGACCGTGCGGGTCATTACCTCCTCGATCAATGGTTCAAGATCGGATTGGCCGGACAGCCACACGGCCAAGGTATGGGCATCTTGCCGCAATCCCGCTATCGGGATGTGTTTGAGAAAATCCACCAGGGTGACCATGCCCACCAATTGATTGAAGTGATCGAGCACGGGCAGCGCCTTGACCTTGTGGTAACGCAGCAGACGCCATGCCTCGCCGGCCGGTTGTTGGGAAGAAACGGTCACCACTTCACGGGACATGACGGCCGCGCAGTCGATTTCGCCAAACACCCGATTGACCGCTGTATCCTCCGCCCGCGCCATCAAGCGCCGCAATTCGGCGGTGCCGATATCCGGCATCACGGATTCCTTGGCCAACACCGCGCGCACGTCTTCTTCTTGCACGCCAGTACGCTCGGTGGGCAGCGGATCGCCCGTGCCATGCGGGTCAGGCAGCGGCGGGCGTGGCCGATGTGGATACGTGCGACCGAGCAAACGATTGAGTCCCCAGACCAGGGCCAGTAACAACAGGACATTGATGGCTATCGGGGCAAGCAGGTAGTCGTAACCGAACGACGGTGTTTCGTGGTGGGCCAGAACCGGGATGAGCGTGGTGGCCCCGCCCGGCGGGTGCAGGCAGCGCAGGCGAAGCATGACGAAGGTTGACAAGAGGACGGCAAGACCGCCCGCCAGCAGCGGGGGATCAATCCAGCGCGCCAGGCTGATCCCGATGATGGCGCTGATCAGTTGGCCGCCGATGAAGGGCCAAGGCTGGGCCAGCGGGCTGGTGGGCAAAGCCAGCAATAGGATGGCCGAGGCGCCCATCGAAGCAACCAGTACCGGCGCCAAGGCCCCCGGTACCAGCAGAGGGGAAAGAATGCCGGTAAACAGCACGGCTACGCCGATGGCAACCGCGGTTCGCAGCGCCTCGCTAGCGGCAAGTGGCGGGGTATCGGGCAGGAAACGCTGGAGCAAAGTGAGCATTTTGTATGATCCGACCGGGGGCTTAATCGCTCTTTTAAGCTTTAGTGACCCCTGCCGATTTTGTCGATCCGACTTTATGGGTATTCCTTTTCGGCAAGTGTTCGAGAAATTAGACATCCCTCCGCTGGCGAACCACCGGATTTCCGACGCCATATAGACCCGGCAAAAATCAACCCCACGGCCTTTCATGCTCAAGCTTGATCTCGAACTCAGCCAAGGTTCATTCGCCCTGCGCGGCCAACTGACACTGGAGCAACCGGTGAGCGGGCTGTTCGGTCCTTCCGGCTGCGGCAAAAGCACCTTGCTGCGCGCCATCGCCGGCTTGGCGCGTCCACGAACCGGATACATTCATCTTGACGGCACCCCGCTGTTCGACGCGCGAAGGCGGATCGATCTGCCGCCGCACCGCCGGCGGGTCGGACTGGTGTTTCAGGACAGCCAGTTGTTCCCTCATCTCTCGGTCCAACACAATCTACTGTACGGTTTCAAGTTGCTGCCACCCGTGCAACGGCAATTTACCCCGGCGCAAATCATCGACCTGCTGGACATCGGTCATCTGTTGCACCGTCGGCCGCGCCACCTGTCGGGTGGCGAGCGGCAACGGGTGGCGCTGGGCCGGACCCTGCTGGCGTCGCCTCGTCTGCTGTTGCTGGACGAACCGCTGGCGGCGCTGGACGAGGGCCGCAAGCAACAGATTCTCCCCTTCCTGCGCCGGGTGCGGGACGAACTGCGCTTGCCGATGCTTTACGTCAGCCACGCCATCAACGAGATCTTGTATCTGACGCCCCATTTGGCGGTGATGGAACAGGGCCGCATCCTGGGTCAGGGTCCGTTTTCGGAAGTGGTCCGCCAGGACCTTATTCTCGGGTTGGCGCGCTCGCTGGGGCTAGAGAACGTATTGCGGGTAACGGTCAGCCGGCATGAACCGAACATCGGCTGCACCACCGTGCGCTACGATCATCACGAACTGCATTTGCCGCTGTCCGATCTGCCGCCGGGAACAGAGACCTGGATCACGCTGCGCGCCGCCGACGTTGCCCTGGCTCGCCGTCCGATTGCCGACATCACCATTCAAAATCAGGTACCCGGTCGCATTCTGGGCCTGCGCCGGATCGCCGACCGGATGTTGGTGGAAGTTGACGTCGGCGTGCCGATTCTGGCCGAGGTCACCGTCAAGGCCGTCCACGATCTGGGCCTGGTGGAAGGCGATACCGTCTACTGTTTATTCAAGGCTCGCGCCTGGCAGTATATGGAGATGCGTTGACTGTTTGTCACATTCTCGACAAACCAACTGCCCCGCTGTTTGAAACCTTTCGCGGCGCTCAAGATTCTTAAGATAAATCATTGTTCATAAAAGGCTCTACATTTGGCACGGCGTTTGTAAAACCTCTGGCGGTATCTTTCGTAAACCGTGCGAGAGGGACCGCGCATCCCCCCGTCGGGATGGACGATGCCGTCTCGCGTCATGGCGAACATTGACCCCGCCGAGGTATCCACATGACCGCATCGACTTTGCAGCAGGAACTATCGGAAATGGCCTCGGCCGAGGATTTCCTGAATTACTTCTTCATTCCCTTTGATCCCGCCATCGTGGAGGTCAACCGGCTGCATATCCTGCAACGGTTTCACGATTACTTGCAGCAAACGGATGTAGCGGACTGGGATGGCTACGCCCGTTGCCTGCGTCAGGCTTATCAAGATTTTGTCCACTCCGATGCACTGACCGAGAAAGTGTTCAAGGTCTTTCATCGGCAGTCGCGGGCGCGCGAAACGCGCGTACCCCTGGCGGACATCGGTCGTCTGACGTGATCTTGAATCCGCGCTTTGCTTGCGATGACGCCGTTCGGGTGATCCGCAACATCCGCAACGACGGCACCTATCCTGGTGAAGTCACCGGCGCGCCGTTGGTGCGACGCGGCAGCGTCGGTTACGTGCGCCATATCGGCGTGTTCCTGCAAGATCAACTGATCTACAGCGTACATTTTCTCGAAGCCGGCAACCGTATCGTCGGTTGCCGAGAAACCGAATTGATCCCGGCGGACGCGCCGTGGATTCCCAATCGTTTCGAACGCGGCGATCGGGTCATCGCCCGCCGGGCCTTGGCGGTCGGCGGCCAAGTGGCGGCGGTGGTCGGCGCGGTCGGGGAGGTGATCGCGGTTCTGCGCGAACCGGAAACCACCACCGACTATCACGTTCTGTTCGGAAAACGACTGTTGCGGGTGCCTGAAGCGGTGCTGGATAGTCCGATGATAGTCGCCTCGTTTTCCGAGGAATGAGGAGTCAGCTCACCAGTCGGTCGCGGTCGCGCAGGGCCGGGAACCAGCGCCGCCAAAGCATCACCACCGCCAGCGTGCCGACCCCGCCCGCCACGACCGCTGGCGCCGCGCCGATCAGCGTCGCCAGAACACCGGATTCGAATTCGCCCAGCTCGTTGGACGCACCGATGAACACCGTGTTCACCGCCGCCACTCGGCCGCGCATCGGATCGGGGGTTTCGATCTGCACCAGGGTCTGGCGGATGAAGACGCTGATCATATCGGCCGCGCCGAGCACGAACAGGCAGGCGAGCGATAGCCAGAGATTGGTCGACAGGCCAAAGGCGATGGTCGCCAGCCCAAACAAAGCCACCGCTTGGAACAAACGCCGCCCGGTGTGGCGTTGCAGCGGCCGTTGGGCCAGCCACAGCGCCATCAGTACCGCCCCCACCGCCGGCATGCTGCGCAACAACCCCAAACCCCAGGGACCGACGTGCAGGATGTCGCGGGCGTAGATCGGCAGCAGGGCGGTTGCCCCACCCAGTAACACCGCGAACAGGTCAAGCGAGATCGCGCCCAGTACTACCGGTTGCGACCGGATGAACCGGAGACCCGCCAGCAAATTGACCCAGCGCAACGACTCGTGGGCGCGCTGAGCCAAACGGTGGCGGATGCCAGCCAGCAGGCCCAAGGTGAGGGCGAAGCTTAGCGTGACCGCGGCGAACGCCACCGGCGCGCCGAAGGCATAGAGAAGCCCACCCAAGGCCGGGCCAACGATGGTGGCGGTCTGCCAAGCCAAGGCGTGCCAGGCGATGGCGTTACCCAGATGCTCCGCTGGCACCAGGTTGGGCACGATCGCTTGACTAGCGGGATTGGCGAACGCCCGGCTTACACCAAACACCAGGATCAAGGTGTAGATCAGCTCGACTTGGTGCACGCCGCTCCAAGCGCACCCCAGCAAGCCGGCCGCCGCCAGCGTCGCCATGGTGTAGCAGACCAGCAGAATAGCGCGGCGGTCGAGTCGGTCGGCTGCGTGACCCGCCAGCAACGCCAAGCCAATCGCTGGCAGGAAAATGATCAACCCCACCAGTCCCAACGCCAATGGATCCCGCGTGAGGTCGTATACCCACCAGCCCACCGCCACACCCTGAATCTGGATGGCGGTAGCCGAGACGAAGCGTGAACTCCAGTACCGGGTGAAATCTCGATGGCGGAAGGCGCGGGCGCTGGACAGGGCGATGGTCATGACCTTGGAAGGAGAGAGAGTCAGCGTGACTTGATGGCGAGGTCCTTCATCGTCATAGCGGCCCGGTTCCTCACTCCGGCGAACCTATCCAAAAAGGCGATCCCGGTGTCCTCGCCCTGGTGAGGAGGTCTTCTAAGTTTATGGGAGTGGCTCCTGGGGCAGCGGGGGTGATCACCGGGAACCTTAGCAGGTTCCGCTCCAAGGGCCATCCCCCCATCTTTATTCAGAACTCACGTTAATTCAAGGAGTGAAAATTCCACAACCGGTCGGTATGGAAGGGCTATATACGGTAAATAGTGTAGTCATACCAGTTCTGAATAGGTTTTCGTCATTCCCGCGAATGCGGGAATCCAGGCAGCCGCTGAAAAACTGGATACCCGCTTTCGCGGGTATGACGAACAGTGTGGTTCTTGATCTGAAAAAGATAAAACCTATCGGAAAACGGTATCATGAGATAGGAAATATGAGAGGCTGATGTGATCGAAAGGGGGATCACATGAGC
>JAVMKH010000165.1:0-2899 GCA_031732935.1 Candidatus Contendibacter sp.
GCCATCCACGGCTTGCGCTTCGACGAGGCCCTGGCGATCCTGGATCGAGCCGCCACGGACCCGGCGGATGGCGCCGCCCCGCGCGCGAGCATTCCATGACGCCCGCGCCCCGCACCCTGCTCGTCGACGGCGACCCCGCCGCGCGCCAGCGGCGCGACGCGAGCGAACGCGCGATACGGTGAAGACCCCCAACCAGACGACACCACAGACGGCCCATCGCGGATGAACGAATCTCCTTTCAAACGCCCGGTCGCGGCGTTACTGGCGAACCTCTCGCTACGGATGGTTCTCATCGTCTGTTTCAGCGGACTGGTGATCGGCGCCGTTGGTACGGTCGGGATGCTGGCTTACCAGGCCGGCTACCGGGCGGTGACTACCCTGGCCTGGGAGTTGTTGGACGGGGCTGGCGACCACATCAACCAGCGCCTGTCGGGATTTTTTTCAGGTCCCGAATCGATCGCGCGGAGCAACGCCGTCCTGATCCAGCAAGGCCGGCTGGACCTGGGCGACGCCGCGGCGGTGGAAAGGTATTTTGCCAAACAACTGGGCCTGTTCCCCGGCGTGGACAGCATCGGGGTGGTGACCGAACAGCGGGAATGGCTGATGCTGGCGCGTCATGCGGCCGATACCCTGATCATTCGCCGGTTTGGCGCGGCGACCGGTTACCGTCTGAATCGCTACCGGACCGATCCGGGCGGCCGGGAGGGCGAACTGATCGATTCGCGGCAAAACTTCGATCCCCATAACGACCCACCCGGCAATCCCTGGTATCCAGCGGTGCGGGCGGCCGGGCGGGGTGCCTGGCGCATGGCGGTCAGTCTGGCCAGGGGACAGGACCAGCCCATGCTGGTGAGCTTTTATGCATTGCCGTTCGACGACGCGCCGGGGGTGGCGCCAGGCGTGCTGGTCGCCGCCATGACCCTGACCGACATCGGCCAGTTCCTGCGGGATTCGAACGTCAGCGCCCACGGGCAGGCGTTCCTGATCGACCACCAGGGTTTGCTGGTCGCCACGTCCACCGGCGAAACGCCCTTCGACAGCCGGGCGCGGACCGAGCACGCGCAGAACGTCGCCATCCAGTCCCGGCGCTTGCCCGCGACGGCCAGCGCTGACCCGCTGACCGGTGAAACCGCGCGGCAATTGCTGGCGCGCGAAGCGGCGCTGGAACGGCTGACGGCCCCACTGCGCTTCGATTTCACCTTCAACGGGCAACGATATTTCGCCAAGGTGGCGCCGCGCGAGGAGCAGAACCAGCCGGACTGGCTGACGGTGGTAGTAGCGCCGGAAACCGACTTCACGGCGCGGATGACCCCTCACCTTCGCCAGCCGATTCTGCTGAGCGGACTGGTATTGGTCATCGCCGTGCTGCTGGGTCTGCTGGCCGCCGGCTGGATCAGTCGCCCGCTGGGGCAGCTCACCGCCGCGACCCGGCGGCTGGCCGCCGGCAATTTCAACCAGCCGCTGCCGCCGGCGCCGATCCGGGAACTGCGGGATCTGGGGGCATCCTTCGATACCATGACCCAGCGGCTGGGCGAGGCATTCGTCGAACTGCACGCCGCCAACCAGACCCTCCGCGCCACCGAACAGGCCCTGGCCAACGATAACCAGCGCCTGGAACAGCGCGTCGCGGAACGCACCGCCGAACTGGTCACCGCTCAAGCCCGGATCGAGGCCGTGCTAGCCCAGGTGGCGCGGTCCGAAACCCAATTCCGGAGCATTTTCGAACAATCCCCACTGGGGATCGTGGCGTACAACGAACCGTTGGGTCGCATTGTCGAGATGAACGAGCAGTTCGCGCGGATCATCGGCCGGAGCCGCGAGGATCTGGCCCTGCTCGGCTGGAGTCCCTCCACCCATCCGGATGACCTGCCGGTGGAACTGGACTATCTGGCCCGGCTGCGCGCCGGAGAGATCGACGGCTATCAGATGGAAAAGCGTTATCTCCGCCCGGACGGCGCGGTGGTCTGGGTCTATCTCACGGTCACCACGGTGACCCTGGCGACGGAAAATCCCCTGTATCTGGGTTTGATCGAGGACATCACCGCGCGCAAGGCGGCGGAGGTGGCGCTGCGCCAGAGCGAGGAGCGCTACCGGGCGATGGTGGAAAGCCAGGACGACGCCGTGTGTTGCTGGCTTCCCGACAGCACGTTGACCTTCGCGAACCACGCCTACCGGGAGTTGTTTGCCGTTCCAGGCGAGAACCTGATCGGCCGCCGGTGGTTTGAGTTCATCCCGGAAGCCGACCGCGCCGCGGTGGCCGCCAGCTACGACGAACTGGCCGCCAACCCGCGCAAGCTGTGCTACGAACATCCGGTGCGGTCCCGCGACGGCGAGGTCCGCTGGTTGCAGTGGGTGGACGTGCCCTTGCTGGACGAACAGGGTCGCTGCGTCGAATTTCAGTCGGTGGGCCGGGACATTACCGAACGCAGGGACATGGAAGAAGCGCTGCGCGCGAGCGAGGATTCCCTCAACAAGGCTCAGGCCGTCGCGCGAGTCGGTAGCTGGAATCTGGATATTCCCGACGGCCATCTGACCTGGTCGCGGGAAACCTGTCGCATGTTCGGTCTGTCGCCCGATGCGCCGGTCACGCTCGATGGGTTTGCGGCCCACATCCACGAAGAAGATCGAGCGCGGGTGTTGGCGGAATGGGACGCGGCCGTGGCCGGCGCGACTTACGATATCGAACACCGCATCGTGGTCGGCGGCGAAGTGCGATGGGTGCGCGAGCGCGCCGAGATCGTCCGCGACGCCGCCGGCGCGGCCATGACCGCCGTCGGCACCGTTCAGGACATCACCGAGCGCAAGCGGTACGAACAGGAGATCCAGCAGGCGCGGGAAGCCGCGGAGGTGGCCAACCGGGCGAAAAGCGAATTTCTGGCCCACATGAGCCACGAGATTC
>JAVMKH010000166.1:0-2897 GCA_031732935.1 Candidatus Contendibacter sp.
CGTTGGTGGTGCCGTTGCGGTTGAAGGCGCCGTCCGCGAAGGCGTTCTCGGTGAAATCGGCGCGGGCGTAGACGCTGGCGCAACTGGAGAAGCATTCCAGCCGCAGTAATTGGTTGCCCGAAGTGATGACTGGGTCCAGCAAACGCCACCAATCAGGCCGATAGAAGCGCGATTCCACCGTCTGCCGCAGACCGAGCAGCAAATTGCGAAAGATCAGCGGCTGGGCGATCTGGCCGGAGAAGATGGCGGGAACGGCGTCGTCGGTCCGCCGATCATCGGCCAGTTCCGTGGACGCCATGAAAACCAGGACGAGGCTGGGCTGGGCCTCGACGAGGCTGGGCTGGCGGTAGCGGGTGACGAAGTCCATGAAAGCAACCTGTCTGGGTTCACATTGATGCCCGAGAAGATTAAAACTAACTCTCTGATTATAGAAGCCTACTCGCGCACAGGCATCCGTCGGGAGAAGATTTTCGCCGGACGATCCCACCATTCGCCCGGAAGAATAAAATAGCGATATTCCATCTCCAGGCCCCGCCCATGATCCGCAAGAAACTGCCGATCGGTATCCTACCTTCCGCCAGACTGGGCCGACCTCGCTTGAGATTCCGTTCAGGGCTCCCTGGACCCGTTCACTGGGCTAGAAATCATTTCCTAGATTCCGCCAAAGGCGTCGGCGGATACCGGCAGCACACAAAGCACCCGCCTAGGTTCGCATCAGGTGCTTGACCAGGCTAGAAAAATTAAGGACACTCTTTTTTTCCGGTTAGATTTCCCATTGATGGTTCCTTTGGCATGAAATTTCCCACTTATTTATTACGCGTATTCTTGTTATTTGCGGTCATGCCAGCGGGCCACGCAGCGCTGGTGACTCACACCATCACCGGCACTGTTACCCAGGTGGACCCGGCGCTGACATCGCAATTCTCGGTCGGCCAAACGGTCTCCTATCAATTTACGTTCGACGATGCCACGCCCGATACCAGTTCCCTCCCAGAGATTGGTGAGTACCTCGGGGCGCTGAAGTCCGCATTCGGGACGATCGGGACTTATTCGTTCAATGAAACGACTATCAATTCCAATATGTTTGTCGTTAACAACCACCCAACGGCTAACGACCAAATTGCCGTAAATCCCTTCCCGATTACGGGTCCGTCGGTGAATGGATATGGCCCATCCCAGATTCAGTTATGGTTCCTGTTGGATGTTACCGATACGGCATTGGGGACAACATCATTGTCGGTCCTTCCACCAGACCTAACCAAGTTCGGCACTCAATTCAATCTGATTTTTTTTGTAAATTCCTCTTCTATTCGTGCGGCTGTCCACTGGCATATAACCTCCTGGCAAGTCAGTTCCGCGGATCTCTCGATCACCAAGACCGACGGCGTCGGTTCGGCATTTCTCGGCGGCACGACCAGCTACACGATTGTCGCGACGAACGCAGGGCCGTCGGCCGTGACCGGCGCCACCGTGGCCGACACCTTCCCGGCGGCCTGCGCCAGCGTGTCCTACACCAGCGTCGCCGCCGGCGGGGCCACCGGCAACACGACCGGACCGGCCTCCGGCAACATTAACGATACGGCGCTCAACCTCCCCGTCGGCGCCTCGGTCACCTACACCGCGACCTGCACCATCGCTCTCACCGCCACCGGGACGCTCGTCAACACCGCGACGATTGCCAGCGGCGTATCCGATCCCAACCCCGACAACAACAGCGCCACCGATACCGATACGCTCATCCCACTAGCGACGTTGACCATTCAACTGGACGCCCCCGGCTCCGCCCCCACCGCTTTCGGCTTCACCACCGTCGGCTTGACCCCCGCGGCGTTCAGCCTGCAACACGGCCAAACCCAGATCTTCACCAACCTGATCCCCGGTCAGACTTATGTGGTCAACGACCAACCGCCGCCGCCCGGCTGGGTGTTGGACGAGGTGCTCTGCTCCGTGCCAGCGCCGCAGTGCGTCATCAGCAGCATCACCCTGACGCCCACCGCGGGCCAAGACGTGACCGGCACGTTCCGCTTCCGGCGCCTGGCCGGCGTGGCCGAGGGCATCCCGGTGTTCTCGGTCTGGGGCCTGAGCGCCTTGATCGGCCTGTTCGGGCTGGCGCTGGCCCGGTTGCGGCGACAGGTTTAGCGATTCGCGAAGACGATCGCCACTGCTGCGTCGACCATGACGCCGCCGCAGTGGCGACGATTCTGGGTCTGGCTCCCGCGCTGGACGTGGGAGCCCCGTTCTATCCCCATGGAGCCACCTGGTGGGCCACTGGAGCGGCTTGACGGCACTCCCACGCGGGCGCGTCGGAACGAGAGCGATGGCCGCCGACCGGTCCGCCATGACGCGCTCGGCAGCTATAGAATAAGCGCATTGCTCTCTCCAGGCCCCGCCCATGACCCGCAAGAAACTGCCTCTCGGCATTCAAACCTTCCGCGAGATTCGCGAAGACAGCGACTACTACTACGTCGACAAGACCGGTTTCGCCCTGCAACTGATCCAGTCCGGCAAGTATTACTTCCTCTCCCGCCCGCGCCGCTTCGGCAAATCGCTGTTCCTCGACACTCTGGCCGAATTGTTCGCCGGCAACGAGCCGCTGTTTCGGGGCTTGTTCGTTCACGATCGATGGGATTGGGAGAAACGCCACCCGATCATCCGTTTCAGCTTCGGTGGCGGAGTGGTGCAAAGCCTGGAAGACCTGGAGCGCAAGATTCGCGAACAACTCCACATCAACCAAGCGGCCTTGGGCCTGAGTTGCACCGAACCGGGGATCGAAGGCTGTTTCGCGGAATTGATTCGCCAGGCCCACGCCGTAAGCGGCCAGCGGGTGGTGGTACTGGTGGATGAATACGACAAACCGATCCTGGATAATCTGACTCGCCCGGATACGGCCCGGATCG
>JAVMKH010000167.1:0-12492 GCA_031732935.1 Candidatus Contendibacter sp.
TCCGGTTCTTGATCGGCATCACCCAGGCGTTGCTCAGGCCGGGCAGCTTGACGATTCGGTCCAACTCGGCAATCAGAGCGGCGGTGGTCAAACCGGGCCGCCACTGCTCGCGCGGCTTCAATTGAATCGCCGTCTCGATCATGCTCAGCGGCGCCGGGTCGGTGGCGGTTTCCGCGCGCCCGACCTTGCCAAACACCCGTTGTACCTCCGGCACCGCGCGAATCAGCTTGTCGGTCTGCTGTAACACTTCCACCGCCTTGCCGATGGCGACGGCGGGAAAGGTGGTCGGCATGTACAGCAAATCGCCCTCGTCAAGATCGGGCATGAACTCGACGCCGAGCCGTTGCAGCGGCCACCACGCGGTCAGGGTCAACAACCCGGCCAGCACCACCACCGGCCAGGGATGGCGCAAAACCAAGCTGACGAATGGTCGATAAGCCGCGATCAACAGACAGTTCAGTGGATTGTTGTGTTCGGGAAGAATCCGCCCGCGCACGAACCAGCCCATCAGCACCGGTACCAAGGTAATCGACAAGCCCGCCGCCGCCGCCATCGCGTAGGTCTTGGTATAGGCCAGCGGCGCGAACAACCGCCCTTCCTGCGCTTCCAGGGCGAATACCGGTAGGAAGCTGAAGGTGATGATCAGCAGCGAGAAAAAGAGTGGCGGCCCGACCTCACTGGCGGCTTGCTGGACGATGCGCCAGCGTTCGGTGGCATTGTTGGGTCGGGTGTGCTCCAAATGCTTGTGCAAGTTTTCGACCATGACGATGGCCGCGTCCACCATCGCGCCGATGGCGATGGCGATGCCGCCCAACGACAGGATATTGGCGTTGATCCCCTGCCAGCGCATGACGGCGAAGGCGGCCAGGATACCGATGGGTAGACTGATCAGAATCACCAGCGAAGAACGCAGGTGGAACAGGAACAGCGCGCAGACGATGACGACGACGACGAATTCCTCGACCAATTTGTCGCGCAAGTTAGTCACGGCCCGCAGGATCAGGCTGGACCGGTCGTAGGTCGTGATGATCTCCACCCCTTCCGGCAAGCCGCGCCGCAATTGTTCCAGCTTCGCCTTAACCGCTTCGATGGTGGTCAAGGCGTTTTCGCCGGAGCGCATCACGATGATGCCGCCGACCACTTCCCCCTCGCCGTCCAGTTCCGCCGCGCCGAGTCGCAATTGTGGACCGATCCGCACCTCGGCCACGTCGCCGAGCAGGATGGGCGTACCGGCGGGACTGACGCCCAGCGGCACCCGCCGCAAATCTTCCTCGCTTTGCAGATAGCCGCGCGAACGCACCATGTACTCGGCCTCGGCCATTTCGAGCACCGAGCCGCCGACTTCCTGGTTGGCGTTCTGAATCGCCATCCGCACCTGCGCGAGCGGCAGGTTGTAGGCGCGCAGCCGGTTGGGGTCGAGCACCACCTGATATTGCTTGACCATGCCGCCGACCGTGGCGACTTCGGCGACGCCGTCCACCGACTGCAACTCGTATTTCAGAAACCAGTCCTGCAAGGAACGCAGTTGCGCCAGGTCGTGCCGGCCGCTCCGATCCACCAGGGCGTATTCGTAGACCCAGCCAACGCCGGTGGCGTCCGGCCCTAGCGCCGGCTGCGCTTGCGGCGGCAGGCGCGGCGCGACCTGGCTGAGATATTCCAACACCCGCGACCGCGCCCAGTACAAATCGGTGCCATCGGCGAAGATCACGTAGACGAAGGAATCGCCGAACCCGGAATAGCCGCGCACCGACACCGCGCCCGGCACGGCGAGAAAAGCCGTCGCCAGCGGATAGGTCACCTGGCTTTCCACCACCTGCGGCGCTTGGCCGGGGTAGCTGGTCTTGACGATGACCTGCACATCGGACAGGTCGGGCAGGGCGTCGAGCGGGATGTGGCGGGCGGAATACGCGCCCCAACCAGCCAGCAACAACGCCGCCAGCGTCACCAGCAGGCGATTTTGGAGCGACCAGCGGATAATGGCGGGGATCATGGCGTGGTGCTCCCCTCGCCCTTTGGGAGAGGGGCCGGGGGTGAGGGCGTCTTCCTCCCCTCGCCCTGTGGGAGAGGGGTCGGGGGTGAGGGTTGTATGGCGTCGATCTCATAGCGGCCGTCCTTGCCTTCACGAATCCGAAACCGCGCCTTGCCGTCCGGTTTCAATTTCTCCAGCTTGACGCCCTCGGCGACGGGAAAATCCATGGTCATGGTCGGCCAGTTCAACTCCGGGATCGGCGCGTGCGTCACGTTCAAGGTGCGCGAGCCGGCCTCGACGGCGTTGACCAGACCTTCGGTCCAAATCTCTGGCTTTGCCGGGGCGGTCAGCCGTTGCAGGCTGGCGCGCACGCTGCTTTCGGAGTCGAGGAGGAATTGCGCCGAGGTCACCACTCGTTCGCCTTCCTTCAGCCCGGAACGGATTTCCACCCGGTCGCCAGCCTCGATGCCGATCGTCACCGGTCGCGCCTCGAACCGTCCTCCACCAAGATCGACGATCACTCGTTGTTCCGTTCCCGTATGAATCAAGGCTTCGCGGGGGATGTTCAACACTTTGGCGCGCGGCGCGGCGTGAACGACGACATCGACGAACATGTTGAACCGGAGCCGTTCGCCGGGATTGGGAAAGCGCAGCCGGGCACGGACGGCGCGCGTCTTGGCGTCCACGTCGGGATAAAGGTATTCCACCGTGCCTTCCCAAATTTCGCCGGGCGCGTGGGGTAGTCGCACCTCGGCTTTCTGCCCGACCGCCAGCCAGCCGGTCTGTTGCTCGAACACCTCCGCCTTGACCCAGATCGTGGAAACGTCGGCCAGCGTCATCAATTCCATTTCCGGGGTGACGTACATGCCCTGACGGATGTTGAGCGCCGAGACGATGCCGTCCTGTCGGGCGTAAACGGCGGTCAACTGAGGAACGCGCCGCTCTCTCTCCACTTGCTGAATCTGGCTCTCCGATATGCCCAGCGCCAGTAGGCGGTCGCGGGCCGAGACTTTCAGCGATTCCAGGATGCCGCCGAGCGCCTGAAGGTATTCCTTCTGGGCGTTGACCAGGTCAGGGGCGTAAACCTCCAGCAGTAAATCGCCCTTGCGTACCCGTTCGCCGAGAGTGCGGACCTTCAGATTCTCCACCCAGCCGTTGGCGCGCAGGTGAACGTGGCTGAGCGCGCGTTCATCGTAGTCGATGTAGCCGACGGTCTCGATCCGCCGACCAAGATCGCTCCGCTCGACCGGCGCGGCGCGCACGCCCAGATTGTTGACCACTTCCGGAGCGATGGTGAGGCCGGGACCGGTGGCCTTCTCCTCGCCGTCGGCATAGACCGGAATGTAGTCCATGCCCATGTCGTCCTTGGCCGGCGTGTCGGAAAAGATCGTGGGATTCATCGGATGCCGGTATTTGACCGGCTTGCGCTCACTTGTCGCCGTGGCGGTGGAAGCGGCCAGCGTGGGCGTGGCGGGGTCAAGAAGGGCGAGGAGAGATTGCAGGCGGGGCGCCAGCAGGACACCGGCGCCGAACAGCAGAACGGCGGCAATGATGGACAGAATCATTTTCATCGGACGGGCTACCTGAATGAGAACCGCGAAGACATTAGAACCTTGCGCCTGGCATCGTTCCCATGCCAGCGGGAATCCAGCGCGCCGTTGAGGAATTGGAAGCCGGTTGTCGCGGCGTAGCTGTATAACGTCAAACGCCCCTGATTTTGCAAATAGGCAAGTACGTTCTCGTTCTCACGCTCCGGCATCGGAACCAGAAGAAGCGGCAAAAGCGACCGGACAAGAACCGATAGCTGGGAGAAATGGAGACTGAATTTGATTCAGGAGAGAGTTTTGGGTTTGCGGATGTTCAGCTTTTGCATTCGGGAGCGCAGGGTGCTGGGATTGAGATCCAGGATCGCCGCCGCGCCTTGCTCGCCCTCGATCACCCAGCGCGTGCGCTCCAACACCTTGAGGATATAGGCCCGCTCCATCTCCTCGAAGGATACCCACTGTTCGGAAGCACTCTTCGTTTCCTGATCTTCCAAACGGAGTTCGAGCGCGTTGTCGATTTCCAGCAGGGAGCCACGGGTCAGAATGGCCGCCCGCTCGATCACGTTTTGTAGTTCCCGGATATTGCCGGGCCACGAGTAGCGCAACAGTCGCTCGCTCGCCTTGGGCGAGAGATCGTGAATCGATTTGCCCATCTTCCGCGTGAACTTGTCCAGGAAAAACCGGGCTAGCAACGGAATGTCGGTCGGACGCTCGCACAGGGACGGCAGGCGAATGGGGAATACGTTCAGCCGATAGTACAGATCGGCGCGAAAACCGCCTTCCTTGACCATCTTGGCCAAATCGCGGTTGGTGGCGGCGACGAGCCGGACGTTGACCTTCAAGGTCTGAGTGCCGCCCACTCGCTCGAATTCCTGATCCTGCAACACCCGCAACAGCTTGGCCTGGGCGCCGGCGCTCATCTCGCCGACTTCGTCCAGGAACAGGGTACCGCCGTCGGCCAGTTCGAAACGACCCTTGCGCTGGGCAATCGCGCCGGTGAACGCGCCCTTCTCGTGGCCGAACAACTCGCTTTCCACCAAATCACCCGGCAGGGCGGCGCAGTTGACCGGCACGAACAACTTGTCCCGCCGGTCGCTCAAGTCGTGAATCGCTCGTGCGATGACGCTCTTTCCGGTGCCGGTTTCCCCGGTTAAGAGCACGGTGGAATCGGTACTCGCCACCTGCTCGGCGTGGGTAAACACGTCTTGTATGGCTGGCGAATCGCCGACGATGTGACTGGGACTTTGTCGGGTCTTGATCTCTTCCTGAAGATAGATCTTTTCCAGTTGCAATTGCTTGAGGGTTTCCTCGGACCGCCAGCGCTCGGTTACGTCCCGCAGAATCACGGTGAAAAACCGTTGATTGTCGATTTCCAGGGGAGAGATCGTCGCTTCCACTGGAAACTCCTCCCCATCGCGGCGACGGGCGGTCAGCCCCTCGGGCGCCCACAGTTGTCGAGAGCTTACGGTGGCAGGTTGGACCGCCAAGCAATAACCCTTGAGCAAATTGCCGAAGCGCTTGGAGAGCAACGGCTCGAACGACTGGCCGATAGCTTGGGCTGCCGGGCAGCGAAATACCTTTTCGGCGGCGGAATTGAATAAGGTGATACGCTGTTCGGCGTCGATGGTGACGATGGCATCCATGGCACTGGCCAAAATGCTGGCCAACCGTTCCTCGCTTTTGAGCAGCGCCTGTTCGGCCCGCTTGCGCTCCAGTTCGACTCGGGCGCGGGCGGCGAAAATCCGGAGCAACGCCATGCCTCGAAATTCCTTGGCCATCGGCTGGTCGTGCATGACAGCCAAGTGGCCCATCATTTCGTTTCCCGATTCGGATACCAGCGGTACGCCAAAGTAGCTCTCAATCCCTAATTCCTTGAGTTCGGGATGCTGGGGGAACATCTCGTAAACTTTGTTGGTGTAATACACCGTTTCGCCGCGAATGACGATTTCGCAGGGCGAACCATCCAGATCAAATTCGATATTTTCGACGGGCTTATCGCCGAACCAGAACGCCAACGTGCGCACGCGTGTCTTGCTTTCAAGTAGTTCGCTCACGAAAGCGTGACGCACGTTCAGTGCTTGCGCCAGTTCTCGCACCAGCGCATGGAAAAACTCGGTACCCGTGGCGGTGACCGTGCCTTCGACGATGGAACGCAGGGCCACGTGCATGGCGTCCCGCTCGTCTGGAGGCAGGAGTACGGAGTCGCTTCGTGGGGCGGATCGTCTATCAGCGGGCTGTGAAACGGTTTCATTCATACCCAGGGTCCTTTCGAGAAGATCTGCTGAAACAGGTATAGCAGGTTTCGCGGCTATTTTCGATCCGGTTACGAGTTCCACGATTTACCCACGCTGTCTTCATTCAAGCCCTGGCGGGGTTTGTCGCGGCTAATTCTGGCTTAGCGGAGTTCAATTCCATGGCATCAGTCACGGCGGATGCTTCGAAAGATTGACAGAAGCGATATTGAATGCCAAAAGGCAACGGATGGAAGGTTGACGACAAAAACAAAAAAATGGAGTGGGTATCATTCCACTCCATTCTAGCTTGTTATCGCCGATGTTTTGGAAGCAACTCCAATGACGTTGGGCGATGACTGGGGTTATTTCTGGTTAAAACCAACCCTGATTTCCTTCGCGTCCAGCATCCCATCCTTGTTGGTGTCCATCTTGTCCCAGGCCGCCATGTCGTTGCTGTGCTTCATGTACTCTTCCTTGGTGATCATGCCGTCGTGGTTTTCGTCCATCGTTTCCGCCGTCTTCATGTTGAAGCCTTGGGCGAACGCCGTGCTCAGAACTAGGCTGGTCAGTAAGGTTACGGTCAGTTTGGTCAAGGTTTTCATTGCAACTTCCTCGCTTGGAAAGGACCCAAATCATGGGTGGTCATGCCGCCGCTCGATTGGCGGTAGCGCTTCGGACGTGGATATCGTCTCCATCAAGCTCTCGATCATCAGTGGCCTCGGAATTTGGTTATCCACGTCGGAAACACTATCCATCAACAAAAATCGCCATTCACAAAAAACTGGAACCCATCCATTGGGTAGTCAGTCAGATTTTTCATGGAGCTGTCGTTACCAAACTTCCTCCTTGACATAAAGCTTGCTCAACAGGGCCACTTGCAAGAGGATGGCCTTCAGGAACGCGAACTGCATCCGCTCGATTTCCTGATGCGCGAGATCCGCGCCAACCAACAGAGAACGCAAGGTGGCGACCAGCGGAAAGGACAGGGCGATGAGATAGCGAAAGCCCGGCAACTTCGCCGATATCGCTTGCATCGGCTGTTCCGACGAAGGATTGGAATACAGCGAATACAGCTGCTTGAGCCAGGATGGATCACGCGGGCTCAGACAGGTTTCGAACAGCCACTCTCGAAACAGGGGGCGAACGGTTGCGGAACCGTCCATCGAATCCCCCAGGTTCTCCCGGCAGGTTGCCGCCAGCGTCGTCGCCAACGCCGGATAGGCGGCCACCATGCCAAGCACCATGTCCAGATAGTCGTCGGTCTGTCCCTTCAAAACTCGCCAAAGTCTCCGCAAGGCCCGTTCGTCGTCCGAGGAAAACAGGCCGATTCGCCACAGCAATTCAACCTCCTCGACCGCTGGAAAATCCGATGGAGCAACCATGGGGGTCACCGCATCCTCGCCGACAAGTTGAGCTAGTTTGTTCATGGGATACCATCTCGTCGGCTGGCGGAGAAACAGCGGATCAGCGGCGAACCAGGCGGCCGATCAGATGATCCAGGGACAACTTGCCGGGACCATGGCAGAGCGTGATCAACAGCAACAATCCCCAAACCTGATGATCCTTCAACCCTGCTTCCATCAGGTCCGGATAGGAAACGACGGCCATGATGTTGAACACGAATAGCGCGAACGCGGCGTAGCGGGTTCCGAGCCCCAGCAACAGGAAGACCGGCAACAGCAACTCCGCCGCCGTCCCCATATAAGCCGCCAATGCCGGCGGGAGCAGCGGTACGTGGTACTCGTATTCGAACAGCGTGAACGTACTCTCCGCCGGAAACACGCTCAGCGGATAGTTGAAGGTCTGCCCAAACAGCGTGAAGCTGCCAGTGACGGTCTTGGTCAGCCCCGAACCGAAGAACGCGGCGGCGACCCAATAGCGGGCCAATAGATCGGCGACGGGCGTCAGCCAATCCGCTGTCTTGTGGAACAAGGTGTCGGCTTTTTTGAGAGTGGGAACGACTTTCGCCCAGAACGAGCGCTGGGGTGGTTGGTCGAGCATGTCGGTGGCGGTCATCATGGATTTACTCCTTGGGTGGTTGACATCGGTAAATTGATCAAGAGCCTGGCAAGTGAAAGGCAACCAGGACGCCCTGGGAAACATGCCGCTGAAAGCAGGCCGGCAAATCGAGCGTCGGCTGCGCGGTCATCGCTCGCTCGCAGGCCGTGGTGAAGTCGCAAGCCCCGGCCAGGGCTTGCAACAGATCGAATTCCCCCTCTTCCAGGGGTTGAAATTCGATCTCCAGATTCTCGCGGCGGACGATCAACAACTTGATGCCGCCCTCGTTCAAATCCACCGTCGAATCGCCGTCGTCATCGCCCTGGTTGATCTGCCAGATCCGCAGGATCGGAAAGGCCGATTCCAGCAGGCGGGCGGCCGGATGGAGCTGAAAACGCAATTCTCCTCGCCGTTCGGCGGGCACTTGCGCCAACGCCGCCACGTCGAGTGGCCGATGATCGGCGGCATGGAAAACTCGGTGATACATCCATTCCAGCCGGGCAACATCGGGCAGGTAGACCAGATCAGCGGCCGGCGCGAACGATTGGAGAAACGGCGGGAAATGCTCGCCGAATTCGTGCAAATCGCCCGAGCGGGACGGATGGCGCGCGATGTATTGCGCCGCCGCGTACTGAAAGAATCCTTCCCCCACCACGCGGCGCACCACTGGATAAACCGCTTCGAGCGCGCCGGTTAGGCTTAGCAGGGCGTTGTTGCGGTAGACTTGCAGGCGACGAGCGCCGCTCAGCCCCGCTTCCCGGACGTGGCGATCGAAATCACCCTCGGCGCCGTCCAGCACCGCGGCGGCAAAACCCAGTTGCAGTTCACGCAGCCCGAGCATGACGTTCCTCCAAGATCGCATCGGCCCGGTGCGCTTCGTCCACCAACACCGCCAATTCAGGTAGGTCGGTGTCCCACTCGATCAACGTCGGAATTCGACCGAAGTAGTGCACGGCTTCGCGGTAAAGCGCCCAGACCGCCGGCCAGACCGGCCGGTTGTGGGTGTCGATCAACAGCTCGCCATCGTCGAACCGGTTCACCGTAAACCCGGCCAGATGAATTTCCTGGACGACGTGGCGCGGAATCGCCCGCAAATAGGCGCTGGCGTCGAAACCGTGATTGCGAGCGCTGACGTAAACGTTGTTCACATCCAGCAACACGCCGCAGCCGGTACGGTTAACCAATTCGACCAAAAACTCCCGCTCGGGAATGGCCGATTCGACGTATTGCAGATAGCTGGACGGATTTTCGATCAGGATTTGCCGACCGAGAACGTCCTGCACCTGGACCACCCGCGTGACCATGTGGTCAAGCGCCTCTTCCGTGTAGGGCAGCGGCAGCAGGTCGTTGAAGTAGCGCCCACCGACCGAACTCCAGGACAAATGTTCGGAAACCAGCGCCGGTTCGAACCGCCGGATCAAGTGGTTGAGACTGGCCAGATGCCGCTGGTCGAGCGGATCGGTCGAACCGATGGACAACCCGACGCCGTGCAGGCTCAAGGGATAATGGGCGCGGATATGCTCCAGATAGTCCAGGGGCTTGCCCCCGGCGCCAAAATAGTTCTCGCTATGAACCTCCAGCCAACCGACCGGCGGGGGAGTTTCCAGAACCGCGGCGTAGTGTTCGGCCCGCAGGCCGATTCCGGCGCGAGCCGGAATCGAGCTGGGACCTAGCCTGGACGGGGCCGGCTTGGTGGTCATCGGAATCGCCTCAGGCCTTCGGCTGCAAGCTGCCGCCGACGATCTTTTCGCAGGTGCCCTTGGGGACGTAGACCCAGGAATCCCCCTGACCGTCCTTGCTAGCTTGACCGGCGCAGGCATGCGCGCTGGTTTGACAGTCGTTCTTGCCGGCCTTGACGACGCCGTAGCACTTCTCGGCGTTCTTTTCCTCGGCGGCGACGGCTTGACCGGCGGTGGCGACCAGACCCAGGGCGAAAACGCTGGCGAGGGCGGAATTAACGAGGGTTTTGCTATTCATGAGCAGGGCTCCTATCAAAGTGGGTTGACAAACAGTTCACGACATCGAGTGATTCACGGGAGGTGACCTTCCCACGATTGCCGGACAACCAAGCCTGGACGGGGCCGGCTTGGTGGTCATCGGAATCGCCTCAGGCCTTCGGCTGCAAGCTGCCGCCGACGATCTTTTCGCAGGTGCCCTTGGGGACGTAGACCCAGGAATCCCCCTGACCGTCCTTGCTAGCTTGACCGGCGCAGGCATGCGCGCTGGTTTGACAGTCGTTCTTGCCGGCCTTGACGACGCCGTAGCACTTCTCGGCGTTCTTTTCCTCGGCGGCGACGGCTTGACCGGCGGTGGCGACCAGACCCAGGGCGAAAACGCTGGCGAGGGCGGAATTAACGAGGGTTTTGCTATTCATGAGCAGGGCTCCTATCAAAGTGGGTTGACAAACAGTTCACGACATCGAGTGATTCACGGGAGGTGACCTTCCCGCGATTGCCGGGCGACCGGGTTTGGCCAATCGCCCTGGCGCGTCTGGACATACCGCCGAACCGATCCGAACCCGCTAGGTTAGGTTGGTTGAGGGGTTTCGATCCGCGGCGGTGACCCGCGTGAACTGTTTTTCAAACTCCGTGCCAAGTCGCAAATAAAAATAATAAATATTATTTATCAGATACTTATCGCTGTAGAGACGAATTGGACACAATGAGGAGACGGAAGAAGAGCCTCGTTATTTCACGGTTGCCGCGACATGACGCGGCGAAACTCAAGCTTTCGACCCGGCTGCCACGAGAGATGGGATCGGTCAGGACGCCACAGGGGAGTTTTTCGCTCGAAAGCGGGCGAAGAATGAGAGTGAAGGCATTTTTTCAACAAGTTGGCTTAAAGAAGCCGTACAAAAATGCCTTCGGGATTTAGAGGATCGGATCGAACAGTCGCGCCGCACGCGCCGCCCAGCGGAAGGGCCAGCTTCGATCTCGCAAATCGGCGGCGGAGGTTCGCCGGGATTGTTGGAAATCCCGCTCCAGCATCGTGGCGACCTGGCCGGCGAACGTCCGGTCCACCACCACCGCCATGACTTCGAAATTGAGCCGCAACGAGCGGTTGTCCAGATTGGCGGTCCCGACCGCGGCAACCTCCTCGTCCACCAAGATCACCTTCTGGTGCAGAAAGCCGCTCTGGTAACGATAAATCTGGATGCCGGTTCGATCCGCCACGTCCAGGAACGAAAACGAGGCGAGATAGACCAGTTTGTGATCCGGCTTGGCCGGCAACAGAATGCGGACATCGACCCCGCGCAGCGCAGCCAGTTGCAGCGCCTCGAACACCGGCGGGTCGGGCACGAAATAGGGACTGGCGATCCACAACCGTCGCCGCGCGCCAACGATGGCCTGATGAAAAAACAGCGAGCAGGTTTCCAGGGTATCGGCCGGGCCGGTGGGAAAAATCAGTGCGATTTGGTTCCCTGTCGCCACCGACCGCCATTCCAGGTCGGGTACCTGCCGGGTAGCCCAGTACCAGTCCGCCAAAAAGACCCGTTGGAGCGCTTGCACCGCTGGTCCTCTGACCCGCAGATGCGTGTCGCGCCAATGGCCGAGCGGGCCACGCCCCACGTATTCATCCCCCACGTTCAAGCCTCCGACGAACGCCACCCGGCCATCCACCACCACGATCTTACGGTGATTGCGGAAGTTGAGCTGGAAACGATTGCGCCGGCCGCGCGTGGTATGGAACGCCGACGCGGCGATACCGGCGGCGCGCAGGGTTTCGACGTAGGTTTTCGGCAGGGCGTGACTGCCGATCTCATCGTACAGCACCCGAACCGACACCCCGGCGGCCACCTTGCGTAGCAGTCGGGCATGCAACTCGCGGCCCAGGTCGTCGTCCTTGATGATGAAGAATTGGATCAGGATATAACGCTCGGCTGCTTCAAGAGCGGTGAAAATAGCCTCGAACGTGGCCTCGCCATCAACCAGCAGTTCCAGGGCATTGTCCTGAGTATAGGGAGTGCCGCTCAACCGGGCGAGGATATGAAGATCGCCAATCCGCTCGGGCGGCGGATCGACTTGATGGCTGCGCAGTCGCTCCAGGATCAGGGCAACTCCGCCATGATTGGCTCGCTCCAGCGCGCCACGCTGCAAGGCTTCGACGTAGCCATGGAAACGGTTGCGACCCAAAATCCAATACAGCGGTAGGGCCGCGTAGGGAAATGTGACCAGGGAAATGGCCCAGGCGATGGCGCCTTGCGGAGTTCTGACGCTGGCCACGGCATGGACCGCCGACAGCACTCCCAGGGTGTGAATCAGCGCCACCACGGTCGAGATCAGCACGACGAGGTCCTGTTTCAACATCGCGGCGGTATCCTGATGGGCGGGTAAACGGAGCTTGTTTTTCAGGCTTTCGGATTATGCACAATTCTGAATGACGGTTGGCGAGTTTGTTATTGGGATGGATGCCGATGGCTGGCCGAACATTGAGCATTTATCAGCCCGCTTAATCGTGGTGGGGTGACCAAGCGGGCTGTATAAAAACGAATATAACGGCTGGTGGTCAGGGAAGTGGGGAATCGATGCCACCGGCACAAGGACTATCTATGAAACTTCATTGGACCCCCAGCAGCGCCAGCATGATCCCACCCGAGATGGCCGTTCCGAACACACCCGCCAGGTTCGGCCCCATGGCGTGAAAGATCAGGTGGTTGTGCGGATTTTCCTGATTGGCCACGATATGGGAAACGCGGGCGGCGATGGGCACCGACGCGATGCCGGCCGAGCCGATCAGCGGATTGATC
>JAVMKH010000167.1:12597-14822 GCA_031732935.1 Candidatus Contendibacter sp.
GACGCCCACTTCCTTCAGCAGATTGCCCAGCATCAGCATGGTGATCAGCGGGGCAACCGGCGGAAAGAACAGGTTGACGATGACGGCGATCACGGCCGGGAAGACGATCTTCTCCAGCTTGGTCACCTTGCGCAGTTGCGCCATTTCGATCTTGCGTTCCTGCGGATTGGTCAGCAGCCGCATCACCGGCGGCTGGATCATCGGCATCAGCGCCATGTAGGAGTAGGCGGCGACCGAGATCGGACCGAGCAGATGCGGAGCCAGCTTCACGGTGACGAAGATCGCCATGGGGCCATCGGCCCCGCCAATGATGCCGATGGCACCGGCCTCGTTGATGGTGAAACCGAGCACCTTGGCCAGGATCAGCGCCACGAAGATGCCGAGGTGCGCTCCCGCGCCGAGGATAACCAGCTTGGGGTTAGCAATCATGGGACCGAAATCGGTCATGGCGCCCACGCCGAGGAAAATCAGCGGCGGAATGATGAGCTTGGCCACACCCTCGTAGGCGTAGTGGAACAACCCACCCTCCTTGACTACATACAGTAGCGCGGAGATCGGCGGCCCACCGGGCACGTCCGGCGGCCCTGGCACGTTGGCGACAATGCAGGAAAAGCCAATTCCGATCAGCAACAACGGTTCGTAATGCTTGGCGATGGCCAGATAAATCATGGTCCCGCCGATGGCGATCATCACCAGGTTGCCGAAAGTAAAGTTGGCTGCCCCGGTCTGTTGCAGCAACGCATGGAAAAAGAACAGAACTTGGTCGAACAACTCCCACCCCTCCCGTCTTAATGATTTGGTCTTCGTTGAAGACGCGGTGGAAGCTTAATGGCCGCCTTCCCGCAGTTTTTTCTCATCGACCTCCCCCAGCCGGTTCAGATAGGGAAAGAGCGCCAGGACGCCGCCGATGCCGGCGATCACCACGAAGCTGAGAAAGAAGTCGATGATGCTCAACAGGATGGCTCCGTAAACGGAATCTGGAATCATCTTCGTTTGCCTCCACTGGAATGGATACAGCGCGACCGGGAACCGCCCGCGCGATCAATTGGGCCGTTCAGGAATAGAGATCGATCAGCCGACCACGGATGCGCAGCGCCAGGTCGCGCAGTTCGCCCGGTTCGCGGAAGGCCGCCAGGGCGGTGTCCGCTTCCTGCCAATCTTCGTCGTAGACGCAGCGCCGGGCGGCCAGGGCGAACCGCTCGTAGGGGGTTCCCGCGGCGAGGTTCAGCAATTGGTCAATATCAGCCCGAGTTTCCTCCAACGCGGCATGATCGGGCGCCGACGCCTCCAAGGCCCTGATGCGATGGGCTAGCTCTCGAACATCGCCCCGAACCGTCATCAACAGAGTCAGGGCTTCGACGAGCACGTCCTTGAACGCCGCTACATCCTGGGTAGCTTCGGCGCGACGAAGGAGATTTTCGATGGATTGGTCTGGGTGACGGGACATGGTCGGTTCCTCGGGACGCGCGCGGCGCGCTTGCGAAAACCTTGGTTTTCTACCCGAAGAGCCGTAAAGAAGCCGTAAAAATGGCGGAGCGCCGTATAAAGATTTTGTAAAAATCGAGGAGGGGCAACCAGCGCAGACCAGCCGCGCCGAGTCGCCGGGTCAACGGAAAAAGCCGTCGCCAGGCACGAAATCAGGTCGGACAAAATCGATAACCGATCCCGGTTTCGGTGAGGAAGTATCGTGGCCGTGTCGGGTCAGCCTCCAGCTTCTGGCGGAGATGACCCATGTAGATGCGCAGGTAGTGACTGCGCTCCACGTAGGCGGGTCCCCAAACCTCGCGCAGCAGTTGGCGGTGCGTCAGTACCTTGTCCGGTTTGGCGATCAACGCCGCCAGCAGCCGGAATTCGATGGGCGTGATATGGACCGGCTGCCCGTCGCGCGCCACCTGCCGGCGTTCCAAATCCACGCTCACCTCGCCGAAGGTCACCACGGCGCCGCCGCCCGGCTCGCGGGCGTGGCGCCGGCTCACCGCGCGCACTCGCGCCAGCAATTCCGCCACGCCGAACGGCTTGATCAGATAATCGTCGGCGCCGGCATCCAGAGCCTCGACCTTGTCGTATTCCTCGACCCGGGCCGACAGCACCAGCACCGGCACGCCGCTCCAGGCGCGCAAATCGCGGATGAAATCCACGCCGTCGCCGTCCGGCAAGCCGAGATCGAGAATGATCAAATCCGGCTTGCGGGTGCCGGTTTCCAACAAACCGCGTTGCAGGGTATC
>JAVMKH010000168.1:0-14754 GCA_031732935.1 Candidatus Contendibacter sp.
CATCCCGCCGCCCTGGCGGCTGGCCTGTCAGATGATCGTGCGCGACGAGGATATTTTGGTGGAATACTGATAGGTTCGCACCCATGTTGCCAAGCCCGCGCCTGGAATCTCCGGCGCCTTCCGAGGCCGGCGCCCATTGGCAAACCCACGGCCTGTTGATGAGCCATGGCCGGGGTTTGCCCAACGACGACGCTTTGGCGCGGATGCTGGCGACTCAGGCCGGTGGCGGTGGTTCGTTGCCGGTCGGCCTGGGGCTGAAACCCACCGAGTTCGCGTCCCTGTTGGGACGACATTTTCCGGGCGCTGCCTTGCCAGTTGTGTCCAATCGGCCACCACCCGCCTGGGACCCGAGGCTGTTGGAGGAAAAAGAGGAACTGATCAAGTTGCTCGACTTTCACCGAGCGGGACGGGACATGTCGGAACGCTGGATGAGCGTGATCGTCGCCACCGGCTGCATGGCTAACGACCATCTTTGGGAGGACTTGGGTTTGTGGTCGCGGCGGGATTTGAGCGAACTGATGGCGCGGAATTTTCCGACGCTGGCGGCCAGGAACGATCGCGACATGAAGTGGAAGAAATTTCTCTACAAACAACTGTGCGAGCAGGAGGGCGTCTACCTGTGTCGCGCTCCCTCCTGCGCGGTCTGCCGCGATTACGCGCTTTGCTTTGGGTCGGAGGATTCGGCGGCCCGGCCTTGAGGGCTGGGCAAGACCACTTGGGTTAAATTATCAAGATCCGTCTCTCGCATTCATCAAAAATACTATGCTACGCAGCACCCCGACTTGATCTGGTGTTCTAATCCCGCTTCACACGATAGTTCGTTGCCACCTCTCCACCTTGATGGACTGAGGTGGACCCCCAGGGCTCACGCATGAAATTGCGGCGCAGCGGATGAGGATTTAGGGCATTGGAATAAGCTAGCCTCTTTTTGAAGAGGCCCTCGCGTTGATCGAGAAGTTGATTGAGCAGTTCTCCGAACTCGATGACCCCCGCTGTCCTGGTAAGGTGGAACATCGACTGGTGGATATCCTGGTGATTGCGGTCTGTGCCGTCATTGCATGCGCCCAGAGTTGGGAGGACATTGCCCTCCATGGGCGCAGCAAACTCGGCTGGTTGCGCCAGTTCCTTGCTCTACCCAACGGTATCCCTTCGCACGACACTGAACCGCCCCGGCTTTCTCGGAGGCTCCAACATTTGAGAGTATGGAGCCATGAAGACATCAACAAACTTTTCACCGGAAGTCAGGGAGCGAGCCGTTCGCAGGGTGCGGGAGCACCAAGGCGAGCATGAATCGCAATGGGCGGCTATTTGTAGTGGACTGCAATCGAAATGGGCTGGGACTGCAATCAGCGCGAATTCAGGACCGGATTATTTGCAACTATCGGTACCGCCGGGACCACATTATTTGCCACTGAGACCGCAATCAGCGGCGCGGGACTGCAATCATCTGGTCCGGGACCACATTATTTGCCAGTCACCATGACCCGTTCAGATGGGCAATCCGGCTAATCGCATGCGGTCGCGCAGGTCATTGGCCCGGATCGGATCGAGCTGATTGGCGAACAGGGCTTTGATTTCCGCCGGCCTGGCGTCGAAGTTTTGCACCAGGTCCTTGAGACCATAGCCTTGGCAAATCAAGGTCGATTCCAGGTCGTCCAGATGCCGGCACAACAGGGCCTCGACCAGTTCGGGGCCGATGGGGGCTTCGCCGGCCTGATAGGCAGCCTCCAGGGCTTGGGTCAGATGCCATTCGATCTGGAGGGGAGTGCGCAACCGACTGGCCAGCAGGTCGACGGCTTCGGGACGGATGATCGCATCGGGACCCTGCGGATGCGCCGCGCAGGTCGACAGCAACCACTGGATATATTCGCGCTGGCCGCCGGTGATGCCGTCGAGGGAGAAGGTGTCGGTCCGCAGGCCGATTTCCTCCAGCTTCGGGCGGCGCAAGTCGTTGCGCAGCTTGGGCCACCCGGCCAGGACCACCGACAGGCAACCGCCGTCACCTTCGATGACTTCCATCAGCCGTTTGAGTCCGGTGAGGGTATCATCCTTGAGCGCATGGGCATCGTCGATGAACAAGGCGATCGGCCGCTTGCTTTTCTTGACCAGTTCCTGCAATTCCCGCTCGCGATCTTCGGTGCGGGTGGGCACGCGGATCTTCTTGCCGGGGGATAGATCGTAGAACAGCGCCGCCACCAGGGTGCTGAGCTTGACACTCTACTTTTCCGCCGTTAGGGAACGGGAGACGGTGATGCGATTTTCGTCCTTCAATTGTTGCTGTAACCGGCGCAACATCACGGTCTTCCCGCTACCGATCACGCCACAGAGCGCGACGATGCGACCTTCCAAGATGGCGCCGCGCACATTCTTGATGATCTGGCTGTGGTGTGCGGTTTCATAGTAGCCGACCCGGTTCAACGGCTTGGTCAGCCGGTAATACTCCATGACTTCAGTCCGCATGACGGTCTCCGGGGTGTTCTTTGTGGCGGAAATGCGCGCGGACCCGGGCCAGCACCACCGGGCGCACCAAGGTTTCAGTCAGCAGTTGATCGATGAAGGCCCGGTCATCGGGGTCTAGCTTGACCAGGGGCAAGGCGATCTCATCGGCGATGGCCAGTTTGGCGGTGATGCGGTTGGGATACTGGTCGTCCAAGGCGTCAGCCGGGAACGGTTGCCGCGGCAGGGTCGCCGCAGCGGGCGCCGGCGCGGTGAGTTCGAGATCCTGCTCGTGGGTCAACGCCGCGATGGGCAACCCCAGCTGATCGGCGAGTTGGCGGATGCGGTCGGCTTTCTCGTCAGCGGCGGTTTTTTTGAACGACCGGTAACGGTTGAGGGGAATGGGACCGTCAACGGGAACGTAGGGGCCGGAGCGTTGCCCCTCGAATTCGACATACAGGTCGCTATCGTACAGGCCCCAGAGCAACACCACGGTTTCGCCGGCCAGGCCCGGATCGACTTCGTAGACGGTGCCACCCACCGCAATCCGCGCATCGCCGCCGACCTTGCGCCGCTCCGGTTCCCGCGCCAGGCGGCAGAACTGCTCCCAGGAACACAGCTCCCGGAAACCCTCGGCGGGCAGGTGGGGGTAGACCCAACAGTCGTGTCACCAGCCGCCATTTCGATTACGGCAAATCAAGGCGGGTGTTCATGTCGAGGTCGAACCGCCCATACGGGTTGACATGCTCCCATATCAGCGGCGTCAAGGCGGCATAGTCGCGCGGTGTCATCTTGCCCTGCCAATGCGGCTGAGCCAGCACCTTCTGGATCATCAGCGTGTTGATGTAGACCATGCAGTTTTGGATCAGGTGCAGCGCAAGCATGCTGACCTCGTGATCCTCGTGGCGGTTGCTCGCCATCTCGCCCCGGCGGGCGAAGAATACGAAGTCGGTCGCGCCGTTCCACTGCTCGACCACGTTCAGCCCCTCGTTGATTTCCCGGCGTAGCGTTTCATCATGCAGGTAGCGGCACAGGAAGACGGTCTTGATCGCCTTGCCCAGTTCGGCAAATGCCTTGTACGTGGGATGCTGCACGTTCTTCTTGGTGAAGCGCCTCAGGATGGCTTCTGTTTCCGCTGTACGTAGTCGCAGCGCGGTGGCGTATTTGACCATCTGGTCATATTGTTGCCGCACCGAATCCCAGTCGATGGGCTTGGTCAGAATCGATTGCAGGTTGGCGTAGGCATCGGCTTTACCAGTTTCCGGCCGGTACAGCTTCTGCGCGTGGATCGCCTTCAACCTGGGTAGCAACTGGAAGCCCAGCAGCCGGCAGAAGGCGAACGCCACCGTGCTCTGGCCGTGCGAATCGACGTACTGGCGATCCACTTCCATCTCGGTGCAATGGTGGATCACCCCTTCGATCATCGACGCCACTTCCGCCGACGACGGCGACTTGAGCTGCGAGTGGATGCACAGCGAGCTGCGTTCGACGTGCCAGTAGATCATGATGCCGCGTCCGCCGTAGCGCACATGCCATTGCGTGGTGAGGTTCTGATCCCACGCGCCGAAGTGCTTGGAGTCGGACGCGCAGGCGGTGGTGCCGCTGCCCCAGATCGCCGGATTGCGGGCATGCAGCGTGCCATCGGCGACGCTGGCAATCGCGCGGCGCATCGCATCGACGCTGATATAGCGCCGACGCACATAGACCAAATCCTTGGCCGTCGTGCCAGAATCCAGCCCGGCCATGCGCTGCAAGCCGGCATTGGTGCCCAGGCCATGCAGGCACAGCAGCAAGCGCGGCTGCAACACTGAACGATCCATCGACTCATAGGTGGTCGGGCTTTTCAGGGCATCGGTGAAGCCCAGCCGCAGATCGGTTTCCTTGACCATATCGAGTAGGCTGGTCATCGGCCAGAGGGCGTTGAGTTCGGCCTTGAGCGCGGTCAGGTGGGGCGGATCGGGCTGCGCGTCGAGCGGTGTCAGCGTGATCCAGCCACCGCCCTTGTTGCTCAACCGGACGGAAGCGTTCTTCTTCAGGCCCGCATCGAAGGTGGAAAGTGCGTCACGCATCTCGGCTTGCACGTCGGTGATGAACCGCTCGATATCAAGTGGCAGATTCAGCGCCCGGTAGTATTCCTCGCGGTTCTGGTCGAAATCGGCCGGCAGGTCATCGTCGGGGTTGCAGTAGCGGTTCGCACCGACCACCCAGATTTCCTTGCAGCGCAAGCGTTCGCGCAGCGCTTCCAGCACCGCGATTTCGTAGGTGACGCGGTTGACCCTATCCCGGCCGGCAGAGTCCTTCTCCATGACCGCCTCGCGCCACAGACCGCGCACCACCCCATCCAGCGGCACCTCTTCGTCGGCCGGGAAGGTATGCACCTTGGTTCCGGCGAAGCGTTTCACCAAGTCGAGCGCGTCCATCACCGGACGGTGGCGGTCATTGTTGGAACGGAATTCCAGCGCGGCCAGCAAGGTCGGCACCATGCGGCGGTAGTGGCCCCGGTATGAATTGCGGATCACGGTGCGCAGCGTAATGCGGTAGGTCGGCCCGGTCGCCTTCCATTCCTTGACCAGCTCGCGCAGTGTCTGCTCGCCGACGACGGGAAATACCACGTCGCGCACCACCCCATCCGGCTGGGCCAGCGTGGCGTCGGCCAGATTAAACAGCAGGTTCTGCTTGCCGGAGACGCGCTTGAGGTCTTCCAGCAATTCGCGCTCCACCTTGCGCTCGGCCCGCGCGCCGATCTGGTGGATGGTCTCGATCAGCAAATCCACCAGGTCGTCCGTCAGGCTGCGGGCACGCAGGTAAACGAAGGTGGCCAGCCAGGTCAGGCGCGTTTCGTCCGGGTGCCGGCGAAGCTCATGCGGCGCTTCGACCGACACGCGCTGCCGGCAGCGTTCCAGGTCACGCGGCGCGGCCCGGTCGAATAGGTCAGCGGGTAGGTCAATGCCCTGGATCAGTTCCAGCTTCGCCAGTTCGTCCTGCATGCTGGCCAGGCTGGGCCGACCGGGACTGCCACGCAGTTTCAGCAGCACAGCCGGCGCACTGCCGGTTGCCTCGTCCTGACCGGTATCCGCGTCGCCTGCTTTCTCAGGACGCAATAGGGCATCCAAACGCTCGCGCGTTGTGGGCGACAGCCGCTCATGGACGCTGTTGTGGAAGAGGTCTTCGTGGGCGCGCAACGCGCTGCGCGCGATCCGCTCCACGCGGTCGGGCGTCGGCGGCTCGATGGCGAGTTCGCGGCAGCGCGCTTCCAGCCGTTCGATCATCGGCTCGATGTCACCGCCGACCTCGCCAGCGATGTGATCGCGCAGCCAGACCGTCAGCAGGTCGGCATCGGCGACCGTAGCCTCGCGGAATCCAAAGCGCACGCGAATTTCGGCGCGCAGGCGCTCGGCGGTGCGGCCCGTGAGGAAGGCTTCTCCGTCAATCGGTGCGGGCACGTCGAGCTGTTTGCTCAACGCCGCGATGCCTTGCGTCTCGACTTCGCCCTCATCGCGCGGGAAGCGGCCCCGCTCGCGGAAGAAGGTCAGCAGAATGGCAAAGCCCAGCCGGTTCGCCCGGTTCTTGGTCATCACCCGCTCGCGTTCGGCCGGCGCCAACAGCCACTGATCGTCTGCGCTACCGCCGTCCGCCATGTCGTTACGCGCCTTGGTCAGCGATCCGTTCTCAGGTACTGGTACAGGGTTTCGCGGCTGATGCCGAACTCGCGGGCGAGTTGCGCTTTGTTCTCCCCGGCGGCGGCGCGCTGCCGTAGCTCGGCGACTTGTTCCCGTGCAAGCGCTTTCTTGCGGCCCCGGTAGGCTCCACGCTGCCGTGCGAGTGCGATGCCCTCGCGCTGTCGCTCGCGGATCAGAGCCCGCTCGAACTCGGCAAACGCGCCCATCACCGACAGCATCAGGTTCGCCAGCGGCGAGTCATCGCCCGTGAAGGTCAGATGTTCCTTGACGAACTCGATGCGCACGCCGCGCTGGGTGAACCCGTTCACCAGTCGGCGCAGGTCGTCCAGGTTGCGTGCCAGGCGGTCCATGCTGTGCACCACCACCGTGTCGCCCTCGCGCACGAAAGCGAGCAGCCGTTCCAGCTCAGGGCGCTGCGTGTCCTTGCCCGATGCCTGGTCGGCGAACACCTTGTCCACCTGGACGTGTTCCAGTTGCCGTTCCGGGTTCTGGTCGAAGCTGCTGACGCGGACGTAACCGATGCGCTGACCGTGCAAGGGGTTCTCCTGGGCAATGTGTCAGGAAGAAAGCTATGACCCTTGACAGCGCGTGTCAATTAATTCAAATGATGATTCTATTCTGACGCTTTCGCGCGGGGCGGTCTGACACCCGGTTAGGGTATGCTCCAACTGGACATTGGAAGCAGGCAACACCTGAAAGCCTTTGACTGAAAAGGATTCCAAATCCTCGGCGTACTATTTTTTCCGAAGTCTTCACTCTCCCCTTTCAAATGGCGGCTGGTGACACAACTGTTGGGTCTAGGCCAAGTCAAGGAAGCCGAGTGGGAGTACGCGCTGCCGGCGTTGCAAGCTCAACCAGATGGCGAAGGCGATATAGATAGGTATCGTAATCGCGTTGGTCTTTGCGGTTTTTCTTGGGCGGGATGACGGGGACCCTGCGGTGCGCGGCGGCGTGAGCCAGCATTGCGTTGGTATCATGGGCCTTATCCGCCATCAGCGCATCGGCCCGCAATCCCTCGATCAGCGGCAAAGCCTCCGCGCAATCCGCACGGGTACCTGTTGTAACAGACACTCGGAGTGGCGGACCAGTCGCATCCACGGCCACATGTACCTTGGTGTTGAGCCCCCTTTTGCACGCGCCCTGTCCTCGTTGCCGCCCACCGCCCCCGCGGCATGCGGATGCACCTTGATATGGGTCGCGTCGATCATCAACCATTCCATATCGGGGTCATCAATCAACGCTTCCAAGAGCCTTTCCCACACGCCCGCGTCCCGCCACCGAATAAACCGACGGTGCGTGTTTCCCCATCCGCCCAGATCCGGCGGCAAGTCGCGCCACGGCGCTCCCGTCCGTAAAATCCAGAAAACAGCGTTGATAAAGCGCCGATTATCCTCGGCAATCCCTCCCCACTGACCCCTCCGCCCGGGTAAATGCGGCTCCATTAAACCCCACGCCCGGTCAGATATATCGTGCCGTCCGTGCGCTAATCCTCTCTCTTTGCTCATGTGATCCCCCTTTCGATCACATCAGCCTCTCATATTTCCTATCTCATGACTACACTATCAATGAATCATATAGAGACACCCAGTGGTACAACGTTTCGTGCATCTCCTTCACCGTGCGAAACGGCCGTTCCACCTTCCCTTTGGCGCGGGCGGTGACGCGGCGACCGTCCTGACCCGCGGGTAGGTGGTTTTGGCAGATCACGCCCAGGGCGTCCATCACGTTCTGAAACACCCGGCTCTTGGCCACCGGACCGTTATCCAGGTACAGCATGCCGGGGATGCCCTGGAACGGGAACTCTGGCATGAACGGCTTGGGGGCCATGGCGTTGAACAGAAAGCGCAGCGCCGATTCGGCATCCTCGCCGTAAACACAGCGATATTCCTGGTAACTGACCCCACTGCGGTCGTCCACCACGCTGAACAGCCTCAGGGTGGGTCGACCGCGGGCCGGCTCGATCCACAGCGGCGCTTCGACCTGCTTGAGGTCGGACGGCGACAGATCGAATTGCCAGCAGGCGTTGCTGAATTCGGCTTGAAAGCGCACCGCCGGTGGTTGGCGGAGCAAACGGGGCTGGTCCAAGTGCCAGCGGTGCAGGTAAAGGTTGACGGTAGTCTTGTGGAGGACCCCGCTCGGCGCCCGCACCAGCCCCTGCGCGGTTTCGACGCCATAGTGCTCCAACAGCTCGATGGCGCGGCGAGTCGACAGGTGACGGCCTTGTTTGTTGCGCGTCCTGAGCTTCAGGGCGGCAATCAGCTCGCAGTACCGTTCCAGTTCCGCTGCGGGCAAGATGCGAGGCTTGCCTCGATCGGCGCGCCGCGCCGCCTGGGGTTTCTGGAAGGTCCGCAGCGCCCGATACACCGTGGTGGCGGAAACGCCGTATAACTCGGCGACTGCCGCAACTTGGTTGGACCGCTCTGGACTTTTCGGCGGCAGGCGATCCAGCCGGCGCCGCAGTTGCAGGAGCGAGTCGACCGGGATCAAGTCAGGTCTCAGCGGTGCGCTGGGCCAGCGCGCGGTAAACCGAGGCCCGGCTGATCCCGAGTTGCCGGGCGATCGCCGTGGCTCCGAGCCGATCCCGCTCGCGCAAGCCCCGGATCACCGCCGGATCGATGGCCGATTTCCGGCCCCGGTAAACCCCGCGCGCCTTGGCGGCCGCGATGCCCTCCAGTTGTCGCTCCCGCCGCAGATTGGTCTCGAATTCCGCGAACACCCCCAGGATATCCAGAAACGCCTTGCCGGCCGCGCTTTGGGTGTCGATGGGTTGTTCAGTGGCCCGCAAAGTCACCCCCCGTTCCTTGAGGGTGTACACGATGTCCTGAAGATCCTTGATGCTGCGCGCCAAGCGATCTACTCGCGTCACTACCAGGGTATCGCCCTGGCGCAGGAACGCCAGCAGCACTTCCAATTCGGTACGGCCGGCGCGGGCGGTACCCGATGCCTTTTCCGCCCGGATGATGTCGCAGCCGGCGCTGCGGAGAGCCTGTTCCTGGAGGGCGTAATCCTGATCGGCACTGGACACGCGGGCGTAACCGTAAACGGCCATGGGGCTGCGTTTGTCTCCGTAGGGTCTAGACCTTGGCACGGTACCATCTCAAACTGGTCGAAACAACCCTAATGAAACACCCAAACTGTCTCGTATCGGCTGCTTCGCTAGGGTGTACCCCATAGGGACAGTGAAGGTTGGCGACCGGAGGAGCTATCCGTTCAGTGGCAAATAATGTGGTCCCGGACCAGATGATTGCAGTCCCGCGCCGCTGATTGCGGTCTCAGTGGCAAATAATGTGGTCCCGGCGGTACCGATAGTTGCAAATAATCCGGTCCCGAATTCGCGCTGATTGCAGTCCCGACCCGTTTCGATTGCAGTCCTCTACACCTACCAACTTCACCGCACCAAATACGTGAACCCGGCAACCGGCGCGGAAAAATCCATCATCGTGGTGCCTTCCGACGATGTGCTCAGTTACCGTTTCGGCTACGCCAACGAAGGCATCTCCAAGATTAAGGACCATATCGCGCCGTTTGCCACCGACCCGAGCCGGCCGGCACTGGTCATGCCCGCCACCGATGGCGACAACGCCTGGGGTGGCGGTTTCTCCTCCTGGATGAACGCCACGCCACAATTCTTTAATGACTCGCGCGGCGCCGGCTACACCGTCTCCACGGTTCAGGACATGGTGAGCAAAAAACCGCCTCCCGATGGCCAGTATATTCATGTCGAGGACGGTGCCTGGATCTTTCCCGAGACCGATTACGGCTCGCCGTATTTCCTGAAATGGGTCGAGCCACCGCTCAAGCCGGGCAGCCCGAATGCTTATCCGGGCACGATGGTGGATCTCGAAACACCTGGCTTCGCGCTCAAGTTCTGGAACTGGGCGCCGGTGATCACCGGCGCGAACTGGGTCGAGACCGCCGAGCAAATCTGGCGCGACGAAGGCGGCACGGTCGATCCGTGGAAAATCCAGGCGCCCTATGATTGGAACGGGGTTTGGACGAGTCCGAACGACATCGAACTCGCCTGGCACATCTATCTGGCGGGACTCGACTCCGGGTTCAACTACTACGGCGGACTCGGCAACGACGATGAAGTCAAGCCATCGCTCGCCACGCGCCGCGCGATCGAGAAGCTCTCCAGCTATGTCAACGCGCGGTTGCCCAACGACCGAACACCACCGTCGGTCTTCAAGCCCCAGCGTTTCCCGTGGAATCCAGACGGTTACACGTTCGGCTGGTTCAATAGCATCCCAGGCGACAAACGCTATCTCAAGAAAATGCCATCCGAGTTCTACATCTGGACGCACGTCTACGATGTCTCCGGCGTCGCCAGCGTGAACCTGAAGGCGCGCCTCGATGGTGACGGCTTAAACCCGCTCTCGAACAACCAGAACGAGACTTACGCCGGCGGGCCCGAGGTAGGTTCCTGGCTGACTATCCCGATGACCAAGCGCGCATTGCCCCGGACGCGGTCCGAGCTGAATGCCGCCGCGAACAATAGCCAGATCGATTACTTCATTACCAGCCCGGAACTGGCCGATTACTACTTTGCGAAGGTCACTAACGCCACGGTGCCTGGTTTTTAAGACAAGTTGCTCGATTACTACCTTGAAGCCACCGACGCCCGGGGCAATGTTTCGAAGCCCGACATCCAGCATGTGTTCGTCGAGGACGACGGCGCGGTACCCGCAGGACCTGGGAGATCGGTAACGCCTTAAGACTACCCGGCAAAACCCGAGCGAAGGAGGATGAGGCAAGCGGCCAACTCAATGTTACGATGCCACAGATTACAAGCTCGCCGACGGCGGCCTGGACACCTGCGCCATCCGATATGGTTTGGGTATCACAACATTCAGCACACGACCCGCTATACCGAGCTGGTGCCGGATCGCCTCAAGAATTTCTGAAAAGATTTGCTTACCGGGTAGCGCACTATTTGACAACAAAAAGGAGAACCATGATGGCAAAGTCAAGAATCAAGAACAGCAGGGGATGGTTTCTGACGACCGCGGCGATTTGCGCCCTGACCATCGCGCGATGCGCGACAGCCGCTCCGACATTGAAACAAGTTGGAGCGGGCATTAATATTGATCCGACTCAGATCTCGGTTTCCGGAATCTCATCGGGGGGTTTCATGGCCCACCAGTTTCATGTCGCGCACTCCGAGAATATCATGGGGGTGGGCATTGTCGCCGGCGGCCCCTACTACTGCGCGGGTGGGAGCATCCTGGACGCGGTGACGAAGTGCAGCCAGTTTGTCATGCTCGAATGTACGAAACTCAAGCTTGATCCGGGGTCGTGTAGCAAGACCGACCTGGCTCCGAAAGATGCAAGCGCTGCCGAGGCCGTCGCCCAGGCTTCTTTCGGAGAGGCCCAAAAACAGGAAGCGGCGGGCACCATCAGCAAACTGACCGGCCTGAAGGGCGACAAAGTCTATCTGTTCAGCGCCGAATACGACGCCATCGTTCCCCACGGCGTGATGGATGCGGTCTTCCATTTCTATGCCGACCCCAACAAGGCGGGTATCGAGGCGGACAACGTCGGCTACAACCGCACGTTTCCGGCCCGTCACACGATGGTCGTTGATGGTTTCAACGAACCCGCCGCCGGCGCGGTGGGCGACTGCCCCTTACCGCCAGCGCCGTCGCCGCCGCTGGCTAAGAACACTTTCATCGACGACTGTGAATCTGTTGCGAAACGGCAACAAGTCAAGGATGGCTGCGTCTGTTCGTCGCCTTCGGCGGGCGAAGCGGCACGCGGGACAATTTGTCCTCCGGCCGACAAACAGACAGCCTGCAAGGATCTGCGGGATGTTGACCTCGCTGGCGCGATCCTAAAACGCATCTACGGCGAGCAGGCCCTCAAAGGCGGCCGGGTGAAGGTCACGGGAGAAGTCAAGGCCTTCGACCAAGTCCAAGTATTCGGGATGTTTTCGAGGTCCCCCTCCACCGAGACGCAGAACGCGTCGATGGCAAAAATGGGTTACGTGTTCATCCCCGAAACCTGCAGGGACGGCCGGAAATGCAAGCTGCATGTTGCTTTTCATGGCTGCTTGCAGGGTGGTGAAGCGACGGACCACAGGAGCGGCCAGCACAACAGCAATCTGTTTGCCAAATTCGCGGGCTACAACGAGTGGGCGCAAGCCAACGACATCATCGTCCTCTATCCCCAAGTACGTGTTTGGAATGGCACGCTTCAGAATCCTCCGATCAATCCGCAGGGATGCTGGGACTGGTGGGGGCAGTTCTACACGCGCGACAATTACCACACGCAAGGCGGTAAGCAGATCAAGGCTGTGGCGCAGATGATCAATATTCTTGCCGGTGGACAGAAATTGCTGCCGATACCGGCTCAATCTCAATAAGGTGTATGCGCCAGCGGGCAAAAAGCGTTTTCCAAACGGTCATGGCTGTAAGCCAGGCACCCCGGCGCACGAAAGCCATGACCGTCTCCCCTCACCCGGACCTTTTTCCTGGAACCGGACGAAAGGAGAATTGCGAGTCGCCATCGTGATTTTGACGCTCATGGTGTGCGCACAGTTTTGCAGTTAGCAATGCAATCGATACGGAGGACCAAAAAATGACAGATATATCGAAGTTGATGACCGATTGGGTCAAGGCGATGAGCAGTCTGGACGTGACCAAGGGAAGCGAGCAATTGCTGAACGTCTTGGCCAGTCTTGACGTACCGGGCGTCAATATGGATGCCCTGGTGGCGAGTCAACGCGAGAACCTGGAAGCGCTTAGCGCTGCTAACCGCGCTACGATGGAAGGAATCAAGGCGGTGGGTGAATGGCAGATGAAGATCTTGCAGCAAGCCATGCAAGAACTCGCGGCAGCAATTGGCAGTCTCGCCAATATCGGTTCGCCGCAGGAGATGGTTGCAGTGGAGACCGAATTGACCAAGAAAGCCTTCGAAACCGCAGTCAGCAAGATGCGGGAGCTTGCGGAGATCGTGACCAGGGCGAATCAACAGGCCACCAACGCCATCGTCAATCGCATCCCCGCAAGCCTGGATGAAATACGGGAAGTGCTGAAGCTTTCACAGCCCCCCGGGGCCTGAATCTCCGCGCGAGGTGACTCAATATATGCGCTAACTCAATGGGTAACGGATTGAACAAACATAAAAGAATGACAAACCCCACAGGGCGGGGGTAGAGTTTTGTTTTTACTATGTACTTGGATTTTCCCCTCACAACCTCGCCACCACCTTCTCCATCCGCTCCTAGCCGACGCTGGTGTAAATCTGGATGGTGGCGACGCTCTCATGGCCCAGTAGCCTTATGGCCCACGATGTTGTCCATAATGAGTAGTAACCGTATGGCGGCAATGCTTCCAATAGCGTGAAGCGAACCGACAGCTCTTCCCGCCGGCGTACCCAGGCGGCGTGATTCTCGGCGGCATCGGGAAGCTCATTCAGGGGCGGTGGGGCAGCGATGATCGCCGTTAATTCCCGTTAACAATCCCACCCCAGATATGCTCATATGGGTAGCAGACCGGTTCACCGATCAGTTGCCAACTGGATACCGAGTTGTGGAATCGCTGAATACGGCCCGGCTTCATTCGCGCACCAGACCGCCAATCCCCACTGGCTTCCCTCTCGGTGGGCCTGCTCGATCAGTTTTTTTGGCCTCTGGATCGGGATCGGTCACCGTCACCATGACAGTCTGACCTCCCTTCCTGCGCGGTAGCTGAGCCGCACCCGTGTCGCACCACGACCGATGCTTTTGCCAGCTCAAGCCTGCATCGACCAAACGGCACAGAAGGGGGTTGATTGGCAATTTACTACCCTCAATGCCCGGATCAAACTTCGACGGCTTTATCCACGAATTCAAACATGACAGACCACCAGTTCAAGTATCCGATCCATGCGCTGACCAGCGACCACACCATTTATCGCCTTTCCAATGTTATCTCAAAAGCACCTCACTTTCATGGAAAGTGAGCATTCAAAACTCCATCATTCAATAGCTTAACTAGGATCGCTGGATTTTTCTCCAACTCTAAACAAACCCCTATACGGCCAGAGTCGCTGACTACAATCAGAGGGCAGCCATCCCCTTGCCCCCGTCCGCTCCATACGGCGGCTGCCCGTTTCCCTAGATCGTGTAGTCATGAGATAGGAAATATGAGAGGCTGATGTGATCGAAAGGGGGATCACATGAGCAAAGAGAGAGGATTAGCGCACGGACGGCACGATATATCTGACCGGGCGTGGGGTTTAATGGAGCCGCATTTACCCGGGCGGAGGGGTCAGTGGGGAGGGATTGCCGAGGATAATCGGCGCTTTATCAACGCTGTTTTCTGGATTTTACGGACGGGAGCGCCGTGGCGCGACTTGCCGCCGGATCTGGGCGGATGGGGAAACACGCACCGTCGGTTTATTCGGTGGCGGGACGCGGGCGTGTGGGAAAGGCTCTTGGAAGCGTTGATTGATGACCCCGATATGGAATGGTTGATGATCGACGCGACCCATATCAAGGTGCATCCGCATGCCGCGGGGGCGGTGGGCGGCAACGAGGACAGGGCGCGTGCAAAAGGGGGTTCAACACCAAGGTACATGTGGCCGTGGATGCGACTGGTCCGATGAAGTGGACCCCATGTCCAGACAATTTTGGGTCGAATTTAAGGTAGTGCCTCTG
>JAVMKH010000169.1:0-51203 GCA_031732935.1 Candidatus Contendibacter sp.
ACCCGTGCAGAGTACTACCTTAATTAGCTGTCCGAAATTTGGGGACCACTATACGGATCTTGCGGCTAACCTTCGGCGAGATCACGACCATCCTGATTTATTTTCATCAATCCCAGTACCGTAAATTTCAAAGCGTTTTATTTGCCGCACGTTTGCCGGCACCGCCGGGACGAGTTTCCCAACCTGTTGAGTTATACTTGATAGATAGCACTGATTCCCACGGCCTTGATGCCGATGCACATCGATCCGCACCCTCGCCGAGGCGAGAACACCGGGATCGCCTTCATCAAGGCTACTTCGCTGGTGGTGTGCCACAACCGCCGCATTTACAGCCACAAGGTCATCAAGGCAGTGGCACGCCGAGGCAAAACCTCCATGGGCTGGTTCCACGGCTTCAAGCTACACCTCGTCGTCAGTGACTCACGGCTCTCCCACGTCCTGTGGGAACGAGGCCTGCACTAGGTCACCAACAAGATTCGAAAGAACATGCACAACAAGCGGTTGACTTATCGAGATCAATAGTCAGAACTCACGCTATTTTAGTGTTTCGCGCGCGCAGGCTCCAAGCCATCCTGGCCAGGGGAGACAATGATGCTCACCGATCTCGAATCCTCGTCCCGCCTCGAACTGACCACCGCTCAGCGGCGAACCTGGACCGAGCGATGACCACCGACCGTTCGACTGCTCTCCGCTTCGCTTGGCTGCCGTTGCCGATCTTGCTGCTAGCGATGGTCGGCTTCTGGCTGGCCAAACCGACGGGGGCGTACGCCTCGACGCCGCTGTTGGTCGCGCTGAATCTGGTGTTCACCATGCCCGCGGCGCTGACGGTGGCCGTGCTGATGGGGCGCGGTTTCCGGCGGCAGGGTGCGCCGGAGTTGCTGTGGATCGGCGGCGGCGTGTTGCTCTGGGCGTTGGCGGGGCTGACCGCCGCCAGCCTTCTTGAGCAAGGGGCGAACCTGCCCATCACGATCTTCAATACCAGCGTGGCGTTAGCGGCGTTCTGCCACCTGGTGGGCGTGGTATGGGCGATGCGGGCGGCATCGTCCGTGCCGGTTGCCCGGCGCGGATGGTGGATCGTCGGCGCGTACGCGGCGGTACCGGCCGTGGTGGCGGCGCTGACGTGGGCGACGTGGACGGACCGGCTGCCGGTGTTCTTTATCCAGGACCAAGGCGGCACGCCGGTGCGGCAGGCGGTGCTGCTGGTGGCGATGGTGTGGTTCTCGCTGGTGGCGCTGTTGGTGCGGTTGGGGCAGCGCGCGCGCGCCTCCGCGTTTGTGGCATGGTACAGTTTGAGCCTGTTGCTGCTGGCGGCGCACACGGTGGCGATCAGCCTCCAGCCGGCGGTGGGTAACGCGCTGTTCTGGACAGGGCGGGCGATGGAATACCTCGGCGGGGCGTACCTGTTGGTGGCGGCGTTCAGTGGGCGCAACGAACACGGCTGGGACCTCTCGCTGGCCGACGCGTTGCGCGCCAGCGAGAAACGCTACCGCCAACTGTTCGAGTCCATGACCGAGGGCTTTGCGTTGCACGAGATCCTCACCGACGAGCGGGAACAACCCTACGACTACCGATTCCTGAGCGTCAACCCGGCCTTCGAGCGATTAACTGGTCCGAAGGCTGCCGACTTGCTCGGCAAACGGGTGCGCGAAGTTCTACCGGCGGTCGAACCCTACTGGATCGAAAACTACGGTCGGGTCGTGCGCACCGGCGAGCCAGTGCGCTTCGAGAACTACAGTACCGCCCTCGGCCGCTGGTACGAGGTGTTCGCCTACCGGGTCGCTCCGCGCCAGTTCGCGGTAGCTTTCACCGACGTCACCGAACGCAAAACCGCCGAGGAGGCGCTGCGCAGAAGCGAGGCACGCTTCCGCAGCATCTTTGAGCATGCCCCGATAGGCATCGCCATCGCGGACTGGGAGGGCCGGTTACAGGTGTGCAATCCCGCCTTCATCTCCATCCTCGGCTATAGCGGGGAGGAGTTGCGGGGAATGCCGTTCCCCTCGCTGATTCATCCGGAAGACCGGGAGGCAAACCTTCTGAAGGTCCAGCGTCTCAAAGCGGGCGAGTTGAACAGTTTCGAGACCGAGAACCGCTACGTCCGCGAGGACGGCAAACAGATCTGGGTCCACAAGTTCGTGTGCCTGCTACCAAGAGAGTCCGCGACTCCCCATCTCATCGCGATGGTTACGGACATCACCGAGCGCAAGCGGGCTGAAGAGGCGCTGCGCGAGGGCGAGCAACGGCTGCGCCTGGCCCAGGACGCCGCACGGGCCGGCACCTGGGAATGGAACCTGCAAACTCACGAAAACGTCTGGTCTGAGGAAATCTGGCTGCTTTACGGGTTAGAACCCCACTCTGTTCAACCGTCCTATCAAAGCTGGCGGCAGACGATCCATCCCGAAGACCGACCCCGTGTGGAGCAAACCGTCCGGGACGCGGCGCGGGAGCACAGGGAATTTGAGGTCGAATGGCGGACGAACGCGCCGGACGGTCCGTCGCGGTGGCTGCTGGCGCGGGGCCGCCCGCTGCAAGACGCCGCTGGCCGGGTGAGCCGCTATCTGGGCATCGTGCTGGACATCACCGCGCGCCGGCGGGCCGAAGAGACGCTGCGGCTCCGAATCGCCGCCCTTGAAGCGGCCGCCAACGCCATCGTCATCACCGATCGGACGGGACAGATCGAATGGGTCAATCAGTCCTTCGCGGCGCTGACCGGCTACGCCCCAGACGAGGCGCTCGGTCGGAACCACCGCGACCTGGTGCGCTCGGGCATCCAGGGACCGGAATTTTACGCCAACCTCTGGCGGACCATCCTGGCGGGACAGGTGTGGGAGGGCGAAATCGTCAACCGGCGTAAGGACTGCGGCCAGTACCATGAATTCATGACGGTCACGCCGGTGCGGAACCACGATGGTACCATCGGGCACTTCGTGGCGGTGAAGCAGGACATCACCGCCCGCAAACAAACCGAGGAGGCGCTGCGCGACAGCGAGATGCGGCTACGCCTTTTCATTGAGCACGCGCCGGCGGCGCTCTCAATGTTCGATCGAGAGATGCGCTACCTGTTCGTCAGCCGCCGCTGGTCGAGCGACTACCACCTGGGCGAACGCGACCTGCGGGGACTTTCGCACTACGTCGTCTTCCCCGAAATCCCCGAGCGCTGGAAAACCATCCACCGCCGCGCGCTGGAAGGCGAGGTGGTGACGGCCGACAACGACCGGTTCGACCGCGCCGACGGCACGGTCCAGTGGCTTCGCTGGGAAGTGCGGCCCTGGCACGATGCGGCGGGCGAGATCGGCGGCGTCGTGGTCTTCAGCGAAGACATCACCGTCCGCCGGCAAGCCGAGCAAGCGCTGCGCGACAACGAGGCGCGGCTGCGCGCCATCGTCCACGCTGTGCCCGACGTGCTGGCGGTGCTGGACGACCAAGGGCGGCATCTGGAGGTGCTCACCACCCGCTCGCAACCGCGCCTGCCGGACCCCGGCACCCTGTTGGGTCGGCGGTTGGACGAAGTGCTGGCGGCCGAGGATGCCCGGACCGGCCTGGAGGCGCTCCGCCACACCCTGCACACCGGCGAACCCCAAAGTTTCGAGTACACCCGACCCGACGAGACGGCGAAACCGCGCGTGTTCGAAGCGCGCGTCGCCCCCCTGGACGGACCGTTCGCGGGCCGAGCGGCGGCGGTGATGCTGGCCCGCGATGTCACCCAGCAACGGCTTACCGAGGCAAGCCTGCGGCAAGCGCAAAAAATGGAAGCCGTCGGGCAACTGACCGGCGGCATCGCCCACGACTTCAACAATCTGCTCGCCGTGATCCTGGGAAATCTGGAATTGCTGGCGGAGCAACTGCGGGATGGAGACACCGAGATGCGGGATCGGGTGCGGGAGGCGCTGGCGGCGGCGGAACGCGGCGCCAGCCTGACCCATCGTCTACTAATCTTCTCGCGGCGCCAGCCCCCGCACCCGCAACGGACGGACCTGAACCGGCTGGTGACCGGCATGGGTGACTTGCTACGCCGCAGTTTGGGCGAGACCGTCGCCTTGGAAATGCGCTTGGCCCCGGACCTGTTCCCGACCATGATCGACCCGGGTCAGTTCGAAACCGCGCTGCTCAACCTGGCGGTCAACGCGCACGACGCGATGCCCGACGGCGGCCAACTGACCATCGAGACCGCCAACTACTGGCTGCACGAAGACGCGGCGCACGCCGCGCTGCACCGCGTGGCGGCCGGGCAGTACGTCGCGCTGACGGTGAGCGATACTGGCCAAGGCATGACACCGGACGTGCAGCGGCGGGCGTTCGAGCCTTTCTTCACGACCAAGGAAGTCGGACGCGGCACCGGGTTGGGCCTCAGCATGGTCCACGGCTTGGTCGAGCAGTCCGGCGGCTTCATCCACCTTCACAGCCAGGTGAGCCAGGGAACGAGCATCCATCTCCATTTTCCAGCGGCGGAGGCGGTGGACGCCGACGTTCACGCCGGCACCTCCGCCGAACTGGCGCGGTCCAAGCCACGACGGCAAACGATCCTGGTGGTGGAAGACGAGAACGCGGTGCGCCGGCTGGCGGTGCGCATGCTGGAAAGTCTGGGCTACCGGACCGTCGAGGCGGATACCGCCGAGGCAGCGCTAGCGGTTTTGGAAGCGACCCCCCAGGTGGCGATGCTGTTCACGGACGTGGTTCTGCCAGGCCCCGCAAGTGGGGTGGATCTCGCGCGGCAAGCCCTCCAGCGCCGACCCGACCTCAAGGTCTTGTTCGTCTCGGGCTACGTCGAAGCACATCTAAGCCGGTTCCAGGACCGCCCGGAAGGCAGCGACTTGTTGGACAAACCCTACCTTAAAGCGCAGTTGGCGGAAAAACTTCACGCCCTGCTTGGCGATGCGCCGGAGGGATCCAAATGAGCGTTCCGGAGCCGTTTCGATCGCGGTTTGCCGTCTCCGGGTTTCGGATTGGTTCCATCACCGACCACGACCCTGGCGACAAGCCGAGGCAAGGCATATTCACGCACGTCCGGCGGGCGTCGAAACGATTTCCTGCAACTGGTCCAGCGCCGTGCGCAGATCTTGCGCCAGCCGACTGCGATACCGCGTCGGCGCGGTCAAATCTCGTCGATTGCGCAGGCTGGTATAGTAATGCCGGTCGCGATCCTCCAGCACCTCCATCCGCATCCGAATGCCGTGCCGGGCCAGGATCGGCTCCAGTTCGGCCCGCCGAGCCAGCAAATCCTGACGGGTGCTCTGATAGGCATGCTCGCACACCCAGTGCCGCCCCGAGAAGCTGAACACGTTGGTGAAGAACATCTTGGCGTCGTCGCGGTTGGGCTCGAACAGGACGATGTCGGTATGTTCGAACTCGCTGTCGTATTTCTGCATGCTGACCCGCAACCGGGAATGGATCAGCGCCCGGAAGGTCTGGGACAACACCACCGGTAGGCCACCTTCCACCAACCGGCCCACCTGGGTCGGCCGGCCACCCTGAACCGCCAATCGAGCATCGAAGGGCACCAATGGATTGAGGCACAACAACAAATCCAGATCTTCCTGCAAGGCCACCGAGGCGTGCATGGTCTTCTGCAACGCGCCGTCCACGAAATAACGGCCGTCGATCTCCACCGGTGGATACAGTCCCGGCAGCGCGCTGCTGGCCTGAACCGCCCGGGAAATCGGCACATGATCGTAGCCGGGCGCCCCGAATTTCACCGATTCACCGGTATCGAGATCTACCGCCACCACGTACAACCGATTTGCCAGTTGGCGAAAATCGTTGGTCCGGCCCGGATCGCTCCACATGTGGGCCAGATACTGGTGAATTGGCTCGTTGTCGAAAAACCCGGACGGCAACACCCGGCCGAGCCGGGTCAACGATTGCAGCAGGCTCAAATCCAGCGGATTTTGCAAATAGCGCCAGAACGCTTCCCACAGCAGATAGGGCGCGGTCGATAACCGTCGCCAGTACTCGCCGAAAGCCGGCATCAGAAAAATCCGTGGATCGAGCGGATGTTCCTCGGATTCGTTGCTGATAAAGATGTGGCAAATCTGGCCGGTCGCAAGCTGGTTGGCCAGCAACGCCGCCACCACCGCGCCCGCGCTCACGCCCACGTACACGTCAAGATCATTGAAATCGACCCCGTCCAGGGCATCGTCGAGCGCGCGCAGGGCACCGATTTCGTAGACCAGCCCCACCGGTCCACCGCCCGCGACGGCCAGGCCAATCCGGGGGCCGCTGGCTTGACGTCGAACGCTTTCGGGCTGGGTAACCAACATATATGACCTCCATCGATTCCCTGGGACTGACATGGATGACTACGTAGCATCCAGGCCCACGCGCGCCAACAATTCGGCGATTTCCGCCTCGATCCCGGCTACCAACTCCTCCGGCGCGACCACCACGCCCTGATCAGTGGTGACGCCGATAGTGATGGCCCCGGCGTAACTCAGCACGCAAACGCCGATCCCGATGCTGGTAATCTGCGGCACCCAGGCCAGCACCCGTGCCACTGGCGCGTTCGCCAGATACAGTGTTTCCTCCGGGCCCGGCACGTTGGTCAACACCGCCGTCGCCTTCAACCCCAACAACCGTAACAATCCCCGCTCCAACCAGCCGGGTAATCCGCCGACCAGCCGGATCAGCAGCAGATTCGCCATCGCTTCCGGCGAGGATTTGACTCGCTCCATGCGCGCGCGCACCGCCGCCAGTCGCGCCACCGGGTCGACCACGGTCAGCGGCAGCTTCAGAAAAGCCACCGCAAACTGGTTACCCAGTTGAATCTCTTCCTGGTAGGGCCGCAGATTGACCGGCACCACCAGCCGCGCCATCAGCCCCGGCCGGGTTTCGCCCCGCGCCCGCAGATACCGGCCCAGCGCGCCAGTCACCACAGTCAGCATCACGTCGTTCACCCGTCCGCCCCAGCGCTGGCGGATGCGCGCGACATCACCCAGGGGAATCGGCGCCGACCAGGCCATGCGCTTCCGGCCGTTCAACGTCCCCCGCAGCATGGTGCGGGGTTCCGGGATCACCACGAGTTGCCGCAGCAATCCCGCCAGGAGCGCCCCACCCCAGCACAACCGCTCCAGCCCGCTGGCGAGCGGTTTTGGCGCCTTGGCCGTCTTGGCCGCCAGCCGGGCCTGTTCACGCCGTTCCTCCAGCGACACCTCCGGCGCTGGTTTTCCGTCCGAACGCGGAGCTCGGTCGGCCAGGGTCAGAAACACCCGCAGCAGGGCGATGCCATCGGCGATGCAGTGATGGACCCGGAACAGCAGCGCGCAGCCCGATCCCGCGTTTTCCACCACCACGCAGCGCCACAGCGGCTGGTTCGGGTCCAGCGGCTGGCTGGCCAGTTCGCCCACCAGCGTCGCCAGCGCCCGCTGATCGGCTGGCTCCGGCAAGCGCCGCCGTTCGAGATGGGCGTTCAAGTCGAACGCTGCGTCTTCAATCCAAACGTGGCGACCACCTTCCCGGACCAACTGCTGCCGGAACCGGGCAAACGGCAGCAACCGCCGGGTCAATATCTCGCGCAACCGTTCCTCGGCCAGCGGCTCGGCCAGCACCAGCAGAATCGTCACCACCATCGGCTGATGGGGCGTATCCATCCGCGCCCAGGTTACATCGCCGCAGGTTGCCCGCTCCCTCGCCACGTTCACCCAGACTTCACGACCGTGGGTTGTCCTGGGCACGGCCCAGTTCGTCGAGTTGCGCCTGCAAGGCGTCGATCCGCTGGGTCAGCTCCCGCAGATCCTCACGGCTGGGGATGCCGAGTGGGCCGAGCACCCGGGCCAGCCGGTCCTCGAAAATCTGCTCCACCTTGTCCCAGGTTTCGACGACTCGGCCGCGCGCCTCGCCGGTCTGCTCCCTGACCGCCACCGTCGCGTTGGTGGCAACCTCGCGGGTTCGCTTCTCGACCTTTTCGCCTTCCTTGACCAGCGCTTCAAACAACTTGCCGCCTTCCGCGCTCACCTTGGTGAACGCCCCCAGCCCGGCTAGCCAGATCAGGTGAGCGGATTCCCGCACGGACTGGGACAACTGGCTGTCGGCGTTACCCTTGACTTTCTTGACCATGACGATGCTCCTCCGTCGGGCGTTCGGGACTCCAGACCAAGGACTCCCTACAATTTGAGTTTATTGTGCGACTCATCGTTAGACTAAACATCCTAAAATTGGGGGGTTTCAACCATCCGGTCCACCGAGCCGCTTGAAGGCACGCTCGACCTCGCGCGAATCCAGCTCCTGCCCCCAGGGACTCATCAAGGTAATGAACAGCAGCTTTTCGAATTCGCTGGCGAAACGGCCGATGATCGCCTCTGGATCGGCCACCAGCTTGCGGTCGGCCACCAGACCGAAATGAACGCGGTCGTTGTAGCTGAGGATGCTGACGCCCATGCCGATCTGGCCGGATTGTGGCACCCAGAACATCATCTCGGACACGCGGGATCCACCCAGATAAATCGCTTCGCGCGGGCCGGGCACGTTGGTCATCACCGCCGAAGCCTTGTTGCTCAGCAAGTCCAGCAACGGTTGTTGCAACAGGTTGGGCCCCATGCCAACGGCCCCCAGCAGGCCCAGCGCCAGGATCGGCTGATAGGATTCCTTCAACTCGTTCATCCGCCGCCGCACCTCGTACACCCGTTCCAACGGATTGGCGATGCCCACCGGCAGCGCCAGGAACACCAGCCCGAAGAAATTGCCCAGCCGGGCGGCTTTCTCCAACGGCCGCAGGTTGACCGGAATCAAGGCCCTTACCTGCAAATCCTCGGGGATGGGATCGCCCTGCTCGACCAGATAGTCGCGCAGCGCCCCCGCCACCGCCGCTAGCAGCACATCGTTGACCGAACCGCCCAGGGCCTTGCCGACCGCCTTGACTTCGCGCAGGTTCAGCGGCTCGGCCCAGGCGACCCGCTTCGACACGCCCAGATCGCCCTTGAAGCGGGTCTTCGAATCGTCGTTCATCAGGGCCAACCGGGCGATTTCCGCCGCCAGCCGCGCGCCGTTGCGGGCATAGTCGAGCGCATGGGCGGGATGGCGGACGATGTCGACGCCCTCCCCCACCAGTCCCCGGCCTAGCTTGAGCGTGCTGTTCACCACCTTGTCCACTGGCTCGAAAAAGCGCCGGAACAGGCCCGTGTCCTCGGCGTTTTCCTCCTTCGCCGCCACCGCCGGCGCCGTGGGGGCCGCGTCAGGCGCGGAGTCGGTCAACGACAGCAGGACGTGAATCAAGGCGATGCCGTCGGCGTAACAGTGATGGATCCGCAGGATCACGGCGCTGCCGCCCTGGTAATCCTCGACCAGATGGAACTGCCACATCGGCTTCGAGAAATCCAGCGGAGTGCTCATCAGATCGCTGGCCAGGTGCTGCAATTCGGCCTTGTCGGCCCGGCCCGGCAGCGCGGTGCGCAGAACGTGTCGACTGAGATCGAAATGCGGGTCGACCTCCCAGAAGGCGCCCGCCGCTTTCTGGACCGCCCGCTGCCCGAATCGCTGATATTTCAGAAAGCGCGACTCCACAACCTCCCGCAACCGGTCGTAGGACAAGCGCTCGGAAAAGATCATGACTCCGGTGATCATCATCAGGTTGGTGGGACGCTCCATGCGCAGCCAGGCGGTATCGATTCCCGATACGGGCTCGCTCTGCTTTTTCTTAGGCATAAAAAAATCCAGCATCATGAATGACCGGGGATTCTAAGCCAGTGGATTACAAGGAACTTTGTTGAATTGGCCGCAGCACTCGGCGCTTTCGTCCGTGGCGTTTCCATCTCGTCCGGCCCGTAGCCATTCCATGCAATAAACTCTCGCCGTGACTCGGTTACACTCGCCGCCATCGCAATCATCCCCATCACCGGAGGAACAATCGCCATGTCCGATCTCGCCAATCGTTTCCAGACTGCCGTTGAGGATAGCAAGAAACTGAGCAAGCGACCCGATAACGATACCTTGTTGAAACTGTATGCCTATTTCAAGCAGGGTTCGGCCGGTGACGTCGAAGGCAAGCGGCCGGGCTTCACCGATCTGGTGGGTCGCGCTAAGTACGACGCCTGGGCCAAGCTCAAAGGCACCGTCCAGGAAGAGGCCATGCAGCAGTACATCGACTTGGTCGAATCGCTGAAGAGCGCCTGAATACAGCCTAAGCCGGCAGGCTCGCGGTCCCCGCCTAAGCGGCGCCGAGCGCTCGGTCCGTCGCCCGAACACACCGCGATGGGTGGAATGGATTTCCGGTTCGCGGTGCATCCTTGCTTCTGACCTTGTCCGCATGAGTTTGGAGCTTGAGAGAGTGGAGCGACCTTCAGTTCCTCGGTGACGAGGCAGCAACACCCCCGCCCGTTGAAAAACGGGTCGGGCTGTTCCAGAGCATTGCTAGAACGGTTCCCTCCGCCGTGACCGCCAGACGGTAAAGCCGAACAGCAGACTCATTAACCCCAGCGCCCATTCGGACAGGGTGGGAATGGCGGTTGGGTCGCCCAGGCTGTTCGGTTGAACGTCGATGTTACGGCTGATGCTGGCGGGCAGATAGAGCGGGCCGCCGGCCTGGTCGGCGGTGACGGTGCAGGTTCCAACGGCGCCATAGCGGATCGTGGCGCCGCTGACCGTGCAGATCGCGGGCGGAGTCGCGCCGAAGACCACCGGGTTGCCGGAGCCGCCGCCTGTGGCGCTGAGCGTGGCCGAGCCGCCGACCACGCCGGTGGTTGGGGGATTGAAATGGGTGATGGTTTGCGGGTCGCGGTTGACGGCGACCTGATAGGCGGGGCTGGTGTTGCGGAAGTGGAGGTAACCGACGTTTTCGCTCCAGGCGTAGCCGTCGAACACGCCGTTGGCGTCGATGGTCACCTGGCCGTGGGTCGTTTGAAAGTTGATCCAGCCGGCGTTTTCGCTCCAGGCATAGCCGGACAGGTGACCGTTGCCGTCGTGGTTGACGCCGTAGGTGGTGTTGGACGTGTTCGCGTAGGTGTACGCCCCACCGCCCGTGTGGCTGCCGAGGCGAATCCAGCCGAGGTTCTCGGCCCAGACGAAGCCTTCCAGGTGATCCATGTAGACCTGGACGTTGCCGTGGGTGGCGTTGAAGTTGAGCCAGCCGGCGTTTTCCGACCAGGCGTATTTATTCGTGGCGCTGATCCCGGCGGCGAACAGGACGGGACTGATGAGAAGCCCGACCAGGCCGGCCAGGCCCAGACGCGACAGTAGCGCGAAACGCAACATGGGATGCCTCTTCCTCAGCCAGTCAACGAAGCGAAACCAGAGCCGCCCTCTCCCCTCGTGGGGGAAGGAGCGGGGGTGAGGGAGCAAAAAAATCGCCGCCGGGGGGCCAGCCCCCCGGACCCCCCAAAGGGCCGAATTCCCCAAGGACCGAAGCCTCTCATAGTCCACCTCGCACCGGCCACACGCGGTAGGTGTTGGACTTGTAGCTCACGTACACGTTGCCGTTGCTGAGGTTCACGCCCCACGCGCGGCCAGAATCGTGGGTCGTGGACGACCAGTAGTAGGTGGACTGGACGCCCGTGAAAGCTCGTGGCTGGTCTGCTAAGACGGCTTCCGCACCACTCGTTAATACCCTTAGTTCCGTTCGCGTCGGCAAGCGCCAGTCGCCCTCTACCGAGCTATCCGTCAGGCTACAGACACTGCTTGTTACAGCACTGCTCCAGATCACCGCATCCAACCAATTTAAGTAGCCTGGGTTGTGAATATCGGCCAAGGTTGCGCTGCAATTGGCATTCTTCAGCCACACCAGACACCGCCCCTTGACCTTGCCGCTCACGGTGGCGCCCAGCAGATCCGTCACTGTGCCATCGCCGTTATCGCACCAGCGGGTTCCATTGAGCGTGCCGGTACAGATGCAAGGAGAAGCCGCGGTGGCCGTGCCGGTGATCTCCGCCCCATCCACCCAGGCTTTCTTGCCGGCAGCAAGGTCCGCGGCTACCGCATCGCCGCTGCTGGTGTTCACCACGTTGGGGTCGCCGGAGACCCCGAAGATCGTCACCCCGGCGTGGATATTGGCGGACGCCAAGTCGGTATCCACCGCATTCAGCGCGGTCGCCGCGTAATAACCCGCCGGGACCGTGACGCTGGCGGCGCTCAAAGTCTGCGCCGGCAAGGTGCCGGTCTGCGCGCCCGAGGCATTGCTGAAGGTCTTGCCCGCTAATACCTCCCCCGGCGTGGCGTCGCCACTGGCAGCAATCAGGTTGCCAGCTATCCCAAAAATGCTGACGCCGGATTTGATGTTGCCGGCGGCGAGGTCGGTATCGCTGGCTGTGGCGGTTTTGTTCCCAGCATAGAGCCCGTCGGGAATGGTCATCACTAACTGCCCGTCAGCGCCGACCACATTCGCACCCGCCGCAGCCGTACCGGTCCGCAACCCCCACGCGCCGCCGGTCAACCCCCAGAAGGTCTTGCCGGATAAAACGTCAGCGGGTATGGCACCGTTCGTACCATCCAACATCGGCATCGCCGCCATGATGGCATTCAGCGTGCACATCGTCCCGCTCGGCTCCGCCGTCGGTTCGGCAAACGCCGCGCCGCGCTTGGTACCCGCCGCACCGCTACTGAGCCGGTCACAGAGACTTTGCAGGGTATACATCGCGCTACCGGCGTCAGTCGGCGCGGCGGGGGCGTCGAGATTGCCCGCCACCACCGGGCCAACAAGGCTGCATCCATAAACCAGGATCAATAGGGGGCGAGAAATCATGCGACACTCCTCCAGGCAGGCCAGACAAGCATCGAAAATGTCGGGCGTCACCGTTTGCTCCCCTCCAACACCCTGCCCCGATAAGAAGGGATTTTGAGGTCATCGGCGAGGGCTAAGAGGCGTTAACATTACAAAATATAATGTAAATCTGGGGATAAGGGGAGTCAAATGAATAATTCACATCATATGGAAGAAAGAAGGGATTTTGGCGGGAGAAGCAAAGTCAAGAGGGTCAGGGTTAAGGGAGTGCGGCAATCGCGGTATCATGCGCGCGTTCAGCCCCGGTCCCGTCCCCGTCCCCGGAGTTCCGCCATGCGCTTTTTCAACACCGAAGGCCCGGTCCGCTCCGACCTGCACTACTGCCTGCCGCCCCTGCACCGCTGGAATCTGGACGACGTGCTCACGCTCGTCGAGCGCCAGAAGTATTTCCTGCTCCACGCCCCGCGCCAGACCGGCAAGACCAGTTGTCTCCTGGCCTTGATGGACCATTTGAACCGGGAGGGGCGCTATCGGGCGGTGTACGCCAATCTCGAAACCGCGCAAATCGCTCGCGAGGATGTAGCGCGGGGTATGCGCGCCATCTGCGGCGCGCTGGCTAGCGCCGCACGGCTCTACGGGAGGGAAGAGCGGTTGCTGGGCTGGATCGAAGCCGCCTGGACGGCGCGCGGCCCGGAAGGCGTGTTCAACGAACTGCTCGAACGCTGGAGCGCGCAAACACCCCAACCCCTCGTGCTGCTTCTGGACGAAGTGGACGCCCTGGTGGGCGATACCCTGATTTCGCTCCTGCGCCAGTTGCGGGCCGGTTACAGCCAACGGCCCACGGCGTTCCCGCAGACGGTGATTCTCTGCGGGGTGCGCGATCTGCGCGACTACCGGATTCACGCCCGCTCCGAACCCAGCCCCATCACCGGCGGCAGCGCCTTCAACATCAAGGCCAAGTCCCTGCGCCTGGGCGACTTTACCGAACAGGAAGTCGCGGCCCTGCTGCGGGAACACACCGCCGACACCGGGCAGGCGTTCACCCCCGAGGCGCTGGCGCGGGTCTGGGATTTGACCCAGGGCCAGCCCTGGCTAGTCAACGCCCTGGCCTACGAGGCGTGCTTCGAGAGGCCGGAAGGACGCGACCGGAGCCAGCCGGTGACGGTGGACCGGATCGATCAGGCCAAGGAGCAGTTGATCCTCAATCGGGTGACCCATCTGGATCAGTTGGCCGACAAGCTGCGCGAGGACCAGGTGCGCCGGGTCATCGAACCCATGCTGGCCGGCACGCTCATGGAAGCCGCCACCGAGGATGACCGGCAATATCTGGTGGACCTAGGGCTGTTGCGCCGCGATAACACGGGCGGTCTGGTGGTCGCCAATCCGATCTACCGGGAAGTGCTACCCCGCGCCTTGGCCAGCGGTCCCCAGGACACCCTGCCCCAGATTGCCCCGACCTGGCTCAATCCCGACGGCAGCCTGAACCCGGCACGGCTGTTAGATGCCTTTCTCGCCTTCTGGCGTCAACACGGTCAACCCCTGCTCCGCAGCGCCCCCTATCACGAGATCGCCCCCCATCTGGTGCTGATGGCTTTCCTGCACCGAGTGGTCAATGGCGGCGGCTCGCTGGAACGCGAGTACGCCATCGGCTCCGGGCGGATGGACCTTTGCCTGCGCTACGGCGCGGTGACGCTGGGAATGGAACTCAAGGTCTGGCGCGACGGTGAACCCGATCCGCTGCGGGAGGGATTAGTCCAGTTGGATGGCTATCTGGCCGGGCTGGGACTCGACACCGGCTGGCTGATCGTGTTTGATCGCCGCGCCGGACAGCCACCCATCGCCGAGCGCACCGCCCGTAGCGAACAACTCAGCCCCCAGGGTCGACGCATTCAGGTGGTGCGGGCCTGAGTCACCATCTCCATTTCGCGTGGGGTGCGCGGCGGCTCACTCATCACGCTCGTTCGGTGGTCGGGTCGCCCGCAGCAGACTCAAACCGCTTTCCACCAGCGACGACCCAGTGCGCACCACCTTCCGGGCGGTTCGGTCCAACAGTTCGGTCGTGGCCAGCGCCGCGATGGCCTCGGCAAACCCCTTGCGCACTTCCTCCCGGAACGCGGGCAGGCTTTCCGCCGCCGCTTCCCGAAACCCCGCCGTCAACTCCGCCCGAATCTTCGGCAGCAGTTCGGTGGCCGCTTCCTCCACCCCGCCGCGCACCTGCGCGCGCAACGGCTCCAACAACTCCTGCCCAGCCGCGCCAGCGCCCGCCTTCACCCGGACCTCCAGCGTCTCGGCGAAAGCCGCCAGTCGCGCCTCCAGCCGAGGACGCACCCAGCGCTGAAACACCACCAGCCCCAGCCCTAGCGTGCACAGGCTCGATGCCAGCGCCGCGATGACGATCAAAACCAACCCCTGTCCACCACTCATCGGTCGTCTCCTCTCTCCTCGCTCCCCCGAACATGGCCTCTCGTAACCAACCGGATTCAGAAACGAGGATTTTCAGGGCGGTAAATTCTATAATTCAAGACAGCCTTCATTGCGGTATCAAGGAGCCAGAACAATATGAACTACTTCGTTACCGGTGCCTCCGGCTTTATCGGCCGCCGCTTGGTCGAAAAATTGCTGCAACGTCCCGACGCTACGGTTTACTACTTGATTCTGGAACGCGAATTGCCGCTAGTCGAACAGCTCCACCAGCGCTGGGGAGCCGGCGCCACCCGTACGATTCCGGTCATCGGTGACTTGACCCAACCCCGATTGGGCGTGGCCGAAGCCGACATCGCCCGGCTCAAGGGCAACATCCGTCATCTGTTCCACCTGGCGGCGATCTACGACCTCAAGGCCAGCGCGGAGATTCAGGAAAAAGTCAATATTCAGGGCACCCGCAATGTAGTCGCCTTCGCCGAGGCCATCGAGGTCGGCTGTTTCCACCTGACCAGTTCCATCGCCGCCGCCGGCCTGTACGAAGGCGTGTTCCGCGAAGACATGTTCGAGGAAGCCGAGGGGCTCGACAACCCCTACTATCGCACCAAGCACGAATCGGAAGGCATCGTCCGCCGGGAGTGTTCGCGACCTTGGCGGATCTACCGGCCCGGCGTGGTGGTCGGCGATTCCCGCACTGGCGAAATGGACAAGATCGACGGTCCCTACTACTTCTTCAAACTGATCCAGAAAGCGCGCAGACTGCTGCCGCCCTGGATGCCGGTCGTCGGCATCGAGGGCGGCCGGCTGAATCTGGTGCCGGTCAACTTCATCGTCGACGCGATGGACCATATCGCCCACCAGGATGGACTGGATGGCCAGTGCTTCCATCTGGTGGACCCCCATCCGCATCGGGTCGGCGATATCCTCAATCTGTTCGCCCGCGCCGCTCACGCGCCGGAGATGAGCCTACGGGTCAATGCCCTGATGTTCGCCTTCGTGCCCCAGGTCATCAAGACCGGGCTAGCGCACTTCAAACCGGCGCGGCGGATGTGGGATCAAGTGCTCAAGGATCTCGGCATCCCGGCCAGCGCGATCGGTCTGATCAACTACCCCACCCGCTTCGACTGCCGCGAGACGCTCAAGGCGCTCAAGGGTACCGACATCGCCGTGCCGCCGCTGGAAACCTATGCCTGGAAGCTGTGGGACTATTGGGAGCGCCATCTCGACCCCGAGCTGTTCGTCGACCGCAGCCTGACCGGCGCGATCAAGGACAAGGTAGTGCTGATTACCGGCGCCTCATCCGGCATCGGCAAGGCCGCCGCCCTCAAGATCGCCGAGGCCGGAGCCAAAACTCTCATCGTCGCCCGCACCGAGGAGAAGCTGCTGGAAACTCAGCGGGAAATCGAGGCGCGTGGCGGCACGGCGTTCATCCACACCGCCGACGTCGCCGACATCGCCTCCTGCGACGCGCTGATTCAGCAGGTACTGGCCGACCACGGCGGCGTCGATATCCTGATCAACAACGCCGGTCGCTCCATCCGTCGGGCGATTGAAAATTCGCTGGACCGCTTTCACGACTACGAACGCACCATGCAGCTCAACTACTTCGGCGCGCTGCGGCTGATCATGGGCTTCATCCCCAGCATGTTGAAGAAGAAGCGCGGCCACGTCATCAACATCTCGTCCATCGGCGTCCTCAGCAACGCACCGCGCTTCTCGGCCTATGTCGCTTCCAAGGCGGCGTTGGACGCGTTCTCGCGCTGCGCGGTCGCCGAGTTTTCCGACAGCGGCATCGACTTCACCACCATCAACATGCCGCTGGTGCGCACCGAGATGATCGCGCCCACCAAGATTTACCAACACGTCCCTACCCTCAGCCCGGAAGAGGCCGCCGACATGATCGTGCAAGCCATCATTTACAAGCCGGAGCGCATCGCCACCCGGGTCGGCATCTTCGCTCAGGTGCTGCACGCCGTGGCGCCCAAGCTGTACGCCGTGATCATGAACACCGCGTTCCGGCTGTTCCCCGAGTCGTCCGCCGCCAAGGGACAGCAAGCCGACGCGAACGAGCCTTCGCTGGAGCAGATCTCCTTCGCCCAGTTGACCCGAGGCATCTACTGGTAATTTCCATGAATCGCCTCCACTTCTGACAAAGTGGCGGAGCACCTTTCGCAGCCGGCGAGTCAAAGACCGAGATCGAGAGTTTCCGCCCCCTATGGGGTTCCACCCCCACATCCAACTCCTCCGCGCCGCGACCGGAGAGTTTCGAAAATCCTTGCCAACCACCCGAGAGAGAACAGAACGATGAAACTGAAAATCGGCGATCCGGCTCCCATGTTCATCGCCACCGCCACCGATGGCCGCACCATCAAGCTGTCCGATTACCTCGGCAGGAAACTGGTGCTGTACTTCTATCCCATGGACGATACCCCGGGCTGCACCAAGCAGGCCTGTTCCCTGCGCGACCACAACGGCGAAATCCGCGACCGGGGCGCGGCCGTGCTCGGCGTTTCCACCCAGGACGCCGAATCCCATCAGCGATTCACCGCCAAGCACCAGCTCAATTTTCCCCTGTTGGCCGATACCGACGGCGCCATCGGCAAGGCCTACGGCGCCATCGGCGGCAGCGGCATGATCGGCGCGGCCATCAACCTGCTGGGCATGGCCAACCGCATCACCTTCATCATCGACGAGAGTGGGCATATCGCCCACATCATCGACAAACCGGATTGCGCCAACCATGCCGAGGAAGTACTGAACCTGTTATAACTCCCCGTTCGTCGGCATGGCTGCGCCGCGCGCCGGCCGGATGCGAATCTCGGATTGTCCGTCCTTGATCGCCGGTCGCATATAATCACGCCATCGTCGAGAAAACCGCCATGTCGCCCCGCTGCGCCAACCAGTCGCTAGGATCGTCCACCACCACCCTCATGCCCATGCAGAGTGCCGCCAAGGAGAACCGCATGCTCGGGCGATATGCTCGCAACGTTCGTCGTCACGCTGGCCGGATTCGCTCCCGCGCCATCCGTCGTTCATGGCCTAGCGCGGCCGCCAACCCATGGCGGGGCGCCGCCGTTCTCGCCACCTGTTCGCGGGAGACACCCGCATGACGCACCACCCATCAAGCCGTATCCATTCCTGGGATCGGGGCGCCGCCAGCGAGTTGGGTGCTCGCCACGAACAGCAGGATCGCTGGGGCATTTTCCAGTCACCCGACCAGGAGGGACTGCTGGCCATCCTGGCCGACGGGATGGGGGGGCACCTTGACGGGGCGCTGGGGGCGCAACTCGTGATCGACGAAGCCCGCAAATTCTTCCAGGACCCCGCGGCGCCGCAGCGCGACGACCCGCCCACCGCGCTCGAGCAGTTGTGCCAGCAGATGCACGAGACAATCAACAGTCGGTCGGAAACCGCCCGCAGCACTGTCGTCATGGCATGGCTTGAGGCCGACCAGGCGTATTGGCTCAACATCGGCGACAGTCGCCTCTATCATTTCCGCGCCGGGGAACGTCTGATGCGCACTCGCGATCACTCGGCCGTGCAACTGCTGATGGATTTGGGCGAAATCAACGAATCCGAGATGGCCACCCATCCAGCCCAAAACCGTCTGTACCGCTGCCTAGGCGGCGAGGATCGCCCCAAACCCGACCTGGGCCAGATCGCGATCCAAACAGGCGATTTGTTGGCGCTATGTTCGGATGGAGTCTGGGAACACACGACCGAGGCCGAGATCTGGGACGCCGCGCACGCCCACAACCCCGCCGTCGCCGCTCAACTCCTGACCGAGCAGGCCACGCGGCGCGGCGGCGCGACCGCCGACAACGCGACCTTGATCCTGTTGCGCGCCGACGCCGTCGTCAACGGCCAGACGCCCTGGCTGCGACGACTGGTCGAGGGTTTCGCATCACTACTGAATCCCGATCGCCGTTAGCGTTCCCCCATTCGCCGCCATGTCCGGCCCACGCCTGCATCCATCCACCGTATAGGGAAGCCCGATGACCGAGGAAACCAACGCGCTACCCACGGGCTACAATCTGCACCGCTATCAGATCGAGGGCGTTCTGGGTGCCGGCGGTTTTGGCATCACTTACAAGGCGATCCACGAAGCGCTTGAGAACGAAGTCGCCATCAAGGAGTATTTCCCCGCCGAATGGGCCTATCGCGATCACAACGGCATCACGGTTCGCCCCAACGCCCAGGGCCAAATCCCGGCTCGGGACAGCGAACCGCCCTGCTACGAATGGGGTCTGCAACGCTTCCTGGACGAAGCCAAAATCCTGGTGCAGGTGAATCATCCCGGCGTGGTCCGGGTGCGAGATTACTTTACCGCCAACGGCACCGCCTACATCGTGATGGAATACGAAGAGGGCGAATCGCTCAGCGCCACCTTGCAGCGGGGCGGCATTCTGCCCGAACCGGAGCTGCGCCGCATCCTGAACGACGTGATGCCGGCCCTGGAAGCCGTCCATGCCCAAGGCTACCTACACCGGGACATCAAGCCCAGCAATCTCTACATTCGCGCCAGCAGCAACCGGGTCATCCTGATCGACTTCGGCGCCGCCCGCCAAGCCCTAGGTCGGCGCACGCGCAGCGTCACCAGCGTGGTCACCCCCGGCTATTCCCCCATCGAGCAGTACGTCACGGTTGGCGAGGACTATGGCCCCTGGACCGACATCTACGCCATGGGCGCGGTGTTGTATCGTTGCATCACCGGTACGCCGCCGATCGAGGCGCCTGGCCGGGTGCTCAAGGATCCGGTGCAACCCGCCGTCGAAGTCGGCGCCGGGTTGTACTCGCATGGCTTGCTGCGCGTGGTCGACCAGGCCATCGCCGTTCGGCCCGAGGAACGATTTCAAACCATGGCCGCGATGCGGGAAGCCCTGCAGGCCGCCGACCGGGTCGACAGCCGGGCGGATTTCTCCCAAGTCCCACCTCTGGCCGCCGATCTGCTGGAGCAAGCGCCCGCGCCTTCCCCGCGCGGCGCCTGGCCCGAAGGCGGCGACAGACGTCCCTCGGCGCCGCGTTCCAAGCGGCCCATGGAATGGCCGGGTACTCCATCGCGTCCTTCCCAACGCCTCGCCGGAAAGCTTCCCACCGCCGGCGCGAGCCAACCCAGGCGGATATCCGATGCCCGCGAACCGCACGACGCGATCCCGTCGCTCGGCCTCGCTTCGCGCCCGGCCCCACTGGTCGATGATGCCGATGGCGGCTCCTTGCCGCTTCTGGAAAACATCTGGGAGCATCTGGATGAGCTGACGCCTCCGGCGGCACCCCCGGAAAAAGCCGTGCCTGGCGCCGAACCGACGCCCGCCACGGCCGAACCTTCGGCATCCCTGCTCAAGCGCTCGCCTCAATCAGCGCTGGAACATCTCAGGAAGGTTTCCACCATCCGGCGGGATGGGACATTAAGCACCCGTTCCATGCTGACGACGCCCCAGCCGGCTCCTGTCACGACAACGGATCTTGAGATTTCGGACAGGCCGGCCATCGTCCAGTCGCCGCCTGTCCAGTGGATGCGCATCCTGGTCACGGTCTTCGTGGTCGCGGGGTTGTCGGGCGCCGGCCTGCTCGCCTACCAGTACTACGATACCTTGCGGGAGCAGCGCCGGCAGGAAGCGGCGGCGCTGCAGAAGCGCCAGCAGGAGGAGGAAGCAGCGCGTCTGATTCAGGAAGCCGCCCAAAACCGCGAAGTGGAAATCGCTCGCCATCTCGACCAGGCCCGTAACGCCATCACCCTCAAAAACTGGACACTGGCCGCCAATTCTTTGGCGCGGGCAGCGGCTATCGACCCCAATCACCCGGCGCTGGCCACCACCCGGGCCGAACTGGCCGCCGCCGAACGGCCCAACACCATCAAGACCCGGACCGAAAACACCATCGGTCTCGAACTGAACTGGATCGAGGGAGGTTGCTTCACCATGGGCAGTCCCCCCACCGAACGGGATCGCGGTCGCGATGAAACCCCTCACGAGGTTTGCGTCAAGGGCTTCTGGATGGGCAAGAACGAGATCAGCAACCGTCAATTTCGTCGTTTCCGATCAGCCCACAGCAGCGGTTCCTTTCAGGGTCGCTCCCTGAACGACGACGCCCAGCCCGCCGTCAACCTAACCTGGGACGATGCGCGGTCCTTCGCCGAATGGCTGTCCTGGGAAGCGGGTTCCGGCCAGCGCTTCCGGCTGCCCACCGAGGCCGAGTGGGAGTACGCCGCCCGGGCTGGCGCAACGACTCGGTACACCTGGGGCAACGATATCGATCCCCGTCAAGCCAATTTCTCCGACCGCAACGACCCAACCGGCGCATCCATGGGCAACCTGGACGACGGCCACGCGGTCACCGCGCCTGTCGGCAGCTATCTACCCAACGCCCTGGGTCTGCGCGACTTGACTGGAAACGTCTGGGAATGGACCTGCTCGGACTACAATCCAACCTACAACGGCGACGAGCAACGCTGTTCGACCCTGCGGTCCAACGAAGGGCAACGGACGGTTCGCGGGGGCTCGTGGAACAACGGCGCCGGCGATCTGCGCGTGGCCAAGCGTCTGGCGCGCAAGCCCGACTACCGCGACGCGATGACCGGCTTTCGCGTCATTCTGGAAGAACCAGGCGCGACACTCTAAGGCCAATATACGTCAATGCTCGGCTACGCCCCCAGATAGGCTTCCTTGACGCGGGGATCACCCAGCAGTTCTCGGCCAGTGCCGGACAGGATGACGCCGCCGGTCTCCAAGACATAGGCGCGGGAAGCAATCCGCAAGGCCATATTGGCGTTCTGCTCCACCAGCAGGATGGTGGTTCCGGACCGGTTGATGTCCTCGATCACTCGGAAGATGTCCTGCACCAGCCGCGGCGACAGGCCCATCGAGGGCTCATCCAGCAACAATAGTCGACCCCGGCTCATCAACGCCCGCCCCACCGCCAGCATCTGCTGCTCACCCCCGGACAGAGTGCCGCCTGGCTGGCGCTGACGCTCCTTAAGCCGCGGAAAGATCGCGAACACCCGATCGTAATCGGCCGCGATCTCGCCCCGGTCGGTGCGTTGCCAGGTGGCCAGCCGCAAGTTCTCCAGCACCGTCAAATTGCCGAAGATGCCCCGGCCTTCCGGCACGTGGGCGATGCCCAGCCCGACGATCCGGTGCGCCGGCACCCGCTTGAGATCCCGGCCCTCGAACATCACGGCGCCACCGTAGGGTATCAGACCCGAAATCGCCCGCAGGATCGAGGTCTTGCCCGCGCCGTTGGCACCGATCAGGGTGACGATCTCGCCCCTGAGCACGGTGAAGGAAACTCCGTGCAGCGCCCGGATGCCGTCGTAATGGACCTCCAGGTCGCGCGCTTCCAGTTGAATGTCCTCGAATCCTCCCGTTCCGTCGCTCATCCGACCGGCCCCTCGCCCAGGTAAGCCTCCAATACCTTGGGATCGTTCTGGATCGCCTCCGGCGGTCCCTCGGCCAGGGTCTCGCCAAAATCCAGCACTTTGATCCGCTCGCAGATGCCCATTACCAGCTTCATCTGGTGTTCGATCAGGAGGATGGTGAGCTGGAATTCCCGGCGAATCCACTGAATGAATTCCATTAGTTGATCGATCTCGTTCGGATTCATGCCCGCCGCCGGTTCATCCAGCAACAACAGTTCCGGGTCGATGGCCAGCGCCCGGGCGATTTCCAGTCGTCGCTGCGAACCGTAGGGCAAATTCTTGGCGATCTCGCCGGCCAGATGCTCCAGCTTGAAGATGCCCAATAGCCGCCGAGAGTTCTCGATGATGCGTTGTTCTTCCCGGCGATAGCGGCCCAAGTGCAGCAGTGCTTCCAGGGGGCTGTAGCGGACCTGGGCGTAATGGGCGATGCGCACGTTGTCCAACACCGACAAGTCCCGAAACAACCGGATATTTTGGAAGGTGCGGCCGACTCGCAACGCCGTGATCTGATGCGGTGTCTTGCCGACCAGTTCGGTATCCCGCAAGCGGATGCTGCCCTCGCTGGCCCGATAGACGCCGGTGATCAGGTTGAACACGGTGGTCTTGCCCGCGCCGTTGGGACCGATGATCCCCACCAGTTCGCCGGGTTGAAGATCCAGGTTGAAGTCGGCGACCGCGCACAGGCCGCCGAAATAGTGCTTGACCCTAGTGGCCGTGAGCAGCGCCATGGCTTCCTCCATGCGCGGGTTGGCGGTGGTGCGCCTCCAAATCTCGCTTGGGGATGAACCACCGAAATTCTCGCAGGCCCATGATCCCGCGCGGCCAGTAGAGCATTACCAGCACCAACAGCAATGGCATGATAACCATGCGTCCGACGCCCAGATGGCGGATGAAATACTCGTTCAAGGGATCGAGCACCACCGCCGGCAGCCAAGACACCAAGTCGGCGAAGTTGGATGGGCGCAGGATTTCATAAAGCACGGTGTATACCGTCGCGCCTAGGATTGAGCCGCCGATGGACGCGATGCCGCCCAGGTAGACCATGATCAACACATCGGTGGTCTTGATGATGTCGAACACGCGGGGGCTGATGAATTGCAACAAATGAGCGAACAGTCCCCCGGCGACGCCGGCGAAAAAGGACGACACCATGAACGCCAGGAATTTCACCCGGCGGGTATTGACGCTCATCAGGTCGCTGGCGATCTCGTCCTCGCGAATGGAAAGCACGCCACGCCCATATTTGGAATAGACGAAGTTGCGCACCACCCAGATCGAAACCACGGTCCAGAAAAACACCCAGGGCAGCGTGGTCAATTTCTTGATACCCGGAATACCGCGCGGACCGCCGATAGTGTCGATGTTCTCGATCACCGACTTGACGATCATCAGGAACGCCAGAGTGATGATGGCCAGATAATCGCCGCGCACCTTGAATGACGGCACCGCCACGATCAGCCCCAGCAGCGCCGCCATCAGCCCGCCGGCCAACACCGCTAACGGAAACAACCCTGGATATACAGCCACCGGCAACACCTTTTGGGTCAGCAGAGCGGCGGTGTAGGCCCCCACCGCCATGAAACCGGCGTGAGCTAGGGAAAACTCGCCCATGTAGCCGTTCACCAGATTCAGGCTGACGGTCAGGATGATGTTGATCCCGACGTACATCATCACCAACTGGACGTACTTGTTGAATAGGGTGTATTCGAGGGTGTATTCGGGGATTCCGACGTACATCATCACCTCCCGAACGTACTCGTTGTTAAACAGGTTGTATTCGATAGCGAAGGCCAGGACGAGCCCGACCGCAACCAGCACCGGCAGCAACCAACGCTGCGCCATCAGCCATTCCCAACCCACGCTCCACCTCGTCTTCATACTTTTTGCGTCCGTGGCTTACCCAAGATGCCGTAGGGCCGTGCCAGGATCAACAACATCAGCAAGGTGAAGGCGACGAAATCCCGGTAGGTCGAGGGGAAGAAGGCCGTGACCATGATCTCCACTCCACCCAGGATGAATGCGCCGATCATCGCCCCGCGGATGTTGCCGATCCCGCCCACCACGGCGGAAATGAACGCCTTCCAGCCCACGATGATGCCCATGTAGGGGTCGATCACCGGATAGGCGAGCGCATACATGGTACCCGCCGCCCCCGCCAATCCCGCGCCGATGGCGAAGGTGACCGAAATGATGAGATCCAGCGGCACTCCCATCAGTGGCACAAAGGTCTTGTCCCAGGAAATGGCCCGCATCGCCATGCCCACTGGGGTGCGGTGGACGACGTAATCCAGCAGGAACATCAGCCCCAGCGACAGCAAGATGATGATGACCTGCAGGGAAGAGAGAGACACGCCGCCCAGATTCCAGGTGATGTTTTCGAGCAGCGGGGGAATGTTCTTGGGATAGGGCGCCAGCGCCAGGGTGAAATTTTCCAGAAAGATACCCACGCCCAGGGCGGTGATGATGGCCGAGACCCGAGGAGCATGACGCAAGGGTTTGTAGGCCAGGCGTTCGATCGTCACCCCCAGCAGCGCGGCGCCCAGCATGGCCAGCAGCAGCGTGGGCGCGAAGGGCAGACCCAGAAACACAGCGGCTAGGAAACAGAAAAAAGCCCCGACCATGAACACGTCGCCATGAGCGAAATTGATCATGATCAGGATGCCGTAAACCATGGTGTAGCCCAGGGCGATGAGGGCATAGATACTGCCCAGTTGCAAGGCATTCAGGGTTTGTTGCAGCCAGTAGACGATGCTTTCGCTCAAGATCGTGACTCGCGGTACCGCAGTTCAAGAAGAAGGGCGGTCCGCCGGACCGCCCTCGCAGTTACGTCAAACCCTCATTTTCAATCGATTTCTAAGGATTGGCGTTGGTGTAATAGGTGAACTTGCCGTCCTTGATTTGCAGGATCACGGCACTCTTGATCGGATCGCGCGAATCGGCCTGGAACTTCATATCGCCGGTGACGCCCTTGTAACTGGGCAGGGTGGACAGGGCAGCGCGGATCGCCTCGCGGTCGGCCTTGCCAGCGCTTTGGATCGAGTCGAACAGCAGACCAAAAGCATCATAGGTCAACGCAGCCACATCATCCGGCTTGGTTCCGTAAGCCTTCTCGTAGTCCGCGATAAACTTCTTGGCGACTGGCGCGGCGTTGTCGGCGGCGTAGTGGGTGCTGAAGTAGTAGCCGTTCAGGTCGGCGCCACCCAGGGTGAGTAGTTCGTTGCTGCCCCAAGAGTCGCTGCCGATGAAGGGCGCGGTGATGCCCAACCGCTTGGCCTGCTGCACTTGCAGCGGCACTTCGCTGTAGTAGTTGGGCAAAAAGATCACGTCGGGCTTGGCGTCCTTGATCTTGGTCAATTGCGCCGAAAAATCCTTGTCGTTGGTGGTGTAAGTTTCGAAGGCGACGATCTTGCCGCCCAGCTTTTCATAGTTGGCCTTGAACACCTCGGCGATGCCCTTGTTGTAGTCGGACGCCACATCGTAGAGCACCGCAGCCTTCTTGGCCTTCAGGTTCTCCAACGCAAACTTGGCCAGCACACCACCCTGGAAAGGATCGATGAAGCAGGCCCGGAACACGTATTTCTTGGGCTTGTTGGTCGTCGCGTCGAGCGTGGTCTTGGGATTGGTGGACCAGGGCGTGATCAGCACCGTCTTTTCGCTCTCGGCGATCTCCGAAGCGGGAATGGCGTAGCGGCTAGCGTTGGGGCCGACGATAGCGAGTACCGCATCTTGGGTGATCAGCTTCTGGGCGGCGGCGGCGGACTGGTCGGCCTTGCCGGCGTTGTCTTCCACCACCAGTTCCACTTTCATTTTTTCCTTGCCGACCTGTAAACCGCCGGCGGCGTTGACCTCCTTGACCGCCATCTCGGCGGCGTTCTTGCAAGATGCTCCCACGGCCGGCATGTCGCCGGTCAGCTCGGCGATGACGCCCAGCTTGATGGTCTTCCCAGCGCCCCAGGCGGTGACGCCCAGAGAAACCAGTACCGAAAACAGCAACAGGGACAATGCTTTTCTCATTCGATTTTCCTCTCTTGAATTAAGGGGTTGATGCCCGGATAGCGGCTTGTCCCGACGGTGGGGGCACAGCGACCTGCCCAAGACCCCGACGCCAATCCCGTCCGCCCAACAGGATTATAGCGTCGCTGTCTTTCTTTGCGCGCCGTTTACAGCGAGCCCCTCGCCTCCCACGTCGGCGCGATGATTTGCTCGGAACGCCTTTGGCAGACGACCTCCAACTCCTTCAACAGGGTTTCCATGTTGATCAACTTGTCCACGATGTCGCGGATGTCGCGCAAGGTCAGCAGCACATCCATGTCCATTTCCAGATATTTTTCCCGTTCGTTCCGTTCCGCCCGCTCGATGGCCGCCTGAATGCTTTCCGACAGATCCACCTCGGTGCCCAGCAAGCGAATGAACACCCGCAACTTTTGCCACTGTTGGATAATCCAGCGGCTGTACATGTACAACAGTTCGTAACCGTCCTCGACGGAGTAAGCCTTGTAGCGGAACTTGAGCTTGAGATCGTCGAAGCTGCTGTGCCGGAGCACCCGGCCTTCCTTCCACTCATCCACCGTTTGCTTGAATTCGATCGGCAGCAAATCCACCCCGGCTTCAATCCGGTTCTTGATATACTCCAATTCCTGGATTTCCTTCGTCACCGCTTCAGCCTGCAGGCGTACCTGCTGGTGGATAACCTCGGCGCGGGTATAGACTTTCCGTGGCGGTCCTTTGCCGCCGGACGGCGGTGGAGCAGCCAGTCGGCTGCCCTTTCGCTCCGCCTCGACCCATTCAGTGATAGCCTCCTCGACGGCGCGCAACCGGGTCTCGGCCTCCTCGGCTTCCCGCCGCTCTATCGCCGCTTGCCTCAGTTGCACTCGTTCGGCCTCGGCCTGTTCCGCCGCCGCCCATTCGGCGATGGCCTGCTCGACCACCGCCTGGTCCTGAGCCGCGCGTTCCAGCGCCGCTTGTTCCAGCATCGCGCGCCTGGCCGCCAGCCGCTCGGCCGCCAGTTGTTTGAGCGTGGCCCGCTCCGCCGCCGCCTTTTCCGCCGCCGCCTTTTCCGCCGCCTGTTGAGCCGCCAGCGCCGCTTCCACGATCAGCCTTTCTCGCCGCTGGACATGACGCAGGATAAGCCAGCCGGTCAGCGCCAACAGCGCCAACGCCCCCACCGTAACCACCACGCTCATCTGCCAATAACTCATAATCCGCTTCTTCCAAAACCGCCAAGTACCCGAAGTTGTATCGAATCACCCGGTCTCAGGCCGGCCTGGCACTCCAAAACAAGCTGAAAGCATCACGCCTCCCCGCCGAACAATTCCAGCAAACGCGGCAGCAACAACGCCAACTCCCCCGTCATCAAGGCGAATTCGGCGTCGAAGACGGCTTCCGGAGAGTCGGCGACGGTATCGCGCAAGGATTCGCGAACCACGTCGAGAAACTGGAGTCGGCGCACCACCAGCGTTTCATCAAGGACGAAAGCAACTCGCTCATCCCAACTCAAGCCAAGTCGAGTCACCTGTTTGCCGGCTTGCAGGTGGCCGCGCAACTCATCGCCAGTCAAGTCCTGACCTCGACAGCGCACGATCCCACCCCCATCATCACCTTCGCGCAATTCACAGGCATCGCCCAAGGCAAATCCGGCCGGCGCCTCGCCCTCGGCCAGCCAGGCGGTCATGATCACCATCGGAGACCATGCGACCCGAAGCGGCGCGACAGAAAACGCGCCCAGGGTTTTGCGCAGCATCCCGACGATTTCGTCGACCCCCCGCGAGCTGGCGCTATCCACTACCAGCCAACCCGCCACCGGGTCCAGATAAGCATAGCCGAGACGGCTGCGGGTCAAGGCGCGGGGTAACAAATCCTCCACGACCCGGTCGCGCAGTTCCCGCTTCTCACGGCGACGCACCATCCCTCCTCGCTGGTCCTCGATCAGTGCGACGCGCTCGGCCAGCGTCTGGTTGACCACTGTCGCCGGCAACACTTTTTCCTCGGTTCGCAGGCAAAGCAACAGACGACCACTCACCCCATGGATCAGGTCGACCGCCTTGCGCCCCAAGGGCGGCGTCCAGCCAGCGGCGCTGGGCTGATGACTAGCGCAGGGTTGGAAGGCGTGCTGTTCCAGCCGAGCCGCCAACGCCTCGACGGGCAAGGAAAACGGTTCCACCAACCGTAGTAGTGTCAGGTTTTTAAACCACATGAGCAATCAGTTGGGTTTACAGGGGGTGGTATTATCCGTCAATGGCGCATCGATCGCCAAGGTTGATGGCCAATCGATCAGATCCACTGTCTCAACCGGGTTGGATGACCCCCACGGAACGGACGAACGACGCGAAATCCGCCCTCCACACCCGACCGGCCGCGGTACTACCCCGCCACGGATTGCGTCGGAATGAATTTTACGCTATGTTGCAGCGCAACAATCGCGATCCGTGATAAACCCCTGGAGCGACTCACCATGACCCACGACGCAACGATCCAACTATCCGAGCAATACCAAAACCTGTTGGCCCCGATCATCAAGGCCAACAAGCTGTCCGCCGCCAATCTGGAAACTTTGGTCAACTTTCAGATGAATGCCCTGCAATCCTACGTGGACATGGTGATCGGCCGGATGAAGGCAGCCGCCGAAATCAGCAATCCAACCAGTCTGCAAGACTTCATGACCGGTCAGATCGAGGCCATCGCCAGCCTACAGCGGAAGCTCATGGACGACGCCAGGATCCTGGGCGAGTTGACGGCGCGTTTCAAGGCCGAATTCGATCAACTGGCACGGGACAGCCTGTTGGTGATCAAATAATCCCCGCGCGGCGTCTCCCCAACGGTTCCGCGCGGCGCGGAACCACGCCCATTTCGCCAAACGCGCCAGCGCGACCCCCACCCGGCGCGTTTGCTATTATTGCCTATCACCTCGCCACCCCTCGCCACCCCCTTTTCCCCAATGCCCAAGACCCGGATTGTCATCGGCCTGTCCGGCGGTGTGGACTCCTCGGTCGCCGCCCTGCTACTGGTTGAACAGGGCCATGACGTGCACGCTGTTTTCATGAAAAACTGGGAGGACGCCCAGGATACCGGCTACTGCGCCGCCGCCGAGGATCTTGAGGACGCGCGGTCAGTGTGCGAAACGCTCGGTATTCCGCTGCATACCGTCAATTTCACCGCCGAGTACCGCGACCGAGTGTTCCGCTACTTTCTGGACGAATACCGCGCCGGCCGGACGCCCAATCCGGACGTGCTGTGCAATACCGAGATCAAGTTCAAGGCGTTTCTCGATCATGCCCGGCGGTTGGGCGCCGACCGGATCGCCACCGGTCACTACGCCCGCCGCGTGGAGCGAAACAGGCGTTGCCTGCTGCTCAAGGGCTACGACCCCGACAAGGATCAGAGTTACTTCCTGCACGGCCTCGACCAAGCGCAACTGGCCAGCGCGCTTTTTCCCATCGGCGAGCTGCGCAAGCGCCAGGTGCGGGAACGGGCCGCCGCCGCCGGTCTGGTCACCCACGACAAAAAAGACAGCACCGGTATTTGCTTCATCGGCGAGCGCCGGTTCCGCGACTTCCTCAATCGCTACCTACCCGCCCAGCCCGGCCCAATCCAGACACCGGAGGGTGAAGTCCTCGGCAAGCACGCCGGCCTGATGTTTCACACCATCGGTCAACGGCAAGGACTCGGCATCGGCGGTCGCCGGGAGGGCAGCGGCGAACCCTGGTACGTCGCCAGCAAGGAACTGGAACGCAACACATTGATCGTGGTCCAGGGTCGCGATCATCCCCTCCTGTTCCACCGCCGGCTGCGCGCCGTCGCGCCGCACTGGATCGCCGGCGAGCCACCCGCCGTCCCCTGGTCCTGCCAAGCCAAGATTCGCTACCGGCAACCGGACCAGCCTTGCGTGCTGGAAAGGCTGGACGCTCACGCCCTCGACGTGAGCTTTACCGAACCGCAGCGGGCGATCGCGCCGGGCCAATCGGTGGTTTTTTACCGCGACGACGTGTGTCTGGGTGGCGGAATCATCGCCGCCGCCTACGATTGAATCGATCCCCGCCAATCGGATTCGGAACTCCATGCCCCAAACCGACCACGACCGCGCCATCGCCCTCGCCGGCGTCATGCAGGCTGTCGATCTCGTTCGCAACATCGCCCGGCGTGGCCAGGCGAACGCGGACGATACCACAACCTGTCTGACCAGCCTGATCCAGATCGACGCCACCAGCAGCGCCGCCATCTACGGCGGCATCGCGCGCCTGCGCGCCGGATTACGCCTGCTCGAACAGCAGATCGACCACCCGCGCGACATGGAGCTGACCCGCTACGCGGTCGCGCTGCTCGGTCTGGAACGCAAGCTGGCCCGGCGACCGGAATTGCTGGCGGCCATCCGCGCCGGCATCGAGGAGGTGATCCGCAACCTGCCGCATTTTCCCGTCGATCACGGCAATACCATCGCCCGCTTCGCCGATCTCTACCTCAACAGCCTTAGCACCCTGACGCCGCGCATCATGGTCAGCGGCGACCCAGTCCATCTGAACAACTCGGACAACGCCAACCGGATTCGGGCGTTGTTGCTGGCTGGTGTCCGGGCGGCGATCCTGTGGCGACAGAGCGGCGGCAGCCGATTGACGCTGTTGCTACGCCGCAATCCGCTACTGCGGGAAACCCGGCGGCTGTTGGCGAGCTTGGATTGAAATGCGATCGCTTCAAGCTTTCCGATACGCTTCCATCACGTTGGCCAGTTGTCCGATCTTGTCGAGCACCCGGCTGAGCTGCACCACATCGGTGATCTCCAAGGTCAGTCCCATCCGGGCGATGGAAGTTTCCTTGTTGGTCAGGGTATTGGCCCCCAGCACGTTCACCTGCTCATTGGCCAGAACCGAGGTGATGTCGCGCAGCAGGCCGGAACGGTCGTGGGCCACGATCATCACGTCCACTGGATAGGTCGTCGGCGTCTCGCCCCAGCTCACCTCGATGACTCGCTCGTGATGGCGGCCAGCCAGCGCCAGTAAATTGGCGCAATCCTGTCGGTGGATGGTCACGCCGCGCCCCTGGGTGATATACCCGGCGATGGGTTCGAACGGGGCCGGCCGACAGCAGTGCGCGATCTGAATCAGCAGCCGCCCAACCCCACGGATTTGCACGTCGCCCTTGCCGGCGCCCGACTCGATCGGCCGGGGCTTGCGGGTGATGGGTAGACTTTCCGCGACGGTTGGAGCCGTCGGCAACAGATCCTGAATCCGGGCCACCACTTGCGCCGTGGTCAGGACCCCATGACCCAGGGCGGCGAACAGGTCGTCGGTCCTGGCGAAGTTGAGCTTCTCCGCCACTTTTTCCAGCTTGAGGTGGCGGATGCCCAACCGCTGAAATTCCCGCTCCAGAGCGGCGCGACCGGCGGCGATGCTCTTGTCCTGATCCTGCTGAATGAACCACTGCCGGATCTTGGCCCGCGCCCGGTTGGTCCTGACATAGCCCAGATGCGGGCTGAGCCAGTCGCGGCTGGGGTTGCCGACCTTGGCGGTCAGCACTTCCACTTGCTCGCCGTTCTTGAGCTCGTAGGTCAGCGGCACGATGCGGCCGTTGACCTTGGCGCCCCGACAACGATGGCCCACCTCGGTATGGACGTGATAGGCAAAATCCAGCGGGGTGGCGCCTTGCGCTAGTTCAACGATGGTTCCCTTGGGAGTAATGGCGTAGACCCGATCTTGAAAGGCCTCGGCCTTGAAGCGCTCCAGCAGATCGCCTTCGTCGGCCTCATCCTCTCGATATTCCAGCATTTGCCGCAGCCAGGCGATCTGCTGATGAGTCGCATTGCCCGATTTTGCGTCGCCTTCCTTGTAGCGCCAGTGCGCGGCGACGCCCAGTTCCGCGTACTGGTGCATGGCGGTGGTGCGGATTTGCACCTCCACCGTCCGACCTTCCGGCCCCACCACCGCCGTGTGCAAGGATTGATAGCCATTGGGCTTGGGATGGGCGATATAGTCGTCGAATTCCCGGTGGACATGATTCCAGTGGGCATGAACCACGCCCAGCGCGGCGTAGCAGTCGTTCACCGTATCCACCATCACCCGCACCGCTCGCACGTCGAAAATCCGCTCGAAAGCCAGCCTCTTGCGTTGCATCTTGCGCCAGATGCTATAGATATGCTTGACTCGGCCGCCCACCTCGGCGTGAATACCGGCCTGGCGCAGGTAGCCACGCAACTCTTCCATGACCCGCGCGATGTAGCGCTCCCGGTCGGTGCGACGCTCGTCCAGCGCGACGGCGATCTGCTTGTAGGTGACCGGGTCGAGATATCGCAGCGCCAGGTCCTCCATTTCCCATTTGAGCCGGCCGATGCCCAGCCGGTTGGCCAGCGGGGTAAAGATGTCCAGGGTTTCCTGGGCGATGCGTTGCTGCTCGTCGGCGGGAGCCCGACTCAACTGGCGCAGCGCGTGCAGGCGCATCGCCAGTTTGATCAGCACCACCCGCACGTCCTGTGCCATGGCCAACAGCATCTTGCGCAGGCTTTCCAGTTGGCGACCGGCGTGCTGGCTACTCTGGTGCAACTCGCCGATGGCGTCCAGCTTGACGATACCGTCCACCAGTTGGGCCACGCCTGCCCCGAAATGCTCCCGCACCGCCGTTTCCTTGATCCGGCCCGTCGCCACCGGTTCGTGCAGCAGAGCAGCCGTCACAACTTCGTGATCGACGCGCAAGTCGGCCAGCAGATCAGCCACCGCCAACTCCGGCTCACCGCTCAGGGCATGGGCCCGTCGTACGCTCTCGATCTGCGGGGGCGTCCAGGGGACCCGCAGGGTATTCAGCCATGTATCGAAATCCGCGCCGGTCAGCGCGGCTTGCCTGGAAGCGACCAATGCGGCATCCCCGAAAAGCGATTCGAAATGGCGCGGCCACTCCCTCGCTGGACAGCGACCGGGCGGGGGTTCGGGACAAATGGACGTGAGGGGTGGGATAGGGAAAACGCGGGGGCTGGGCCCACATCCTCCCCGTTGCCGAGGCGTGGGGAGGACCGAGCGAGCAAGACGCGGCCTAGTTGTTCTTGGCGCCCTGATCCACCCATTTACGAATCGTGGTCAGCTCCGCTTCTGGCAGCTTGACCTTGCCATGCGGCATTTGGATGGAAGGATTCACGCCAGGACGGCCCTCGATCAACCGGTTCAGGCTGCTGTTGAGGCTCTGACCCGGAACGATGACCGGCCCGATCTTGGTGCCCTTCATCAGTTCCTCGTAGGTGCTCAGCGCCAGACCGCTTTTCTGATAACCCTCCTTGTCGGGCGCGACATGGCACTCCAGGCACTTCGCCTTCAGAATCGGATAAACGTCTTTTTTAAAGCTCACCGTCTGTTCGGAGCCGCCGCCGCAACCCGCCAGCGCGCCGAACCCCAGAACCAACGCGGACACAAGCAATTGACGAGAATTCATGGATCGTCCCTTGGATGAGTTATTTTCGATGAGTTTGGATGATGCCGCGCTAATCTTATCAAATTACGGCGAGCGGGGATGCCATGGCGGCGCGAATCGTCGTTCAGCCCCGAAACCGTCCCCCAGACCTTCATCCTGGCTGGAGCCGATCCGCGAGACACGCTCATTCCCGGCGCGACGGCGCTTCCCGCCCATCGTCCCATCATCCGCTTTATCCTCACGGAAAACCACCCTTTACCGATTCAGCGTTATACTAGGCAGTCAAAACGCACGGCGTCTCGATTTTCCGACCGTTCGCCATTCCCTGAATATCCAGCGAAGCCGTGGCGCTTGCGACATCGCCCATCGAAACCGTTCGCGGTCCGCAGCGCCACCGGCTGCCGCGCCTGGCCTCAACCGTCAACATAAAATAGGATGAAAAACGTGACGAGCCCAAAACTTCAACCCGAATTGCAACGCATCGTCGAAGCCCGCCATCATGACCCATTTGCCGTGCTGGGCCGTCATCCCCAGGATAAGAAGGTCGTGGTGCGCGCTCACCTGCCCTATGCCCAGGAGGTCCACATCGCCGAGGGCAATCTGCCGCTGCAACGCATTCCCAACACCGATTTGTTCGAGTGGCAGGGCAAACCGGAACAGGTGCCCGAACGGTATCGGTTGATCTGGCGCGATTCCGACCACCACGAGCACATTTCCTACGACCCCTACTGCTTCCCGCCGCAACTTGGTGATTTTGACCTGTATCTGTTCGGGGAGGGCAAGCACTGGCACGCTTACCGCTTCCTGGGCGCGCATCCGCACCAGACCGATAACGTCGCTGGCGTGCTGTTCGCGATTTGGGCGCCTAGCGCCGAGCGAGTCAGCGTGGTCGGCAATTTCAATCGCTGGGATGGCCGGGTGCATCCGATGCGGGTGCGCGGCGGCAGCGGCGTGTGGGAGTTGTTCATTCCCAATCTGTACCCAGGCGACCTGTACAAGTTCGAGATTCGCAACCGCCATAGCGGCGCCATCCTGCTGAAATCCGACCCCTACGGCCAGCAGTTCGAAATGCGCCCCAGCACCGCCGGCATCGTTCCCAAGCCCGATACCTACGCCTGGCGCGACGCGGACTGGCTGGAGAAGCGTAAAAATTCGGACTGGCTCCACCAACCGATGTCCATCTATGAAGTCCATCTTGGCTCGTGGCGACGCGGACCGGAAGGCGAATTTTTGAACTACCGCGACATCGCTCATCAACTCGTGGATTACGTCAAGGAACTGGGCTTCAGCCACATCGAGCTACTGCCCATTACCGAACACCCCTACGATGCCTCCTGGGGCTATCAGACCACCGGCTATTACGCGCCCACCAGCCGGTTCGGCACGCCGGACGATTTTCGCTACTTCATGGATTATTGCCACCAGCACGGCGTGGGCGTAATTCTCGACTGGGTGCCGGCGCACTTTCCCAAGGACGCCCACGCCCTGGCGCGCTTCGACGGCGAGGCGCTGTACGAACACACCGACCCGCGCAAGGGCGAGCATCTCGACTGGGGCACGCTGATCTTCAACTTCGGTCGCTACGAGGTGAAGAATTTCCTGCTGTCCAGCGCCCTGTACTGGATCGAGGAATTCCATCTCGACGGCTTGCGGGTGGACGCGGTCGCCTCGATGCTGTATCTGGACTATTCGCGCAAGGAAGGCGAGTGGATCCCCAACAAATACGGCGGGCGCGAGAATCTGGAGGCGATCGATTTCCTGCGCGAGTTGAACACCGTGGTGCACAGCGAGCATCCCGGCGCCATGGTGATCGCCGAGGAATCCACCTCCTGGCCGCAGGTGACCCGCCCCACCTACCTGGGCGGACTGGGTTTCAGCATGAAGTGGAACATGGGCTGGATGAACGACACCCTGCGCTACATGGCGCAGAACCCGGTCCATCGCAAGTACCACCACGACCTGCTGACCTTCAGCATGTTGTACTGCTTCACCGAGAACTTCATGCTGCCGTTCTCCCACGACGAGGTGGTGCACGGCAAGGGCTCAATGATCAACAAGATGCCTGGCGATGAATGGCAGCGCTTCGCCAATCTGCGGTTGTTGTACACCTACATGTTCACCCATCCCGGCAAGAAGCTGCTCTTCATGGGTACCGAGTTCGGCCAGGGTCACGAATGGAACAGCGCCAACCCGCTCGACTGGTGGCTGCTCCAGTTTCACTTCCACCAGGGAATGCAACTGCTGGTCAAGGATTTGAATCGGATCTACCACAGCGAGCCGACCCTGCACCATTACGAGTTCGAATGGCAGGGTTTCAGTTGGATCGACTGTCACGACGCCGATCAGTCCATTTTGAGCTACCTCCGCAAGCAGGGCGACGACTTCCTGGTGGTCGTGGTCAGCTTCACGCCGGTGCCGCGCCACGATTACCGGATTGGGGTACCGCGAGCGGGTCGCTACACGGAAATCTTCAATTCAGACTCCCATTTCTATGGGGGTAGCGGAGTCGGCAATGGCGGCATCGAACTGATCACCGAAGAGCGACCCTGGATGGAGCAACCCTACTCCATCAGCATCACCGTGCCGCCACTGGGCGGAATCATTCTCAGACCCGAACCTCCACCAAAGCCGGTCGTGGTTGCCGCCCTCGAAAGCGAACAACCCCTAACCACCGAAACCTTGGAGGCAGAAGCAGAGACGCTCGCGCCTGAAGCACCTGTCGCGGTCAAACCCACGCCTATCGTCGAGGAAAAAGAGTTGGCCCAACCGGAATAAACGGGCGGGTCCGACCTCGAAAACCACCGAGGCGCGGGTTTCGACTCGCGCCACGAATCGTTTGGTGGATCGCGCGAAACCGCTTTTTAGACGTAACCGTCGGCCATCAACTCGGAAACGATGAGCCGCTGAATCAGCTTCTCCTTCTGGCCGGTCGGCTGATCCAGCTTGAGGCGAGCCAGATAACGCAGGGCACCAGCCGGCGGCGTTCCCACTGTCATCGCCTTGACGACGGTCTTCATCAAATCGCCCTTGGTTGCGAACCGCGTCTTGAGATTCTTGAGCACCCGCCCCAGGACGATCTCTTCCTCGGTAAAATCGGTGCCCAGCGGAAAGTCCGGACATAACCCCATTTGCTTGAACTGGTTCAATCGAGCCTGAATTCGCCCCGGCGTATTGTAGCGATGCCGCTCCGGAATCTCGTAATCCTGGGGAAGCTTGCCGGCCCGCTTGGCCTTCCCCAGCAGTTCCGGCTGAAAGCGCGAATCGGCGATGTTCAGTAGAGCAGCGATCACTTCCCGATCCGACCGGCCGCGCAGATCGGCAACGCCGTATTCGGTCACCACGATATCGCGCAAATGGCGCGGGATGGTGGTGTGTCCATAATTCCAGACGATGTTCGAACTCGCGGTCAGCCCGCTCTCGCGGGTACTGCGCAGCATCAGGATGGAACGGGCGTCCGGCAGTTCGTGAGCCATCGCCACGAAGTTGTACTGACCACCCACCCCGCTGATCACCTGGCCGTTCTCCAGGCCATCGGATACCGCCGCGCCCAGCAACGTCATCATGATGGTGGTGTTGATGAATCGGGCGTCCCGCCGCTGCAAGGTCGCCAACGCCTCGTTTCCCCCATACAGATGATTGACCCGTCTGACCGTGGTCATGCAGATTTGCCGGCTGTCGGCCTCGGGCATCGCGCGTAGCGTCTCGTAAAAGCTGTTCGGCCCCATGAAGAAACCGCCGTGCATCACGACGCCGCCCTTGAGGCGACTGCCCAGCCCCTGCTCGACCACCGCCGTCCAACTGTCCGGCTGATCCAGATCGGCCGGAATCCGCGTTGTCCCGCCAATTAGCAATTCGCCCGCCCGGTAGCTCACTCGGTCAGTGAAAATCCCAAACCGGCGCAGAAATTCGACCTCTTCCTCGCCCAGGCGCGCCGGAATCACGCCCCGTTCCAGCAGCGTCCGCAGGGTCCGCTCGTCGATCATCTCGGTGATCGCTCCCTCGTTAAGCAGGTACTGCAAGGGGATGCTGTCATAGACCCGGCGCTTGAGAATGCCGTCCCGATAGAGATAAAGAAAGCCGTTGACGAACATCTCGCTGGAGCCGTACAGCCCCCGCGCGAACGGCTCGACGCCGCCAACGCGGTCGATCAGATCACCACACTGCTCCACAATTCGCATCTCGGACAACATCTGCCGATAGAGGGCATTTTGCTGGTGCCGCAACCGACAGAAATAGACGATGGCGTCGCCCAGGCAACCGATGCCGATCTGAAGAGTTCCGCCGTCGCGGATCAGGGCGCTGGCCTGCAGACCTAGCAGGTAGTCGGCGTTTTCCACCGGCATGTTGGGCGCGCCGAATTGCCGGAAATCGTAGCGAGGATGATCGAGCACCAGGTCGAACGTGGACGGTCGGACCATGGCGTCGTTATACATGAACGGCATCTCGCGATTGACCTGGGCCACGGTGACGACTCGCTCGCCACGGCGGCGCGCCGCCTCGATCATCGGCAACAAATCCAGGGTCACTTCCGGATTGCTGCACAGGCTCAACCATTCCTCGCCATCCACCTCGCGCGTGGCGACCTGCTGCGCCAGCACGTTGGCGCCATTGTTCATGATATCCCGGGCGGCATGGGTGTAGTTGGTGCTGATGTAATTCTGCTGCTGCATCGGCACGTTCAGATAACCGCCTGGCTTGAAGAAGAATTCGGCGATTTCAACGTTGGGCGGAATCTGGCCCTGGCGTAAATCGACCGCGTACTCCAGATCGGGGTAATCGCCGAATACTCGTTCGACGAACGGCTCCAGAAACCGCTGTTCCAGATCGCTGGAACCCTTGGGGGTTTCGACGGTGATCGCGGTCAGAATCTTCAGCCACAAGTTCGGATTCGCCTTCACCCGCCGGTAGAGCGCGTTCACCAGCGGATTGGGCTTGCCGATCCCCAAGGGAATCCCGAGCACGATACGCTGGCCGACCCTAGCGATGATTTCATCGACGCAGCGCTCGACATCCTGAAAATAAGACGGGCTTGGTTGTGGCATGATCCGATCTCTCTCAGTCAATTGATTGACAATGCGAAATTATAGCAGCTATCCCAAGCCCAGCCGTGACGGGCCACCGGTGAAGGGGCTACACTAACGGTTGTTTCGATCGCCGCGTCATGCGGAATCTTATGCTGAAGGAGGATTGCCGATGTCAGACAACAACACGCTGGAAACCAACAAGGCTCTGGTCCGGCGCAATTTCGAGGTCATCTGGAGCCAGTGTAATCTGGATGCCGCCGATGAAATCATCGCGCCCGAGTACATCGGCCATATCGCCACCCTGCCGGAGGTGGTGCGTGGCGTCGAAGCGTTCAAGCAAGTCGTCATGCTCTTTCACTTTTCCGCCCCCGACATCCGCTTTGAAATTCAGGATCAGCTCGCCGAAGGTAACAAGGTCGCCACGCGCTGGATCGGCCGCGGCACCCACAAGGGTGAATTCATGGGTATCGCGCCCAGCGGCCAACGGCTTTCGGTGACCGGGATGAGCTTCCACCGCATCGAGAACGGCCGCATTCACGAATCCTGGGACGACTGGGATGCACTCAGCATGTTGCAACACATGACCGAGGATGTTTTCCAATCGCTGTCCATGCGGATCTGATTCACCCGGCCCGGCCGCGTGGGTTCCCTTGGTCGGTGTCGTTCCGGCAGCCACATGGGCTTCGCCGGGCGTGGTCATGGCGGGCAACCGCTGGTGGGCAGGGGTATTCCGGCGTTTCCGGTGGAACGCCGATAGCGGTCAAGCGTTCATGTCGCCGCCAAGACCTTGTCGCGAACGAATTGATAAACCCTACCCACGGTCTCGAAGGTTTCGGCGCTGAGCTCGTCATCGGCGATCTGAATCCCGAACTGCTGCTCCAAGGCATGGATCAGGGCCAGCACCGCCATGGAATCGAATTCCGGGATGCTCCCCAGCAACGGAGTCTCCAACTCGAACGCCCGCGCCCGGTCGCCCAGTTGCAGAATTTCACCGATCAACAGCTTCACCTCATCAAACTCCACCATCCAGACCGTCCCCCGAGTGAGCAACTCCGCGAATATCGCGCGGTCTTGGAATCCCAACCCGTCATCGGCCGCGCGCAAAGGTCGTCAAGATAGCGGCACCGCCGACAAGAATCCAGTCATTGATCAACCGCGGCGGCGGATTTGCGGGCCAGCACGACATGACCCGTCACGGGTTGGTCGCCCTCCTGGCGCAGCATGGCGTCCGTCCGCGCCAACAGCTCCAGACCGACGCCCGCCAGTGACCGCTCCAGGTAATCCGCCGTATGGCTGTAGCGGCCGCTCTTGTTGAGAAAATAACCGTCCGACGCCTGGTCCACCGAGATTTGTTCCGCCGTGAACACCAGCCAACCGCCCGGACGCAGGGCGCGAATCGCGGCGGTCAGCACCGGCTCCAGCGCACCAAAATAAACCAGGGTATCGGCGGACGCGATCAAATCGTAAGCGCCAGGCCGTTCGTTCAGAAACGCGGTCAGTTCCGCCACCGCCAATTCGTCGTAACCACCCCGCTCGCGCGCCTTGTCCACCATCCGTGGCGACAAGTCCACGCCGGTCAGACGGCGCGCATAGGGCCGCAGCACCGGCTGACACAGCCCGGTGCCACACCCGGCGTCCAGCACGTCGAACTGGGCGGTCGGCGTCCCCAGCGCTTCGGCCAGCCGCGCCCCGATCACCGCCGGGGCCTGGTAACCGAGTTGCTCGACCAGATGTTCGTCGAAGCAATCGGCATAACGGTCAAACAGATAGGTCACATATCCATCGGAAGCGCGCGCTGGCGTTTCCCCGCTAAACCACGCGGCCAGTCGATGTTGGGCGATGGGATCATTCGGCATCAATCGCAGCCAGTATTGCAGGAGCTTCAAAGCTTCCTCCGCCTCGCCCAACTGAAACACCGCATTGCCAAACACGAGCCGCGCTTCATCCACCTCGCCCCGCCGATGCAGGAGCGTCCCCAGCGCCCTGACCACTCCCAGGTGGGCGGCATTGTGCTCCAAGGCCGCGCGCTGGGCTTGGATCGCGTCTTCCAGCCGATTCAGATCCGCCAGGATCAAACCCCGGTGATAATGAATGTTGGCGTCGGCCGGTCGCCACGTACTGGCCTGTTGATAGGCGTCGAGCGCTTCCGGCAACCGGCCCAGGCCCCGCAGCACCGCGCCCAGATTGACGCACGCTTCCACCTCGTCGGGTTTGAACCGGATGGCCTGTCGGTACGCGGCGATGGCGTCCTCGTGCCGCCCCTGAATCAACAGGACATTGCCCAGATTGGTATAGGCCGCCGCGTAACCGGGCGCTCTGGCGATGGCCCGGCGGATCAGGAGTTCTGCCTGAACCGACTGACCGCGCTGCTGCTGGAGAACCCCCAGGAAATTCAAGACCTCGGGATAATTGGGCCGGTGAACGAGGATGCGCTCATACAGCGCTTGCGCCTCGCTCAGATTGCCTCGACCGTGACAGCCCATGGCCTGGGACAGCCATTCGGCGATTTGCGCATCCGGCGGACGGTTATCGGATGCCCCGCTGGAACCGATGGATGGCTCGTCGTGATTCTCGTGACTCAAGGCGCCTCCTCATGCTCGCACTGTCGCAATTTCGCCTCCAGCAGGCGTCTTGCGCGCCGCCACTAGAAAACCGACCACTGGCTCGCCGCCTTCCAGACGCAAAGTCACGGACTCCAGGGTTTCGACGGCCATGCCGCTCCCAGCCAGCACGCGCCGCAAATAGGTTTCGGCATGGCGATAGCGACCGCTGGGATCGAGGTGGAAACCGTCCGGCGTTGCCACATCTTCCTCAAGCCGCTCCACGGTGAACGCCAGCCAGCCATTCAAGCGCAGGGCCGCGGCGGCGGCGGTCAAGACGGGCTCCAGACGTCCGAAATAAACCAAAGTATCGGCGGACACGATCAGATCATAAACCGCCGTCCGGGTAGCCAAAAACGCGGTCAGCTCGGCCACGACCAGATCATCGTAATCGCCATGGGTTCGTGCCCGCTCGATCATGCGCGGCGATAGATCGACCCCGACCAGATGGCGCGCATACGGGCGCAACGCCGGACCACATAATCCGGTACCGCAACCCGCATCCAATACGCTCAGTAACCCGTTTGGCTGGCCCGCCGCCGCGACGACCGCCTGGGCAATCAGTTCCGGCGCCCGGTACTCCAACCGATGCAAATGATCGTCAAACCCATCGGCCATGCCATCGAACAGATTTTGCACGTAATCGTCGGCGGCCCGCTCCGGTGCATCGCGGCCCGAATGCGCCGCCAGCAGGTGCCGGGCGACTGGATTGGTCGGCTCCCGCGCCAGCCAGTCCAGAAACAGCGCGGTGGCTTCCTCGGTACGGTTCAGCTTGTACAACAGGAGACCGAGGCTTTTGTACGCCATCACATTCGCGGGTTGCCGACGCAGAGTCTCCCGATATGCGGCAATGGCCGCTTCATATTGGCCCTGGGCGTGCAGCGCCTTGCCCAGATTGAAATGCGCCTCCGCCAGGCCAGGGGCCAAGGCGATGGCCTGCTGGAACGCAGTGGCAGCCTCCGCCAACCGATCGGCGCGCAGCAACATCACGCCCAGATTGCAATGGGCGCTGGGGTTGCCGGGCGCCAGTTCGACCGTCTTCCGATAAGCGGTCGCCGCCTCGTCCCAGCGATCCATCCCCGCCAGCACGTTGCCCAGATTGTTCCAGGCATCGGCGTAGCGCGGGTTCAACGCCAGCGCCTGGCGAATCAATTCGTCGGCTTCCGCGTGCCGCCCCCGTTGCGAGGTCAACACGCCTAGGAAGTGCAGGGCGTCCACGCAGCGCGGATCGCGCCGCAACGCCCGCCGGTACAGGCTTTCCGCCTCGTCCAGCCGCCCCTGTCGATGCGCTTGAACCGCTTGCGCCAAGACTTCGGGCGCGTTCGCGCCGGGACCGGACGGGCTGGTGGCGGCCCGGCGCTGTTTGCGGTTCATCGGCCGCTACTCAAAGGCGTAGGCGAAATCGCCATCCTGCACCTGAACTCGCACCCCGGCCACTGGCTTCCCTTCGACCATTCGGGTCAGAAATTCCTGGCTGAGCGCCGGCAGCACAGTATTGGTCAGGATCGCATCCACCATGCGCCCACCGCTCTCCAACTCGGTGCAGCGGCTGACGATCAGTTTGACCACCTCGTCGTCGTAGCCGAACGGGACCTTGTGGTTTTCCTGAATCCGTTTAGTGATCCGGCCCAGTTGCAGCCGGACGATATCGCCGATCATTTCGTCGCTCAGCGGATAGTAGGGAATGGTCACCAGCCGGCCAAGCAGGGCCGGCGGAAATACCTTGAGCAACGGTTCACGCAGCGCCTTGCCCAAACCCTCCGGATCGGGCAGCAGGTCCGGGTCCTTGCACATGCTCATGATCAGATCGGTACCGACGTTGGTCGTCAACAAGATCAGTGTGTTCTTGAAATCGATCAGTCGCCCTTCGCCGTCCTCCATCCAACCCTTGTCGAATACCTGGAAGAAGATTTCATGCACGTCGTGGTGGGCCTTTTCCACCTCGTCCAGCAGCACCACGCTGTAGGGCCGACGCCGCACCGCCTCGGTCAGCACCCCGCCCTCGCCGTAACCGACGTAACCCGGCGGCGCACCCTTGAGGGTGGAGACGGTATGCGCCTCCTGAAACTCGCTCATGTTGATGGTGATGACGTTCTGCTCGCCGCCGTACAGCGCCTCGGCTAGCGCCAGGGCGGTTTCGGTCTTGCCGACCCCGGACGGGCCAGCCAGCATGAACACACCGATGGGCTTGTTGGGATTGTCCAGCGCGGCGCGAGAGGTTTGAATGCGCCGGGCGACCATGTCGAGGGCGTGGCGCTGGCCGATGATGCGGCGGTTGAGGATGTCGGCCAAGCTCAGTACGGTTTCGACCTCGTTCTTGACCATGCGTCCGACCGGGATGCCGGTCCAGTCGGCGACCACCGAAGCGACCGCCTGGGCGTCCACGCTGGGCAGAATCAGCGGCGACTCGCCCTGTAGCTCGTGCAGCTTGGTCTGCAGTTCCTTCAACTCCGCTAGCCAGGTCTGCCGTTGCGGATCGGGTTCGGTCGTGGCTCCCACCTCGACCGCGCCGCCGTCACCGCGTAGCTTGGCGCGCAGTTCCAGAATCCGGTCCACCAAGCCTTTCTCTTCCTGCCAGCGGGCGTCCAGCTCCGCCAGCCGCGCCTCCTCGGCCTGTAATTTTTCGGTGGCGGTGGCCTGGCGCTGGGCGGTATCGATGCCGACCGCCGTTTCCCGACCGATGATTTCCAATTCGGTTTTCAGTCCCTCGATGCGGCGGCGACAATCCTCGACCTCCGCCGGCGTCGCATGCAGGCTGATGGCGACCCGCGCACTGGCGGTATCCAGCAGGCTGACCGCTTTGTCCGGCAACTGGCGGGCCGGAATGTAGCGGTGCGACAATTTCACCGCCGCTTCCAGCGCCTCGTCGAGAATCTGCACCCGGTGGTGTTGTTCCATGGTCGAGGCCATGCCGCGCATCATCAGGATAGACTTCTCCTCGCTTGGCTCGCCGACCTGCACCACCTGGAACCGGCGGGTCAGGGCGGGATCCTTCTCGATGTGTTTCTTGTACTCGGCCCAGGTGGTGGCGGCGATGGTGCGCAGCTTGCCGCGCGCCAGAGCGGGTTTTAGCAGATTGGCGGCGTCACCGGTGCCGGCCGCGCCGCCCGCGCCAACCAGGGTATGCGCTTCGTCGATGAACAGGATGATCGGCTTGGGCGAGGTTTGCACCTCGTCGATCACCTGCCGCAGTCGGTTCTCGAACTCGCCCTTCATGCTGGCGCCGGCCTGCAACAACCCCACGTCCAGCACCCGCAGGGTCACGTCTTTGAGCGGTGGTGGAACATCACCTGCGGCAATCCGCTGGGCGAAACCTTCCACGACGGCAGTCTTGCCGACACCGGCCTCGCCGGTCAGGATCGGGTTGTTCTGGCGGCGGCGCATCAGGATATCCACGATCTGGCGGATTTCCTCGTCGCGGCCGACGATGGGGTCCAGTTCGCCCTTACGCGCCCGCTCGGTAAGATCGACCGAAAAGCGCTGGAGCGCCTCCTGCTTGCCCATCTGCGCCGGCGCCATCGCCTCGCTGGCCTCGCCGGGGGCCGCGCCACCGCCGACCTGGGAACCATCCGAAGCACGTAAACCAGATTCCGGGGACGCGGCGACGATATCAGCGAACCGCTCGGTCAGCGTATCCAACTTAATCTTGTCGAACTCGCGGGAAATCGCCAGCAGCGCGTTGCGCAGATCCGGCGTCTTGAGCATTCCAACCAACAGATGTCCAGTACGCACCTGCGAATCGCTGAACATCAACGTGGCGTAAACCCAGGCCTCCTTCACCGCCGCGTCCACATGGGCGGACAGATCGGAAATCGCGGTCGCGCCGCGCGGCAACCGATCCAGCGCCTCGGTGAAATCCTTGGCCAGCCGGGAGGGGTTCAGGCTGAACTGCTGGATCGCCCGATGCAGGTCGGAGTCCGGCAATTGCAGAATCTGATGCAGCCAATGCACCAACTCCACGTAGGGATTGCCCCGTAATTTGCAAAACACGGTGGCGCTTTCGATGGCTTTGTAGCCTAGGCTGTTCAACTTTCCGAACAGAGCAACACGACTGATTTCGGCCATGGATTCGGGCTCCTCAAATCATGAAAAATTGGTTCTTTGACGGTTTTTGCGGAGCCAGTCAAGCAGGGGTCGGCCAATAACGTAGCATACTCATAGCTTTCAATAGCGCGGACCTGATTTCCAGCCGGTTTGACAGGCTGGCGCTTGACTCAAGGAAACCAACTCCAAAAAAACCGTCAAAGAACCAAATGTTGCTTGACTAAAGACCGCACCCTACTGAACCCATGGATCATCAAGACAACCGACAGCAGTCTTCGATACAGAGCATCAGTTAGTGTGGATTGATCGATAACTGGGTTGCCGAGACAACGACAACCCAATATATGCAATTCAAGATCATCCCTGACCTAGGTGAAGGTCATCGCTGAAGGTTGAAGTCATACTTCTCTTTCTCGCCTTCTTCACGATACCAGCCGACCAGCATTTTGCCATCGTCGGCGATCTTCCATTCCAGTTCGCCTCGACTCTCTTCTCCACTACCGACCTTTGGACGCGCCCACCATTTGGCTTGGATCAGCTTATCCTTGATAAGACCCTCAATCTTTCCATCATAGGTGACGTTATCTTCAGTGTACTGGTAAGTACCCGTGATCTTGTTATCCTTCTGTTCGATGGTCACATCGCCAACAAGATTGGACGACCATTTTCCGCTGAAGTTGAGAGCCGCCGCCGGAGCCGCTGTCGAGGCTGCCGTTGGGGCTGCTGGAGCCGCTGTCGAGGCTGCCGCTGGGGCTGCTGGAGCCGCCGCTGGGACTGCCGCTGGAGCCGCCGCTGTCGAGGCTGCCGCTGGAGCCGCCGCTGTCGAGGCTGCCGCTGGGGCTGCCGGAGCCGCCGGTGAAGTTACCGCTGGAACCGCCGGGGCTGTTGTTGAGGTTGCCGGGGCTGCCGTCGTTGACGGATTTTCCGCGCTTCCCGCCGTATAAGCAGTACCGCAAACAATCAGAATACCGATTGGAATTAATGCCTTCTTGCTCATGATTTCTTTCCCATAAACCAATTTAAATTGAAGACCTTCAGCTATTTCCAACCTGCGTACGCTTCACACTCCTTTCTTTCTTTTGGATGAGTTTCCTCCCACTGACTGATAGATTGCATTTCACCGCTGCTCATTTGATTATTCATACACTCACAGTATTTTTGTATAACCGAATCTGATGCCTTTTCATCTTTGTTATCCGCCACACATTGGGCGATCCACAGCGCGGAACCATCGTTTCCCGCAAAGGCAAGACCGCTTGCCATGATGGAAACACCGAGAAACAGGGTACTGATTCTTAGCTTCATAACATTTCTCCTCAGTAATTGAATACCAACGGTGGAACATCATTCGTACAAAAGCGGACAGTTTAAAATCTAATAGAAAATGGGTCATTAAATAGGCAATTTTCTTGAGAACTCGTCGAAAAGCGTCTCCTTTCCATGCTACATGAAGCCAATCCCAAAAATTCAAGGCATCTTTATTCGCAATAAGTAATCGCATCCAGTTTCAAATCATCGGCGTCGCGGCTCAAGGGTCGGGTGGTCAGCCAAGTGGTCCAGCCCAGCCGGGTTCCCTCGCCCAGCACCAGCGGCGGTACTTCCTCTTTCTTCAAAATCGGGTTGAAATCCCACAGCAGTTCGTCGCCGACGTAATTGCGCACCCAGGCCACCAGCCGTCGCAGACTGTCGCTACCGGGCAGAAACCGCTGGAATTCCGCCAGCCCCATCGGTCCCATGACGATGCGGAATTTATATTGACAATCCCACGCCCGTTCGCCGATCACTACCGTCCTGCCCAGCAGGCCAGTGGCGGGCGTTTCACCCAACCGGCAGCGACTGGCCTCGGCCAGCGGCAACCAATGACCAACAAACGTTTCAATCACCACGGGTAGCTTAAAGAAGTCCGCCAGAATCGCTTGCAAGCCCTCGGGATTACGGGTTTGGTTGGCCAGCCGACCGGCATAATGGAACTTGGCCAAGTCCGGAACCGCGTCCCGATTCCACAGCGATGGTATCCCCAAACCAAACGGAGCACCGACGTAGACATTGAAGCGGTCGGTCTCCGGCCGATCGAAACTGACCGTCGGCTGGGTATCCGCCCAGGCCCGGTAGAACAGACACAGCATCCGGTGGTGAAAGACATCGGCGAACCAAGCGAAGGTGCGGTCGCCATGATTGCGCCAGCGGTCGCGGGCGTACTCGGTCAGATGGATCGGCAACGGCCCGTGTGGGCCAAACAGCCCCAGGAAGTATTCGGACAACCGGGGCGGTTTACCCCCATCGCCTGGAACGAACGCCGCCAGCGTGGCCGGCGCGAAGGCCAGCGAGGGTTCTTGCGCCAACCGGATCGGGTCATCAGCCAGTTGCGTCGATTTCCCCAGCCGCGGCCGGTCACGGTACAGACACTCCAGCCGTCGCAACGCCTGGAAAAAATGGAAGGCGTAAGGCGCGCGCCGCAATGCTTCGAACAGTTCTAGAACGTGTGCCGCCGTCCGATCCGGGCTGGCCATCGCATGATCTCGCCCCGTTCGGTCGATTTGACGACCGTTTCGGTAAAGGAGTTGATGGAGGTGTACTTGGCGAAGAACTGCTCCAGCACCGCGCCCAAGACGAACCCGCCCACTCCCTCAAACGCGCCTTCGTCCAAGGTGACCGCTACTTCCAAACCACGCGCGAAGGCGATAGGGCCGGGAATCGGTGCTCGCCGGGTAATCGGCGTGGCGTGAATGGAGCATACGCCGTCGATTTGCTTGCGCGCGGCGGCATCGGCCAGATCGCCATAGAGCGCCAACAACTCCCGCAAGGCCACCGCGCCCTGGCGGGCGTCGCTGTCGGCGAGCGACAGATAGTTCAAGGTGAGATGGCTGATCAGCCGCCAGGCGGTATCGCCGTGGGCCGGGGACGGTCGCGGTGCCGTGGGGCCGGCCAGGCAGCGCGCGGACCCCACCGGCGCTCCGGACGCCAAGTTGAAATCCGTGTCGCCACGACCGACCGGCATATGCAGCGGCAAATCGCGATTGGTGCACAGGGTCGCGACCGCCAGTTGCCGCAGGCTACCCCGATAGGGCGTCTCGTCGGCATCGACCAGCGCCAGGTAGGTTTCGCTGCCGACATAGCTGGAACGCGGCCCGTGGCGCCGCTGCCGGTCGGACAGCCGGCGCGGCAGGCGATGCACCGTGTAGAACGAACGTTGATCGCGCTGACTCAGCCGGTCATAGCTGGCGTAGAACGGCAGAAAGTCCTGTTCCTCGTTCTCCGCGCCAATGCCAGTGACCCCAGTGACTTGATAGACCTCGAAATCCATCGGTCGGGTGCGATCCGCCACCACATGATGCTCGGCCACCTGATCGCTCAGGTGAATGCGGTCGGCCCGCTTGGGAAACAGGTTGACGGCCGGCGTGCAAAACAGCGCGAAATGGGCGGCGGTCACCGCGTTCTCCAACGCCGGATCGGCCCGGTTGAACAGGATGAGCACCTCCAGTTCGCGGCCAACGCAGCGCCGCGCCGCCGGCCCCAGCCCGTCCAGCTCCACGAACAAATAGCGCTGCGGAAAAGCGAAATATTCGTGCAGCAACCGGTAGCCGTGGAAGGACGGCGGCGGACAGGGCAACAGGGCATCTTCGTCCTCGAAGCCTCGCCGCCGGATTGCGCTCGCCGCGATTTTCTCGTACCAGGGCGCCGGTCGCTCGCCTGGCCGGACAACCACCAGCACGGTATTCGCCAACAATTGCTCGTAAAGCCGCCCTGGTAGGGCGTCGCCGCCATTCAGGAACAGCTCCAAGCGATCCAGCGCCAGTTTGCCGATGGGCAAATCTGGCAGCGTGGTGCGCAGGCGCAGTCGAACCCCGGCCCGCACCCGGGCCAAATCCGCTGGCTCCAATTGCGCCACCGGCTCCCGACCCGCGAAATACTGCGCCTCAATCAGTTCCAGCGGCCAGAGCGTGACATCGTGCGCGGTTCGGTATTCACACGGCGTCTGTTCGCTTTTCCCCAGAATGCCGCGCAGTTCGCCGCCCCGAGGAACGACAAAACCTTTTTCCAACGCGCCCTCGGTCGGATCGGGCTGGAATTGGACCACCGCCATCGACGGCGTCGGCGCCAGATAGTGCGGATAGACGATCTCCAACAGGTGCTGGGTGAAGCGCGGGAACTCGGCGTCCATCTTGAGTTGCACCCGCGCCGCCAGGAATCCAAACCCCTCCAGCAGGCGTTCGACATACGGATCAGCGCATTCGAATCCTTCCAACCCCAGTCGACCGGCGATCTTGGGAAATTCCCGGGCGAATTCACCACCCAGCTCGCGCAGGTGCTGCAATTCGCGGTTGTAATACTCAAGCAGGCGCGGGTCCATCAGCGCTCCCGGGCCCGGCTGGATTCCTCAACCTTGACCTGACCGCTTTCCAGGTCGATCTCGGTCTTCAGATACAATTGCAACGGGATCGGCTGCGCCCACAAGTCGCCTTCGATTTCAAAGGTCAGGGCATTGTGGCTCATGCGTTCCTCGGTCAGCGCCGCTTGGACGCGCAGCGAGTTGCGATAAATCCGCGGCTCAAAATCGGTGACCGCCTGGCGCAGGTTCCGCTCCAATTCGTTCAAGTCCAGGCTGCGGGCCGTGGCACCCGACAACGACGGCAACCCGTAATTGATTACCGATCGGGCGGCGAAGGGATAGCGCTCGATCTCCTCGTCATCCACCATTCGGGTGGCGTTGAACAGCCACGCCAAATCACGCAGGACGCTTTCGCGCAACCGGTTCATCGACAGTACCCGCTGTTCCCGAGATTCCTGCTGGCGATCCGGTTCGTCATCGGTCAACCGATCCAGCAGCGAGGGCTGCAACCGCTCCCTCGGTGTCAGTTCAGCCATCGCCGACGCCCGCTTCGGAGGAAGTTTTTTCGACCGAGCCTTCCTCGGCATTCAACTCGATGCACCGAATATCCAGCAGCGGATACTCGCCCTGATCGGTCGCCAGCATCCGTTGGCCCAACCCCTGACAAGCGTCCCCCTCGCCTTCCAGCCATTCGGTCTTACGACCTAACTGGATCAGTGGATCGGCGCTGGTATCGGAACCGGGATAGCGCGCTGGGATCAGGCCGACGGTTTCACCACCGTTGGCCCAGGTGAATCGCGCTGGCATCCAGATGTAATCCCGTAGATCGGCGGGCTGCTCCAGCACGATGGTCCGAATCCGCTGGAACGGAATCCAGTAATAGCGGCCGTTGACGACGGCTTCCAGCATCGGCCCCAACCGAGGGTCGGCATCGGCCAGCCAGGCGAACGGCTGGCCATCCAGCGTTCCCGCCGTCGCCGGCGCCGCATCGAACGCCTGGTCGCGTACCGTTTGAGCCTCGGCGGGATGGCCCTCCCCGGTCAATCGCAACGCTTCTAGCACCAACGCCACCCAAGGCGCGGGATCACCAAACACCAATGGCGAGCGCCGGCCCGCGAAAACGTCCGCCCGCACTAGTTCGCAACGGATGGCCTCGCGGTAGGTCTGCACCATCGACAGCGACGAGGCGTCCATTTCGCCTAGCACGTTCAATTGATTCAACGCCCGCTCCCACTGCCCCAGCACCGCCAGCAGCTGAAACAGGAAAACACGGTGCTTGGCGTTGGCGGGTTCCTTACGCACCTGGGCCTGCAATTCGGCCAAGGCATCCCGCACCCGCCCTTCGCGTAGG